>NZ_CP108393.1:1625000-1950000 GCF_035961655.1 Streptomyces sp. NBC_01317 | reverse complement strand
GGGGTACATGCGGGACGCGATCCGCGCGGTCCTGGCCCGCGCGGTCGAACAGGGCACCTGCGACTTCGTCCACGATGTCGCGGGACGCGTCTCGCTGTACGTCATCGGCCGCATCCTCGGCGTCCCCCCGGAGGACCACGAGGACCTGTTCCAATGGACCAACGAGGCCTTCCTCGCCCATACGTCCCTGGCGGCGCACCATCGCTTCATGGCGTACTTCGTCGACCTGATGGACCAGCGGTTGGAACACCCCACCGACGACCTGGTCACCTCCCTGGTCCACGGCACGATCGACGGCGAGCCGCTGACCGAGGAGGAGATCCTGCTCAACTGCGAGAACCTGGTCGGCGCCACGGAGAACGGCCGGCTGGCGCTCGCGGGCGGCATGCTCGCCCTCCTCGAACACCCCGGCGAGCTGCGGAGGTTGCGCGAGGACCGGAGCCTGCTGCCGGGCGCGGGGGAGGAGATCCTCCGCTGGACCTCCAGCGCGACCCACAGCATGCGTACCGTCACTACGCCCACCGTCATCCGGGGGCAGCGGATCGAGGCGGGCGAGCGGGTCGTCGTCTGGGTGCCGTCCGGCAACCGGGACGAGGAGATCTTCGACCACGCGGACCGCTTCGACATCGGCCGCGCCCCGAACCGGCACATCGCCCTCGCCGCCGGCGAACACTTCTGCATCGGCAGCACGCTGGCCCGCGCCGAGATGCGCATCCTGCTCACCGAGATCCTCGACAGCGTGGGCCGTATCGAACTGAACGGCCCGGTCGTACGGCTGCGTTCGATCCACGTCGCCGGTCCCGAGAGCATCCCGCTCTACATCGCCGCGCGCTGAACACCCGCATCCCTCATCCCGCATGGCGTCACGATCACCCGCAGATCTGCAGACCCGCAGACCCTCAACCCTCCCCAGGAGAAGCCCAGATGGCCCACCCGCACGTACTCCTGATCGGCTGGCGGCCCGACGCGGTGACCGCCCTCCACCGCCTGGGCGCCGAGGTGACCTGTGTCCTCGCGGCGAGCGAAGCCGACCGGCCCGGAGACCTGTTGGACGACGCGCACACCGTCGCCGTGCACGACCCGTCCGACACCGAGTCGACGCTGGCGGGACTGGTCCGCCACGGGCTGGACGCCCAGCGGTTCGACATTGTCACCAGCCAGTTCGAGTTCACCCTGGTGAACGCGGCGGTGCTCGGCGGCGACCGCAGCCCCATGACACCCGTGGACGCGCTGGCCCTGCGCGACAAGGACCTCCAGAAGCGCCGCATCCGGGCCGCCGGCATCCCCGTCGCCGACTCGCGGGTGATCGTCCGCCCGCGCGACCTGGCCGGCTTCCCCTCCGTGCGCGGGGTGCTCAAACCGCTGGCCGACTCCTCCACCCGGGGCGTACGGACCTGGAACAGCCGCCCGGAACGCGAGGAGATCGCCCGGCAGTTGGAGCAGGACAGCGTCGGCGCGCCCTGGCTCGCCGAGGAGTGGGTGGACGGCGGCGAACTGCACATCGACGGGGTCGTGCGCGGTGGCGAGGTCGTCTTCACTTCCGTGGGGCGCTACCTCCAGAACGTCATCGCGATCCGCGAGGGCGGGATCGTGGCGTCCGTGATGCAGCACCCCGAGGAGTGCCCCGACCTCTACGCCCGCGCGCACGCGGTCGCCGGTCGGGTGATGGCGGCGCTGGGACACCACGACGGGGTGTTCCATCTGGAGGTCTTCGAGCAGGGCGACACACTCGTCTTCGGTGAGTGCGGGGGCCGGATTCCGGGCGGGTCCTTCGACGAGATGATCCGTCTCCAGCACGGCGTCGACCTGCACGACGAGTGGGCCAGGTCGGTCCTCGGCCTCCCGTCCGCCGCGACTCCGACGACCGCCGCCACCTGGTTCGGTGACGTCTTCCTCGCCACCGCCCCCGGCCGGCTCGTGTCGCGCCCGGCCGATGACGAGGTGGCCGCACGGGACGGCGTACGGTACGTGTCGCTCCAGGCCCGGCCCGGGGACCTGCTGGCGGACGCGGCGCAGGCGTCGAGCGTCTTCGCCGGGACGGCGGTGGTGGAGGGCAAGGACGAGACGCACACGGCCGACCGTATCCGGCGGCTGGCGAGCTGGTTCGCGGAACAGAGCGTGCTCACCTCGCCCTGAGACCCCCGACTCCCCTTCCGCTCAACGGACTTGACTTCCGCCCGGCCCTCATTCAGGAGCACCTATGACCCCTCTCCCTCCCCACCTGCTCTTCGTCGGCGGGGCGAGCCCGCTGGCGTCCAGCCTGGACATCGTCACCGCCGCGCTGACCCAGGCGCGCGCCCGGGGGATCCGTACCCATGTGACCGGCAGGAGTGAGGTCCTGGCCGCGACCCCCGCCGTCACCGAACTGGCCGACGAGGTCTCCCCGGTCGACCCGGACGATCCGGTGCTGTCCGAGGCCTGGGCCCGTCAACGCCTCGCGGACGGGGACTCCTTCGACCTGGTCCTCGGGCTGCGGGACCCCGTACAGCTCAGTGTGGCGCGGTGTGCGGCGGTCGCCGGGGCCCCCGGCAACACACCGGAGGCTGTCCGGCGCGTACGGGACAAGGACGCCTGCCGGGCCGCCCTGGCCGCCGCCGGGTTCCGGCAGCCACGGGTGCGGTTGTGCGCCGGCCTCGGCCAGGCGGAGGCCTTCCTCGCGGAGTCGTACGGCCCCTGGGTGGTGAAGCCACGGGACGGCATGGGCAGTGTCGGGGTACGGAAGGTGACCGGCCCCGCCGACCTGCCGCGCGCCGTGGAGGAACTGCCCACCAGCGAGCCGTTCCTCGTGGAGGAGTTCGTGGAGGGACCGGAGTTCAGCGTGGAGGGCGTGCTCCTCAAGGACGGGCCCAAGGTGCTCGCGATCACCGCGAAGGAGAAGCTGCCGCCCCCGTACTTCGTCGAGATCGGCCACGTACTCCCCGCCGAACTGCCCGCCGCCGTACGGCGGGAGGTGGAGGACGAAGTCGTCCGGGCGCTGACGGCGCTGGACCTCCGCTTCGGTGTCTTCCACGCCGAACTGTGGGTGACGGACGCCGGGATCGTCCTCGGCGAGGTGCACACGCGCCCCGGCGGCGACTGGCTCCACCTGCTGCTGTCCCACGCCATCCCCGGGCTGGAACTGTTCGGCCTGCTCTACGACGACGCGCTGGGACGCGACCACGCCCAGGACCTCACCCCCACCCGCGCCGCCGCCGTCGCCTTCCTCGCCCCGGAGCCGGGGCGGCTGGTCGAGGTGACCGGCTGGGAGCGGGTCCTGGCCCATCCGGCCGTCCTGCGAGCGGAGTTGGGCGTGGTGCCGGGGGACGTCATCACTCCGGTACGGAACTCCGGCGACCGGGCCGGATTTGTGGTGGTCGGCGCGGCCACACCCCGGGAGGCACGGGAGCTGGCGGCGGAGGTGACGGCGTTGCTGTCGTTCGAGGTGGAGCCGGCCGCGGTGGCGGTGCCGGGCTGAGACCGGCGGGACCCTGCCTCAACCGCCGTGTGCGCGAACGCCCCGGGCGGTGCGCCGGTCCGTATTCCGTACGGAGGCGCACCGCCCGGGGCGGTGCGTTGCGGCGGAGGGCCTCCGGGTCAGCCCGCCTCCCGGCGGCCCGTCGCCGCCCGGGCCGCGTCGAATTCCACGTACTGCCGGCTCAGCGTCGCGGCCAGGTCCGCCCAGCCGGCGTAGTCCCCGTAGGCCAACGCGCAGCGCTGGAGGCCCAGTCGGGGATCGTCCACCACCAGACGGCCGTTGTTGGCCGCCACATGGTCCAGGAACGCCCGCGACTCATCGATGATCTTCGCGTTGTTGATGTGCCACTCCCCGGAGGAGTACGCGGCGACCCGCTTGGCCAGCCGCTCGCGCGCCGAGGCGGTCCACTTGAAGTGGTGCACCTGCGCGTACACACTCGCTGCCGGGGCGCCCCGGCCGGTCCAGCTGTTGTGCTGCCCGTACCCCAGCTCCACCCGGCCACGGGCCAGCGGCACCTTCGTCGGCCGCGCGCCCATGAGCCGCAGGGTCACCAGCCCGGCGAGCGGGTACTGCCGCCACAGCGGCGCCGAGCCGAACGGTTCGGGGTCGGGGAAGGAGCCGTCGGCGGCCACCCGGTCGAGGAACGCCCCTTCCACGTAGTCGAATCCGTGCCGCTCGCAGTGGGCGACCGTCTCCTTCAGGGAGTCCGGGTAGACCTGGAACTCGTCCAGGTCGGCCACCACCCACCAGTCGTCGGGGTGTTCGGCCATCGTCTCGCGGATCAGCCGCGGGTTGAGATGTTCGTGCCACGGCCCGACGCTGATCCGGGTGAAGTCGTGTCCCGCGCTCCGGGCGACGTCGACGGACGACGGGAGGGTGGGGTCCGCCCTGCTCTCCACATGGCGGATCACATGGAACGCCTCGATGCCGAGCCCTTCGTAGTGGGCCAGCATGTGGGGCAGGAGGGAGGTGTCCCCGCCGACGACGGACACCAGGCGGACGGTCACGAGGAACCGGTCAGGGCGAGCACGGAGGAGTACTCCTCGTACAGCCGGCGCAGCGCGTTGTCGGGGAACACGTCACCCCACGGCTTGTCACCGCCGATGAAGTGGATGATCCCCTCACGGCGCGTCAGGTAGTCGAGACGGCCGCTGCCGAAACGCCCGTGGACCGGGTGCTCGATGAGCTTGTTCCACTTGTCGGGCACGGGTGTCCAGCGTTCCGCGTAAAGGTAGTTGAGGATGTCCTGGTCGAGCGTCGGGATGTCCTTCCCGTACGTCCGGTAGATGTCCAGGGACCGTTCCGTGGTGTTCTCGGCCCGCCACCGGTCCATGTCGATCAGCAGCACTCCCGCGTTGAAGTAGCCGGGCGGCTTGGCGCCGGTCTGGCTCAGGCTCGCCCGGTCGCCCAGGGTCAGCACCCGGGCCGGTGCCACCTCGTTGATCACGGCGCCGATGGTGTTGCCCGCCAGGTCGTACCGGTAAAGCTCCGTCAGGTCGTCCAGGACCAGGGTGTCGACGTCGAGGTAGATGACCCGGCCGATGTCCCGGGGCACGACGTCACCGATGTGCAGCCGGTGCAGGGTGGCGGCCGTCCAGTGTTTGCGCGGGGTGGCCATCTCCAGGCGGTCGGGGACGGTGTAGAGGTCCACGTCCCCCACCCGGCCCAGGGCGTCGGCGAGGAACCGCCGGCCGTCGGCCCCGAGTCCCGAGTCGATGACGTGGAAGGCGGGGCGGCTGCTCGTGTCGCGCAGTCCGGCCCCGATCGAGTGGGCCACCACGGCGGCCGCGTCGACGTAGTTCTGGTCCACCGCGAACACCACGTGGAGATCCTGCTGTCCCATGACCGCTCCTCGGCTTCTCGGGGGTTCGTGATCGCCACTCTACGAGCCGCGTCATGTGCTGGCAATATTCTGCCTCAACTTGGCACAATGGGATCACTTCAGCGGCTCGATACCGTTGCCACGTTAGGCAATGGCTGGCAAACTTGCCGTCGGGCACCCCGCCCGCCCTTCCCGAAACCCGTTCAGAAAGGCGTGCACCGTGACCATGACCCAACTGCCCTTGACCGACGTGGGGATCGTCCCCCTGGCCGGTGGTATCGGCGCCGAACTCACCGGTGTGGACGCGGCAGGACCGCTCGCGGACGAGACAGCCGCGCAGGTGCGCCGCGCCCTCCTCGCCCACAAGGTGGTGTTCCTCCGCGGCCAGCGGCTCGACTACGACAGCCAGGCGGCGTTCGCCCGCCGGTTCGGCGACCTGACGCTGGGCCACCCCGTCTACAGTGCCCCCAAGGACCGCCCCGCCGTACGGGAGATCGACTCCCGCGCGGGCACCCGGGCCAACCACTGGCACACCGACCTCACCTTCGTCGAACGGCCGCCTGCCCTGGCCTTCCTCCACAACAAGGTCATCCCGCCGGTGGGCGGTGACACGATGTGGGCGAACACCGTCGCCGCGTACGAGAGCCTGCCCGAGCCCCTCCGCGCGCTGGCCGACCGCCTGCGGATCGTGCACAGCAACGACTCCGACTACACCGACGAGACGGTCGCGGCCCGCGCGGAGTACATCTCCACGCTGTACGAGACCGAGCACCCCGCCGTTCACGTGCACCCGGAGACCGGCGAACGGTCGCTGCTCCTCGGGGGCTTCGCGCGCCGCGCGGTGGGCTTCGGCCCGCAGGCCTCCCGCGACCTGATGCGGATCCTCCAGGAGTACGTGGTCCGGCCCGAGCACACCGTCCGGTGGACCTGGCGCGTCGGCGACCTGGCCATCTGGGACAACCGCGCGACCCAGCACTACGCGATCCACGACTACGGCACCGAGGCCCGCCGCGCCGAGCGCTGCACGGTCGTCGGCTCCGTCCCGGTCGGGATCGACGGCCGCCCGAGCGTGACCGTGAGCGGGGACGCCTCCACGTACAGCGCCGGTGTCGCCTGAGCCTCCGCCCGTCGAACCGAGAGGGTCCCATGACCACGACGATCCGCAGGGCTGTCATTCCCGCCGCCGGCCTGGGCTCGCGCCTGCTGCCGCTGACGAAGTCGACACCGAAGGAGATGCTGCCGATCGGTGACAAGCCCGTCATCGAACACACCGTCAGAGAGTTGGTGTCGTCCGGCATCACGGACATCACCATCGTGGTCTCCGGGGGCAAGGGGATGATCCAGGAGCACTTCCGGCCCAACCCCGCCCTGGCCGAACAGCTGCGTATCGACGGCAAGTCGGCCTACGCGGACGCGGTGGAGGACGTCGCCGAGCTGTCCCGGCTCGGGCACATCACGTACCTCGACCAGCACGGCCCGTACGGCAACGGCACCCCCGTCCTGAACGCGGCCCGCAACTTCGACGACGAGCCGATGCTCGTCCTGTGGCCCGACGACGTGTTCGTGGCGGAGGTCCCACGCGCCCAACAGCTCATCAGGGCCTACGAGATGACCAACAGCCCCGTCCTGGCCCTCATCCCGATGGACCCCGCCGACTCCCGCCGCTACGGCGTCCCGGTGGTCGCGGAGGACCTGGACGACGGGCTGCTGCGCATCACGGGCCTGGTCGAGAAGCCCAAGCCCGAGGACGCGCCCTCCGCGTACGCCGCCATCGGCGGGTACGTCATCACCCCCGCCATCATCGACGAACTGCGCGAACAGACGCGGTGCTGGCACGAACACCGCACCGGCGAGATCTACTTGACCGACGCCATCAACGCGTACGCGCGGCGTCACGCGGCGTACGGGCAGGTGATGCGCGGGACGTGGTACGACACCGGCAACCCGCTCGCGTACCTCACCGCGCAGTTCGCGGTGGCGCTCGCCGACCCCGAGTACGGCCCGCACCTGCGCCGGCTCGCGCGGGACCTGGGCGAGCCCGAGGGCGCAGTCTAGGCGCCTGTGCGTTCCGGGCGGCGGCGCACCGGGATTGGCCGGTTCCGGCCCGGCGCGTTCGGCCCCGTTGACCGTCCGAATCGGCACATGTCAGCTTGGGTGCCGCCCGGGGACGCACCCCGGGCACGACGTGTCGAGGGAGAACGATGAAGGCGGAGAGATCCCGTTCTGTGTCCGCTGTCACACTGGTCGCCGTCCTGGCGACGCTGTCCGTCGGTACGGCGGTCACGGCGCAGGCACACCCGTCGGCGTCCGGGGCCGCCGTGTCGGCCGTCGCCTTCGGGGCCGAGAGCGAGCCGACGCCCGAGGAGCAGGCGCACCTGCGGGAGGTGGCCGGGACGATCTGGACGCCCGAGCTGGCCGCCGGGTGGAACATGAACAGTGAGGTCGAGGCCGTGCTCTCGACCGTGACCAACGAGATCCTCGAATGCTCCCGCGCGTTCGCGCTGGTGCCGAGGCCTCCCGCGTTCTTCCCCGGTCCGAGCTACCTGCGGCAGTACTGGAAGCAGGTCAAGGACTACTTCCTGGCGGTGCGGGACAACCGCACGTACCGGGCGTGTGTGGTCACCGGGGCGGCGAACTACCGGTCCGCGATCGAGATGGCGTCCCAGGGCATCTGACAGCCGCTGACCTGAGGAAACATGCGCGTCGGCCCCTGTGCGGCACCCGCCGCCCAGGGGCCTCCGTACACCCCTTCCGTACAGCCGGCTACGCGACCGTGTCCGCCAGCGCGCCCGCGAGGCCGTCGACCACCGCGCGGGCGCCCTCGTCGTCGATCACCAGCGGGGGTACGGCCATGACGGACGGGCCCGCCTGCCGCAGCAGCAGCCCCTGTTCCCTGGCCCGGACCACCACGCTCGCGGCGGTCTCCGCCGACGAGGTCTCCACGACGAGGATGAGCCCGAGCCCCCGGACGTCGACCACCTGCTCGTGGCCGGCCAGCGGGGCCAGCCGGTCGAGCATGACACCCCCGAGGTGCTCGGCCCGCTCGACCAGACCGCCCTTCTCCACCACGTCCAGTGTGGCGAGGGCGGCCGCGCAGGCCACCGAGTGCCCGGAGGTGGTGTGGCCGTAGCGCAGGCCGCCGATGACCGGGTCCTGGCCGAACGTGTCATGGATGCGCTGCTGGACGTTGACCGCCGCGATCGGTACGTACCCGCCGCTCAGGCCCTTGCTCGACACGAGGATGTCCGGCGCGACGTCCTCGCGCAGCGAGGCGAACATCCGCCCGGAGCGGCCGTACGCCGTGAACACCTCGTCCACGATCAGCAACGTGCCGGTGGCGTCGCACAGTTCGTGCAGGCCCCGCAGGAAGCCGGGCGGCAGGACGATGGCGCCGCCGACGTTCAGGAACGGCTCGACCACCACGGCGGCGGGCGGGTCCTCCGGGTTCTCGTACAGGGCCCGCTCGAAGGCGGCGAGCAGCAGCGGCGCGGACTCCGGGCGACGCAACTCCTTCGGCGGCAAGGGCAGTTCGACCAGGGTGGCGTCCACGGGCGACCGGAGGAGGTGGCGGCTGCGCGGCAGGGTCGACATGCTGCGCGTGAGCAGGGTGGAGCCCTGGTAGCCGCGCGCGAACCCCACGACCCTCGATCGGGGGCGGCCGAGGTGGGACCAGTAGGCGGAGGCGATCATGAGGGCCGCCTCGAAGCCCTCGGAGCCGCTGTTGACGAACAGGGTCTTCGGCAACTCCGGGGGCAGGTAGGAGGCGAGGCGTTCGGCGAGCAGTCCCGCCGGCTCCTGGCTGGCGAGCGAGAGGTCGAAGTGGTGCAACCGGGCGGCCTGTTCTCCGATGGCCCTGATCACCTCGGGATGCGCGTACCCACAGGTGGAGTTGAGGGACGCGGCGTCGAGGTACTCCTTCCCGTCGACGTCCCACACGCGGTGGCCGGCGCCGTGCGAGATCATCAGCGCCGTACGGTCGGCCGCCAGGGGCGACCAGGTGTGCCACACGTGCCGCCGGTCCCGCGCCCGGGCCTGTTCGAGCCGGGATTCGGCGGTGAGGTGCGGACGGGGTGCGGGGGTGGTCCGGGTTGCGTCCATGGCGTTGCTGACTCCAAGGGATGTGGGGGCGTGTGGGGGAGTTCCTTCTGGGGCCGGGGTCCGGGATGCGGTCGGAGGAGCGGATCGGAGGGGGGCTACCAGGCCACGGGGCCCTGGTCGTCGAAGAATCCGCCCGTCGGTCCGTCGTCGGGCAGGGTGGCCAGGTCCACGATGACGCGCGCGCCCTCTTCGGCGGAGCGTGGCGCCTGGAAGTCGTTCATGCCCGTCGCGGTGTAGCCGGGCGACGCCGAGTTGATCTTGAGGTGGGCGAGGCCGGGATCGTGGGCGAAGGCCCTCGCGTACTGGAGGGTCAGCATGTTGAGCGCGGCCTTGGAGCTGGTGTAGGCGAAGCGCCGGTCCGCGTTGCCGGGCAGCTCGGCCCCGTCGCCCGTCAGGGTCAGCGAGGCCGTGGTGCTGGAGACGTTGACGATCCGGGGCGCGGGGGAGCGGCGTAACAGAGGCAGCGAGGCGTGGGTGACGGTCACGACGCCGAAGACGTTCACGTCGAACATGTCGCGCATCCGGTCGGGGGTCGTCTCCACCGCCGCCGAACCGACGAACAGACCCGCGTTGTTGACCAGGACGTCGAGCCGTCCGTGTTCGTTCCGTACGCGCTCCGCCGCCGCCTCCACCCCGGCGGGATCGGTGACGTCGAGCTGAAGAGCCGTCACTGGCAATCCCTCCCAGGCCAGTTCGCGTGCGGCCTCCTCGCCCCGGCCGAGACTGCGGCTGCCGAGCAGGACCGTCACGCCCCGCCGCGCCAGCGCACGCGCCGTCGCCTTGCCGATCCCCTTGTTCGCCCCCGTCACCAGGGCCACACGACCGGGACTCCTCATCGGTGAGGTCCTTTCGCGAGACGACATTGCCAGAGATGGCAACTATAGGGCAAGGTGTTGTCATCCTGACAGGCTTTCAAGTGCCGTAAGCCGCCCGTGCTTCGGCTGACAGTGAGGTGGGCCCGCGATGACCGTGCCTGAGGACGTGGTACCCGACCGGGCCACTTCGGTGAGCGAGGCGGACCGGGTGGAACAAGCGGCCCCGAGCGGAGGGGTGGTTCCGCCGAGCCGCGCCCGCTGGGCGGCGCCCGCGCCGTTCCTGATCGCCGGGCTGCTCTTCGCCAACTACTACCTGCGAATGCCGTCGTTGAAGACGGAATACGCGCTCTCCAACGGCCAGCTCGGCCTCTTCCTCCTCCTGCCGGTCGTCACCGGCCTGGTCACGCTCCAGACGGCCGGGGCGCTGGTCGCGCGCTTCGGCAGCGGCCCGATCGCACGGACCACCATGGTCGCGCTGCCCCTCTCCCTGGCCGGGATCGCGCTCGCCGGCGACCGGGTCCAGTTCGGTGCGGCCCTGCTGGTGTTCGGCGCGGTCAACGGCCTGGTGGACGTCTCCATGAACGCCCACGCCATCGCCGTCGAACGGGCCCTGGAACGCCCCATCATGAACAGCTGTCACGCGGCCTGGAGCATCGGGACGATGGTCGGCGCCGTCCTCGGCGGCATCGCCGTGAAGACCGGCCTCTCCTTCACCCAGCACTTCCTGCTGGTCAGCGTGGTGCTGGCGGTCATCGGGGCGGTGGCTGGCCGGTCGATGCTGCCGGGCTCCGCCGACCAGGGCAAGAAGGAGGCGGACGGCAAGCGCGAGCGCGTGGGCTGGCGGGACGGCTGGACACCCCGTGTGGTGGTGCTCGGGCTCACCGGGACCGTCGTGCTGGTGTCCGAGTCGGCGGTGGGGGACTGGAGCGGGATCTTCCTGCGCGACGAACTCGGCGCGACCCTGGCCACGGCGTCACTGGCGTACATCGCCTTCAGCTTCTGCCAGACCGGCGGCCGGCTGGTCGGGGACCGGCTGAACCAGAAATACGGTCCCTCCGTCCTGGTCCGGTGGGGGGGCGCGATCGCGGTGGCCGGCCTCACGGTCGTGGTGTTCAGCCCCACGCCCGCGGTCGCGGTGGCAGGGTTCGGGCTGCACGGCGCGGGGCTGTCGGTGATCGTGCCGATCATCTTCAGCGCGGTGGGACACGGCGCCGCCGACGGCGAGACCGGCAGCGCGACCGCCGCGCTGGCGAAGGTCAACACCCTGACGTACGGCGGGTTCCTCGCCGGTCCCATGCTGGTCGGCCTGTTCGCGGACGGGTTCGGGCTGACCATGACACTCGCCGGGCTGCTGGTGGTGCTGGCCGTGACGGTGAGTACGGGGCTGCGGCGCGTGTAGCCGGCCCGCGGGCGCCCGGAGTTGCCAAAAATGTGCCTGAGGTGCCCCTTTCCGATGCATGACGGACGACGGACGACGAGCCGTGGACGAACGAACGACGACCGAACGACGACCCGCTGAGGAGTTCTGATGTCGGATTCACTTGGAACGGACCTGCTGCCCAGCCGGACGGAGACCCGGGCGAGGGACCGGGAGGCCTTGACGGCGCTCGGACGGGGCGCCTCCCTGCCGCTGTCCGGGCGCACCCCGGTGCACGAACTCGTGGCGCACTACGCCCGTACGGAACCGGCCCGTACCGCCGTGCACAGCGGCGACACCGCCCTCAGCTACCGCGCCCTGGACGCGTGGGCCGGACGGATCGCGGCCCGACTCGCCGCGCGGGGAGTCGGCCTGGGCTCCCGGGTCGGTGTGGTCGCCGAGCCGTCGACGGCCATGGTGGCCTCCGTACTCGGCATCCTGCGCTCAGGGGCGGCGTACGTCCCCGTGGACCCGTCCCACCCCGAACGGCGTGTCGCCGACATCCTGGCCGACGCCCGGGTGAGCGCCGTCGTGGTCACCTCCGGGGTCGGGGCGCGCCTGGCCGGGATCGGGCTGCCGCTCGTGGACGCGGAGGGCGAGGCCGCCCGGCCCGGGGCCCACGCGGCGGACCCGCCCGCCCACCGGGTCGGCCCGCAGGACCCGGCGTATCTCATCTACACCTCCGGCAGCACGGGCGAGCCCAAGGGCGTCCTGGTCGAGCACGGCCAGCTGGCGGCCTCGACCCTCGCCCGCCGTACGGTCTACCCGGGCGAGCCCGTCTTCCTCCTGGTCTCGCCGCTGGCCTTCGACTCCTCCGTGGCCGGCCTGTGGGGCACCCTCACGGCGGGCGGACGCCTGGTGGTGGCCACGGCGGACGAGGTCCGTGACCCCGAGCGGCTCGTGAAGCTGGTCGAACGGCACCAGGTGACACAGATGTTGTGCGTCCCCTCGCTGTACCGGGTGGTGCTCGACGCCGCCGAGCGGCTGGGCGCGGAACGGCTGCGCTCGCTCCGCACCGTGATCGTGGCGGGCGAGCCGCTCCCCGCGGAACTGGTCACGCGCCACTTCGCGTCACACGGCGACCCGGTGTCCCTCGTCAACGAGTACGGCCCCACCGAGGCGACCGTGTGGGCCAGTTACCACCGCTTCGACAGCGCGGGCCCGGTGTCCGTCGGACGCCCGGTGCCGGGGGCCCGGCTCTACGTACTGGACGAGCTGATGCGGCCGGTGCCGCACGGCGCCGAGGGGGAGCTGTACGTCGGCGGCGCCGGCGTGGCCCGTGGCTACTTCGGCCGTCCCGACGCCACCGCCCGCGCCTTTGTCGGCGATCCGTTCGCGGGCGCGCCGGGCGCCCGCATGTACCGTACGGGCGACTTCGTCCGCTGGAACGACACCGGGACGCTCGACTTCGTCGGCCGCCGCGACCATCAGGTGAAGATACGGGGCCAACGCGTCGAACTCGGCTTTGTCGAGGCCCAGTTGTGCGCGCTTCCCGGAGTCCGCGAGGCGGTGGTCGTACCGGTCGGCGGGGACACCGGACTGGCCGCGTTCGTGCTCGCGCCGTCAGGTCCCGACGGCGGGGCGCTGCGGGAAGAGCTGGCGCTGCGGCTGCCTGCCGTGATGGTCCCGGCCCGGGTCACGGTGCTGGACGACCTTCCCCGTACGGTCAACGGCAAGGCGGACCGGGCGGCACTCGCCACGCGCGCGGCGGAAAACACCCACACCGCTGCCGCCGGCCCACATCACACCGACGCCATCCAGCACACCGACACCGACACCGACACCGACACGGGCACCGGCACCGACACCGGCACCGATCTGGCCACCCGCGTCTCGGCCGCCTGGGCCGAAGTGCTCCAGAGCGCCTCCGTCCCCACGGACGTCAACTTCTTCGACATGGGCGGCCACTCCCTCGCCATGTTCCAGCTCCAGGAGGCCCTGGAGCGCCACACCGGAAAGCGCCCCTCGGTCGTCGCGCTCTTCCGGCACACCACCGTCCTGGCCCAGGTCGCGCTGATCCGCGACAGCGGTACGGAGTCGGACGCGGTCCTCACGGCCTCCCGGCAGGCCACCGCCCGGCGCGCCCGCGTCCTGCGGGCCCAGCGGCAGCGTACGGAACAGGAGACAGCGAAGTGAGCGAAGCGACGCACCATCCCTCGACCTGGTTGCAGTGCGCGGTCCCGGTGGCGGACCCCCGGTGGCAGCTCATCTGCTTCCCCCACGCGGGCGGTTCGGCCTCCTTCTTCCGCGACTGGGGCCACCACCTGCCCGGCGTCCGCGTCCACGCCGTCCGCTACCCGGGGCGCGCCGAGCGCCTCGCCGAGCCCGTCCCCACCGACCTGCGGGACCTCGCCCGCGCGACCGCCGACGCCGTGGCGGCCCTCCCGGGCGTGCCCGACCTGCCGCTCGCGCTGTTCGGACACAGCATGGGCGCCGCCGTGGCCCTGGAGACGGCACGCGCGCTGGAGGCCCGTGGCATCACCCCCGCGCACCTCATCGCCTCCGGCTCCCGCGACGCCCCCTACCCGCCCCCCGAGCCCGCCGCCGAGATCGACGAGGACGACGCCGAGGTCGTCACCCGGCTGATCACCCTCGGCGGCACCGACCCCGAACTGGCCGCCGACCCCGTCTTCCAGGAGCTGGTCCTGCCGTACATCCGCGGCGACAGCCACATGTTCCACTCCTACATCCCGCGCCCGGAACCGCTCCTGCGCTGCCCGGTCACCACGATCGTCGGCGACGCCGACCCCGACGCCGACCGGCGCCCGTGGAGCGAACTGACCGGCGGCGGCTTCCGTGAACAGCGCGTGCCCGGCGACCACTTCTACCTGGTCCCCGAGCCCCCGTACGCCCTGGTCCTCAACTCCGTCGCAGCCCCCGCCGAGCACTGAGCGGCCCCATCCCGGAGGGCACCATGACCGCCGACGAACGGAACCCCGACCGGCCCCACGACCACCTCATCAGCATCGTCCTGCCCTGCTACAACGAGGAGGAGGTGCTCGACCGGACCCACCGACGTGTGACCGAGGCCGTACGGGACCTGCCGCACGAGATCATCTACGTGGACGACGGCAGCTCCGACTCCACCTGGTCCCTCATCGAGGCGTACGCCGCCCAGGACACCACCGTGCGGGCCGTCCGGTTCAGCCGGAACTTCGGACACCAGGCCGCGTGCCTGGCCGGCCTCGCGGAGTCCGCCGGGGACGCGGTGGTCCTGATGGACGCCGACCTCCAGGACCCGCCCGAACTCATCCCGCGCATGGCACGCGCGTGGCTCGACGGCTGGTCCGTGGTCTCCGCGCGCAGGACCGCCCGACACGGCGAGAGCCACCTCAAGAAGGCCACGGCGTACGCGTACTACCGGATCCTCGCCGGGCTCTCCGACCGCCCCGTCGCCCTGGACACCGGGGACTTCCGGCTGCTCGACCGGCAGGTGGTCGACTTCCTGACCGGCCTGTCGGGCGAGCGCGCCCTGTTCCTGCGCGGGGCGATCAGCTGGTCGGGCTTCGCCGAGACCAGCATCGAGTACGAACGTGACGCCCGGCTCGCCGGCGGGACCAAGTACACCCCGCGCAAGATGCTCGCGCTCTCCCGCAGCGGTCTGCTCGCCAGCGGGAGCGCGCTGCCCCTGCGCCTGCCCACCTACATCGGCGCCGCCTCGCTCCTCGGCGCGGTGGGAGTGGCGGCGGCCCGCCGGAGCGTCCGGCGGGCCGTGCCCCTGGGGGTGTTCGGGCTCCGGTCCCTGGCGAGCGGAGTGCTCGGCGAGTACCTCCTCGCGGCCTTCCAGCAGGTCCAGGGCCGGCCGCCCTATCTGGTCGCCCGGCGGACCCCCGAGGCGCGTACGGCGAACGGCAGCGAACCACGACGACCCATCAAGGAGTTCGTGTGAACGGCGAGTTGAGGAACCCCGCACACATCCAGGACGCCGGCCCGGACGCCACCGCGGACGTCATCGTCGTCGGCGCGGGCTTCACCGGCCTGTCCGCCGCCCTCGAACTGGCCACGAAGGGCCACCGGGTACGGATCGTCGAGCGGGACCCCGAGATCGGCGGACTGGCCGGCAGCTTCGACGTCGGCGGCGGCCGGCGCATCGAGCGCTTCTACCACCACTGGTTCGCCTCCGACGAGGAAATCCTGCACCTGTGCGCGGAGTTGGGGGTGTCCGACGCCGTCGAGGCGCACGTCACCCGTACCGGCATGTTCTACGCCAACTCCATCTACCGCCTCTCCCGGCCCACCGACCTGCTGCGCTTCGCCCCGCTGCCGCTCCGCGACCGGCTGCGGCTCGGCCTCCTGGCGCTGCGCGCCCAGCGCGTCAAGGACTGGCGCGAGCTGGAGCACCGTACCGCCGAGGAATGGCTCGTCTCGCTGGGCGGGCGCCGGGTGTACGACGTGGTGTGGCGCCCGCTCCTCGAAGGGAAGTTCGGCCACTACGCGGACCAGGTCGGCGCCACCTGGATGTGGACCAAGCTGCGCCTGCGCGGCGGCAGCCGCACCAAGTCGGGCAGCGAGACCCTCTACTACCTGCGCGGCGGCAGCGAGACCCTCCTGACCGCCCTGCACAAACGGCTGACCGCGCTCGGCGTCGACATGCTCACCGACACGCCCGTCGACTCTGTCACCTTCGAGGACGGCCGGGTCAGCGGCGTACGGACGGCGGCGGGCGAACTCCTTCCCGCCCGGCAGGTGTTGCTCACGGTGGCCCCCGAACAGGCAGCCGCCCTGCTGGAGTCGGGGCCGTCCGGCGCCGAACCCCACCCCGCCGCGCCCGCGCTGCTCCGGCAGCTGCGCCGCGTCCCGTATCTGGCCAACGTGTGCCTCGTCCTGGAGAACAACCGCCGCCTCTCCGACACCTACTGGCTCAACGTCAACGACCCGTCATTCCCGTACGTCGGGGTGATCGAGCACACCAACATGGACGACCCCGGCAGGTACGGAGGCAAGCACGTGGTCTACCTGTCCAAGTACCTCCCGCCCGACGCTGAGTTGTACCGCATGAGCGACGAGGAGGTCTTTGCCCACAGCCTTCCGCACCTGCGGCGGATGTTCCCGCGCTTCGACCGCTCCTGGGTGGACGACTACCACGTGTGGCGCGCCGAGCACGCCCAGCCCGTGATCACCCCCGGCTACCGCGAGGACATGCCCCCGCTGGAGACCCGGCTGCCCGGCCTCTACCTGGCGAGCATGGCCCAGGTGTTCCCCGAGGACCGCGGCACCAACTACGCCGTACGGGAAGGCCGGTCGGCCGGCCGGCTGATGGCCGACCGCCTGCGCACCCGGCCCGCCGCCCGTGCCACGGAGGCCTCCCGTGACTGAGCTGCTCACCCTCGACCAGGCCGAAGACCTCTCGATCGACCAGGTCCACGACCTCTACGGCCGGTACGTCAGCCGCAGCCAGGTCTCCCTCATTGGCGCGTTCGGCTTCGGCAAGGACCTCGCCGAGAGCGCCGAGGGCTGCTGGATCCGGCTCAAGGACGGGCGGCGCGTCCTCGACTTCACCGGCGGGGTGGGCGTCCTCAACCACGGCCACAACCACCCCCGCGTCCTCGCCGCCCGCGACCGGTTCCGCCGGCAGCAGCGGATGGAGGTGCACAAGAACTACTTCTCGCCTTACGTGGCCGCCCTCAGCCACAACCTCGCCGCGCTCCTCCCCGGCGACCTGAACATCTCCTACTTCCCCAACTCCGGTGCGGAGGCAGTCGAAGGAGCCCTGAAACTCGCGTACAAATACCACCGCGGACGCCGGGGCACCGTCCTGCACACGGACATCGCGTTCCACGGCAAACTGCTCGGCGCGGGCAGCCTCACCGCCTCGCCGGAGATCCACTTCGACTTCCCCCGGATCCCCGGGACCGACTCCTTCGCCTACGACGACCTCGCCTCCTTCGAACTGGCCCTGGAGCGGCACACCGGCACGCGCGGCGACAGCGACGTCTACGCGGTGGTCCTCGAACCGTTCAGCGCCTCCAGCCTGCGCGAATGCTCCGCCGGGTTCCTGCGGGAGGTGCGCCGGATCTGCACCGAGCGGGACATCGTCCTGATCTTCGACGAGGTGTACACCGGCTGGGGCAAGACCGGGGAGCTGTTCCACTTCATGCGCCACCCCGGACTGGTCCCCGACGTCGTGACCATGTCGAAGTCGTTCGGCGGCGGCAAAGCCTCCATCTCGGGGTACGTCACCCGCGAGCCGGTCTTCCGCGCGGCCTACGACAACCTCGGCGACGCCACCCTGCACAGCACCACCTACTACGGCTTCGGCGAGGAGACCGCGACGGCGCTGGAGGCCGTGGCGGTCGCGGTCGAGGAGGACTTCCCGGGCCGGGCGCGCAAGCTCGGCGACCTCCTGTCGGCCGGCCTCGCGGACCTCGCGGCCACGTACCCCGCGCTGATCACCGGGACGGCGGGACGGGGAGCGCTGCACGGCGTGTATCTGAGGCAAGGCCCGCAACTGCCCCCCGGGGTACGGGAGATCCTGCCCGGACCGCTGGCCGGGGACCCCCAGATCTTCGCCAAGCTGCTCACCGGCGCGGTGATCGCCGCGCTCTACCGGGACCACGACGTGCTCACCTTCTTCGGCTCCAACCGGCGCATCGCGCTGATGGTCTCGCCTCCGCTGGTGGCGGGGGAGGAGGAGGCCGCGATCTTCCTGCGGGCCCTGGACGCCGTCCTGGCCAGGGGGGCGCTGCGGCTGCTCACGGACTTCGTGGTGGAACGCTTCGTACCGGCCGCGGGGAAGGCACGTTGATGCCCGGCACACCGATGCGCGGCGCACTCCGGGCGAGTGGTCTCCGTACCTACTGGCTCAGGAACTACCCCTGCCTCGCCGAACCCGGCGCCCGCGCGGCGGCCGAGGACCACGTCCTTGGCACCCTGCGGACCCTGCCCCTGCCCTACCGCGCCGGATACGCCGTCGCCCTGCGCGCCCTGCCCGTGGCGTACCGGCTCAGGACCGGGCGCTCCCTGCGCCGCGCCTCCCCGGACCAGGCGCGCCGGGGCATGGCCGCCCTCACCGCGCTGCCCGGGTTCACCGAGGTGGTCCGGTCGAGTACGGCGCTGGCGCTGCTCGGCGCGCTCGACCGGCGTACGGGCGGCAGCGGAAGGAAAGCGGCATGAGAACGACAGGCCGTGGCGGGATGCGCGGGGCCCGTACCGTCGACACCGACGTCGTGGTCGTCGGCTCGGGCGCCGGGGGAAGTGTCGCCGCCCTCGAACTGGCCGCCGCCGGACTGGAGGTGACGGTCCTGGAGGAGGGCCCGAGGGTCGACACCGCCCGGCTCGCCGCCGCCGGACCCGCCGAGAACATGCGCGCGCTGTACCGCCACGGCGGGCTGATCCCCGTCGTGGGCACACCGACCTTCCCGTACGGCGAAGGACGCTGCGTGGGCGGCACCACCGTCGTCAACGGCGGCCTGCTGTGGGAACCCCCGCCCGCGCTCCTCCTGCGCTGGGCCGACCACTCCGGCATCGACGGCTACCGCGCCGCCGACCTGGCGGCCCATCTGCGGACCGTCACCGACCGCCTCGGCGTCACCGTCCAGCGGCACGGCGGCGGCAACCGCGACTCCTCGCTCCTGACCGAGGGCGCCGACCGGCTCGGCTGGCGCTGGAAGCACGCCCGGCGCGCGGTCCGTGGCTGCCTGCACAGCAACCGCTGCACCACCGGCTGCCCGAGCGGCGTCAAACAGAGCATGGCCGTCAGCTACCTGCCCCTGGCCGAGGCGCGAGGCGCCACCGTACGGCCCGACACCCGCGTCCTGCGCGTCCTGCACGACGGCGGCGCGGTCCGTGGTGTGCTGGCCGTGGACGCGGACGGCGGGCGTACGGTCCACCGGGCCCGCGCGGTGTTCCTCGCGGCGGGACCGCTGGGTACCCCCGCCCTCCTGCAACGCAGCCACATCCACCGGCGCCTGGCCGGACGGGAGTTGGCCCTCCACGTCAACCTGCGGACCGTGGCGCGGTTCCCCGAGGAGGTCCGCGCCGAGCGCGGTACCCTCTTCACCGCCCAGGTCCAGGAGTTCGACGACCGGGGCGTGCTGATCATGCCGTCCAACGTGTCCCGGGGCTCCCTGGCCGCCGCCGTGGCAGGACGAGGCCCGGCGGACACCGAACGCTTGCTCGCCGACTTCGGCCGCCTCGGTGTGTACACCACCCAGGTACGCATGGCCGGTACCGCACGCGTGCGGGCCACGCCCGGCGGGGGAGTGCTGCTGCGCCACGGCATGACCACCGGGGACCACACCGCCCTGCGCGACGCCTTCCGCGCCACGGCGAAGGTGCTGTTCGCCGCCGGTGCCACCGACTTGCTGCCCCCGGTGTCGTCGGCGCCACCGCTCCGCACCCCGGCCGACGCCGACACCTTCTGCGACCGCGTGCGGCCGGCCGACTGGGAGCTGGTGTCGGTGCACGGCATGGCGTCCGCGCGGATGGGCGCGGCGGACCGCGGCGGTGTGTGTGACACCGACGGCCGCCCCTACGGCTTCACCGGACTGCGGATCTGCGACGCCAGTGTGCTGCCGGGGGTCACGGGCATCAGCCCGCAGGGCACGATCATGGCTTTCGCCCACGAGATCGCCGCCCGTTACGCCGAGTTGTCAGGGAGGAACCATGACTGAGCCGCCGCTCACGAGCCGTACGGCACCCGAGGCCGACCGGCCCCAAGAGGGGCCAGGGGTACGGATGTTCAGCACGACCGCCCTGATCGCCTCGTGCGTCGGCTTCGCCCTGATCGGCGCGCTCCAGTCGCTGTACGGGCCCGCCATTCCCGCGCTGCGCCAGGAGTACGGGCTGACGCCCTCCGCCGCCGGGCTCGCCCTGAGCGCCCACTTCACCGGCGGGGTCGCCGGTGTCCTCGTCTTCAACCGGGTGCACGGCAGGGTGGGCAACCGCTCCCTGCTCGGGACCTCGTACGCGCTGATGGCGCTCGGCAGCCTGGGCTTCGCCCTCGCCCCGTCCTGGCCGGCCGCGCTCTTCGCCGCGCTCGTCTCCGGACTCGGCTTCGGCGGGATCGACTACGGCCTCAACCAGCTGTTCGCGGTGGGCTTCGGGAACCGGGGCGCCGCCATGCTCAACGTACTCAACGCGCACTTCGGCATCGGCGCGGTCGCGGGCCCCGCGCTCATCGGACTGCTGGGCCCCGGCCGCTACATGGTGGTCTTCGCCGCCTTCGGTGGGGTCTCGGCGCTGCTGCTGTTCTCGCTCCGGGGAGTCAGCGACAAGGGCGGCTCGCCCGTCACACCGGTCGAAGGGACAGGAGCGGACGCCATGGGCGCGGCGGTGCTGCGCCGCAGCATGGGCGGCGTCCTCGCCGCGTTTGTCGCGCTGTACGTCCTGCACGTGGCCGTCGAGGCCGGAGTGGGCGGCTGGGAGCCCACCCACCTGGAGACCGTCGGGTACGGCTCGGCCTTCGCCGCCTCCGCCACCTCCGTCTACTGGTTCATGATGACGGTGGGCCGCTTCCTCGTGGTGCCCCTCACCCTGCGCCTGTCGGAGCCCGTGATCGTGGCCGTCAGCTGCGTGGGCATGGTCGGCTGTCTCGGGCTGGCGGCCGTCCCGGCCGCGGCGCCCTACGCGTACGCGGGAGTCGGCCTGTTCATCGCCCCCATCTTCCCCACCGGCCTCACCTGGCTGAACCGGACCGTGCCCACGGCACGGCGGGCCGGCGCGTACGTGATCGCCGCGTCGATGATCGGGGGCGTCGCGGCGGGACCGGCGTTCGGCGGGGTGATCGAGTGGTCGGGGCCCCGGATGGTGCCGGTGCTGCTGTGCGCGACCGCGCTCGTCTGCCTGGCCCTCGTCCTGTGGATACACCGCGCGACCGGCCGCGCGAAGGCGGCTCTCTGACCTCCCTTCGACCTTCCTTCCTTGGCCTTCCCTTTCCTTGCCAAGTTGCTCCGGGTATCTGGCAAAAGAAGTCCGGCACCCCCGATCTACGTACCGAAGTCGGGCCCCGGAGCTGGGCCTACGCGGCCCAACTCCTGGGAAGTTTTGGCAAGATGATGGACGTGGAGTTGCCAGGTGCGTATCGTTCTGTGCGTCGGCAGAGGCCCGAACCACGGACCGGGAGGTCGCCCTGATGCGTATCGCTGGCGCAACTGTTCTGCTCACCGGCGTGACGGGCGGCATAGGCCGCGCCCTCGCGCTGAAACTGTCCGGCCGGGGCGCGCGCCTGGTGGTGACGGGCCGTCACGCCGGGACACTCGAACCCCTCGCGGCCCAGCTCGGTGCCCGTCCAGTGGTCGCCGACCTCGCGGACCCCGAGCAGGTCACCGCTCTCGCCGAGCAGTGTGCGGACGTCGACATCCTCCTCGCGAACGCGGCCCTGCCCGCCAGCGGTGACCTGCTCGACTACACCCCCGCGCAGATCGAGCGCGCCCTCACCGTCAATCTCAGCTCGCCCATCCTGCTCGCGCGGCTCCTCGCCCCGCGCATGGTGAGCGCGGGCAGCGGGCACCTCGCCTTTGTCGGCTCGCTGTCCGGCAAGGCCGCGACCCCGTACTCCTCCCTCTACACCGCGACCAAGTTCGGCCTGCGGGGCTTCTCCCACAGCCTCCGGCAGGACCTGCACGGCACCGGCGTCGGTGTGTCGCTCATCCAGCCGGGTTTTGTGCGCGAGGCCGGGATGTTCGCCGCGACGGGGGCCGCCGTGCCGAGCGGGGTCGGCACGGTCAGCCCCGACCAGGTGGCGGACGCCGTCCTGCGCGCGATCGAGGAGAACCGGTGCGAGGTCAATGTCGCGCCGGCCAAGCTGCGGCTGCGCTGTGCCGTGGCCGGCCAGTTCCCCGGTTACGCGGAGAGGTCGGCCGGCCGCGGCGGGGCGAATCCCGCCGTGGACCGGATCGTCGAGGCACAACGGGCGTCCCGGTGAGCGGAGGACCCGGGGACGGACGACAGTCGCCGCCCCGCGCCTCACCCCTCGGGGAACAGCGCCTCCAGAAAGCCGTTGGAGAACTTCCCCGCCGGGTCGTACTTCCGTGCCAACCGCCCGAACTCCACGGCCCGTTCGTACCCGGCGGCGATCTCGGAGGCGCTCAGCGACGTCAGCTTGCCCCAGTGGGGACGGGCCCCCAGCGGCACAAGAAGCTCCTCCACGGCGGCGATCAGCGGGGTGATGGCCGCCGCGTCCTTGACCCAGGTGAAGTGGAACGTGACCGAGTCCCTGCCGTGGGCGGGGCTCAGCCACAGGTCGTCCGCCCGGACCGTACGGACCTCCGCGATGTGCAGCGACGGTGCCAGCAGGTGCCCGATGCCGCGCAGGGCCGCGAAGGCGGCGGGAGCCGCCTCGCGGGGCAGGTAGTACTCGGACTGGAACTCCTCCCCGGCACCCGGCGTCAGCTCGGGCCTGAAGTGCGGCAGCCGCTCGAACCAGGGCCCCACGCTGCCCAGTTGCTCGGTACTGAACTCCGGAGGCATGCCGGGCACAGGATTCAGGGGTACGCGCGCGGGCTCCCCGCCGGCCCAGCCACCGGTCCGTTCACCCCCGCTCCGGTCGCCGTCGCTCCGGTCGAGCCGGTCCTTGAGCCACACCTGGGCCTCGTCACCGAGCCAGTCCGTGAACACACTGACGCTGTACGCGGCGGAGAACACGTCGTCGAACCGCTCCGCGACCTCCGTGAGCGGCACCCGGACGCGGACCCGCTGCGTCATGTCGTACGTCGGCTCCACGTCCAGGGTGACCTGGGTGACCACGCCCAGCGCGCCGAGCGCGACCACCGACCCCGCGAAGGTGTCCCGGTCGGTGTCCCGGCGCAGCTCCACCAGATCACCCTCCGGGCCCACGAGTCGGAGCCCGGCCACCGAGGCGGCGAGACAGCGCCGGCCGTCGCCCGAACCGTGCGTACCGGTCGCGCACGAACCGGCGACCGAGATGTGCGGCAGCGACGCCAGGTTGGCCAGGGCGAGCCCGGCCCGCTGCAACACGAACGCCAGGTCCGCGTAGCGCGTTCCGGCGGCGACGGTGACCGTCCCGTCCTGCCGGTCGAGTCGGACGGTGGGCGGCAGGCCGTCCAGGAGGACGCGGTCCCCCGGCGCCTCGGCGACGGCGCTGAAGGAGTGACCGCTGCCGAGCGCCCGTATCCTCGTGCGCTCCGCGACGAGCCGCCGCAACTCGTCCAGGGTGCGCGGCCGGTGGACCCGGCCGGGGTCGTAGGTCACGTTGCCGGCCCAGTTCGTCCGCGGCAGGTCTGTGGTGGCTTCGAGCTGTGTCATCGCTTCGACTCCAATGAGCGGGACGGACGGCGCCGGGGCGCGTGGCGCCGCATCGGGAAAAGGCCCGCGCCCGCCGGCCCGGTACGGAGCACCGGGCCGGCGGGAACACGGGTGACACCAGGAAACGTCCGTGGCGGGCGTGTGCGCGCACACCACGGCCCGGTCGTACGACTGCCAGGGACGGTGGTCACACCACCGCGGCCGGCACCATGTCGTCGACCAGGACGAAGCGGAAGCCCCGCTCCAGGAGGCCCTCGATGACGGCGGGCAGCGCGCCCACGGTCTGCGACCGGTCGCCGCCCCCGTCGTGCAGGAGGACCACCGATCCGGGACGCGCCTGGTCGAGGATGGTCGTGGCGATGAAATCCGCGCCGGGCATGGCCCAGTCGTCCGGCGCGACGTCCCACAGGACGGTCCTCGCGTCGGTCCCGGCCAGCCACCCCATCACCTCCGGCGTACGCGACCCGTACGGCGGCCGGAACAGGGTCGGCACGGCACCGCCCCCCACCTCGGCGATCCCCTCCCCGGTCCGGTCGATCTGCTCCACGAGCTGCGCCCGGGTCAGATCGGGCAGGAACGGGTGCGACCAGGTGTGGTTGGCGACCCCGTGCCCCTGCTCACGCATCCGGACGATCTCCTCGCCGTACGCACGGGCGTTCATCCCGACACAGAAGAACGTCGCGGGGACGCCGTACCGTTCGAGGACGTCGAGGATCTGCCCGGTGTACGGCGGCAGCGGACCGTCGTCGAAGGTCAGGGCGATCTCGCGCCGGTCGCGCGGGCCGTGGCTCAGACAGAGGCCCGCCGTGGTCATCGCCGCCAACTCGGTTTCCGCCGAGGCGATCCACTCCGCGAGCAGCTCCTCCCGGCCGGTCTGTGTACCGCGGCCTCTCTCCAGCCTGGCGAGGGAGGCCGTCCCGCGCCGTGCCGCCGCCCGCGCCAGCTCCCCGGCGTCCACCGAGCCGAACACCGGGCGTGGCGGCAGGAGATGGGGGTCCGCGCGGTACACGTCCAGCCCCGCGGCCATCATCCGGCCGTCGAGTATCCCGTTCGTACTGTCCACCACGGTGACGAGCCGGTGGTCCATTCCCCGTAGGTGGCCGATCAGTTCATCGGTGCGCCGGGCGTCGAACGACACCGGGGACGTCATCCGCCGGCCGTCCCCGTCGACCGTCTCGACCTCGTAGCCGGCGGCGCCCCAGGCGACTCCCGCGTACAGCATGCTGTTCCCCCTCGATGTCATCCGTTCAGGCGGGCTTGACGTATTCGGTGAAGTGCCGCTCGGCGAACAGCTCGGGCCACCCGCCGCCGTCGAGCCCCAACTCCTGTGCCCGGCGCAGCATGTGGCGCCAGTACGGCTTCACCGGCGGCCAGAGGGTCCCCGTCCGGCAGTACGAGGCGTCGACGAAATAGCGGGGCTTCCCGGGGCTGTCGGGCCGGGGACGGCGGGCGTGGAACAGCGCCGAGTGCAGGACGACCGTCGACCCGCTGGGCAGCCGGTCGATGACCACCTCACCGGGCAGCTCCCGGGTCCCCAGGTGACCGCGGGCCGTCTTCTCGGCCACCTCGTGGTGCGAGCCGGGCAGCACCACCAGCGAGGAGGTGTCGGGGGAGAGCCCGTCGAGGTAGTGCAGTGTGTGGATCATGCTGTGGGCACGGTCGGTCTGCGGTGTCTGCTCGTAGTCGTGGTGCCAGGGCTTTCCGGCGATGCCGGGGGCCTGGCGGTCGCTGTGCAGGTGGTGGAAGACGAACGAGGGACCCATCAACTGGGCGAGCAGCGACAGCAGGGGCCGGTGGTTGATCAGCTCACCGTGGCCCGGGAGTTCGAGCTCCATGACCGGGGGGACGCCGTGGATCTCCGGGTGGGTCGCGGAGGCGATGGACCGGGTCCGCAGGCCGTCGTCCACCCAGCTGTCGACTTCGGGTTTGACCTTGGACACCAGTTCGGTGGGGAGGAAACCGGGGAGGACCAGATAGCCCAGCCGTTCGAAGCGGTCGAGGTCGGCGCCGTCCAGAGCCGGCGCGGCGAGGGTCAGTGTCTCTAGCGTCATGAGGTCGGACTCCGCTCTGTCGTGATCTGTTGTGGTGCGTGGTGGCCGGGTGCGGGTCAGGTCGGTGCCCGCCGGACCGGGCCAGTGCCCGCCGGACCAGTTCAGTGCCAGCCGAACCAGGTCAGGTCGCAGCCCTCCCAGCGCAGGGACGGCTGGTCGGTCTCGTTGGCCTCCAGGATTCCGCCGGCCGCCACGAGGGAACGGAGCCGTGTCTGGCTCCCGTCGGGCGACACGACGACGAGCCGCTGCCCGTCCCCGGCCGTCGAGCTGCCGACGAGGACATGCCCGAGGTCGGTGTCCCTGCGGACCTGGAGGTGCTCGTTCTCGACCAGGCCGAGTGCGGCCAGGTCCACCGACGCCTCGGCGACCGTGGCCTTGTCGAGTTCCTCGACGTAGTCGATGCCCGCGCGCTGGAGGAACGCCAGCTTGGCGGTACGGCGGTGGGTCTCCGTCCCCGCGTCGAGGAAGCGCCGCAGGATCTCCAGGTCGGTGGCGCCGATGTCGATGTTCGTGGAGATGTTCTTGCTGTGCATGTTGTAGACGTACGTGGCTTCCGCCGGCAGCGAGATCGGGATGCCGGCGGCGGCGAACCGCAGCCACAGGTCCCAGTCCTCGGCGTAACGGCACGGCCGGTAGCCGCCGACGGCCTCGTAGTCCTTCCTGCTGTACAGGCAGCCGACGCCGATGTAGTTGCGTACCAGCATGTAGACGTACTGGTCCTCGGAGTCCGGCAGCCGCTCGACCACCGGGCGCGGGATGTTCTCGGTCTCGCCCTCCACCAGCAGGAACCGCCGGGGCGCGACGAGTCCGGGCTGCCGCGCGTACGCCTGGGTCATGCCGGCCACCGCGCCGGGCAGCAGGGTGTCGTCGGCGTCGAGCTGGAGGATGAACTCCGAATCGGTGGCCTCGATCGCGGTGCGGCGGGCGTGCCACGTGCCCTTGGGGTCGGAACGGATGACCTTGAGGGGCAGCAGGTCGGCCCACCGGCGCGCCCGGTGGTAGGTGTCGTCGTCCGAGCCGTCGTCGACGACGACGACCTCGTTCGGCGGGACCGTCTGGGTCACGAGGGAGGCGAGTGCGCGGTCGATGTACGCGGCGCCGTTACGGGCCGGGATGATCACCGCGACGGTGGGGGTGTTCACCGGGAGTTGCTGCTCAGCTGACATCGATGCTCCTTGATGGGTGGGCGGGTGAAGGGAGGAAAGGTGAGGCGAGGAGAAGGGAGGAGAAGGGAGGGCAGTGCGCCGCGATGGCCTCGTACGGCCGGGTCGGTGTGCGCGGTCGGCGCGGCACACCGGAAGAAGGGGGCGGCGACGCCGGAGAGTCCTCAACGGGTCGGCACCGGGGGAGCCGGGTGGTGCGAGGTGGTGCGGGGGAAAGCGGGGGAAACGGGCGGGGGGGTCCCGTCTCCCGGAGTGGGCCTTACGGCCAGTCGATGTCGTCCGTGCCGGGGCCGCCGGCCGGGTTGACCACCGGGTTCGGCCCCGGCCAGTCGATGCTGCCGGTCGTGTCGAAGGCGGAGGCGACCGTGAGGTTGTTCCCCGGCCAGTCGATGTCAGCCACGGCGGCGGCGAACGGCAGCGCCAAGAGAGCGGTGGCGGCCGGCAGTGTCAGTAAAAAAGCCGCGACGGCCGAGGCGGACGAGGTACCGGTGAACTTGCGCATGGGAACTCCAGTGGATCCGTTGACGGTTCGGGCGGCGCTGCGACGCCGGGTGCTGACGGAATAAAGCTAGTAACTGGAAAAGCCGTTTGGCAAGTACTTGCCTAGGATCTGCCAAAGTGTGACTCAGGGTGATCCCGCCCCGGAGAGATCAATTGCCAACCGGTCCGGAACTTTGTCAGCACGCAGTGTGGCCGCTACAGTGACCGTCAGGCATAATGGTGACTCTTCTGAGGTGTCTGAGACGCTGAGGCAGGAGGTCGACCGTCGGCCGAAAACTGGATCCGTGTGTATCTGGATCCCCGTGAATAGTGGGACCGCCATGATGGAACAGCCCTATTTCGGTCGTCGCCTCAAAGAGCTGAGGAGGGCGCGCCGGCTCTCCCAGGCCGCTCTCGCGGGTGAGGAAATCTCCACCGGATACCTGTCACGACTGGAGTCCGGTGCGCGACAACCCACCGAGCGGGTTGTCACATACCTTGTCAAGAAACTTGCCGTGGAGCGGTCGGCGTTCGACGTGCCGCCGAGCGGTGGTTCGCTGGCCCAGGCACTGTCCCTCGCGACCTCCTCCGACAGTGACGAGACGGTCGAACGCCTGATCATCGCGCTGGACCAGGCGGAGGACGAGGATCTCCTTCTGCGCTGGCAGGCCCTGTGGATCATCTCCAGGCACTGGCAGCGCCGCGGCGAGCACGCCGAGGAGCGGGAAGCCCTGGAGGAACTGGTCAGGATCGCCGACGAACTGGCGCTTCCCGAGTTGCAGTGCAGGGCCCAGTCCCAGCTCGCCCGGTTGCTGAGGGCGACGGGCGAGGTGACCCGTGCCATCGACATGGCCACCCACGCCTATCAGTTGGCCACGCAGGGCAAGCTGTCCGTCTCCGACGTCGGGACGGCGTTGCAGACGCTCGTCGCGGCCGAGGCCGAGGCGGGCCGGCTGCCCGACGCCAGGGCCCACGTGGACGAACTGGTCGCCCTGGTGGAGAACGGCGGCTCGGAGGTCATGCGCACCGAGGCGCTCTGGTCGGCG
Source organism: Streptomyces sp. NBC_01317 (assembly GCF_035961655.1). NCBI lineage: Bacteria > Bacillati > Actinomycetota > Actinomycetes > Kitasatosporales > Streptomycetaceae > Streptomyces > Streptomyces sp. NBC_01317. The sequence goes on along the minus strand of NZ_CP108393.1, from coordinate 1,921,450 downwards.
GCCACGGTGCGTTTCCGGCAGGGCGACCACGAGCGGGCCCGGGAGTTCCTCGAACGCGCGATGAACGAGCTGGACAGCCGGGTCGACCTCACTCTCTGGGTACGGCTCCGGCTGGCCACCGCCTCGCTCTGCCTCCAGACCGAGCCGCCGCTCACCGATCTCGGGCGGGCGTACCTCCAGGAGGTGGAGGGCGCGCTCGCCCTCGTCGGTACGTCGGTCATGCGGCAGGAGCTGTTGATGCTCCAGGCCTATCTCGCCTTCCACGAGGGCCGGTACGAGGACGCTCGCGCCGCGCACGACGAACTCAACTGCGACGACATGCGCATGACCTACCGTGACCGGATCAGGCTCAGCATCCTCGACAGCCAGCTGCTGCTCCTGGAGGGCGACGAGGAGCGGGGCCTGGGGCAGCTCAGGGAGCTGGGCGAGCAGGCCAGGCAGGCGTCGAACATCGACCTCGCGGCGGACATCTGGCGCATCCTCGCGGGCGCGCTGGAGACGTCCCGCCGGCGCAGGTCGGCGGCCGAGGGCTGAGGACGGCGCAGCCCCCGGGGCCGCCGTTGACAACAGATCCCCTCGTCCCCCACCGGGAACATCAGGGTGGGGGACGAGGGGATGAGTGTGTTTTCAGAGGGCCAGTACGCGCCTCAGCCAGCCGACCCGCGCGTGATGCGCCGTCCGGGAGACGACCGCGTCGGGGACCCACTCGTCGAAGCTGTGGAAGGCGCCCGCCCACACGTGCAGTTCCGCCTCGCCACCGGCCTGCCAGAGCCGGGACGCGTACGCGACGGCCGTGTCCCGCAGCGCCTCCACCGACCCGACCTCGATCCAGGCCGGCGGAAGTCCCGAGACGTCGTCCGCGCGGGCCGGCGCGGCGTAGCAGGAGACGTCGTCGGTGCCCCGCCGGTCGCCGAGCAGCGCCGTCCACCCCGCGGCGTCGGACTCGCCGTCCCAGAGCCCCACCCGGCCCATCTGCCGCGCCGAGAAGCTGTCGCACCGGTCGTCGAGCATCGGGAACTGGAGGAACTGCCCCAGCGGCGGCGGCCCTTGGCGGTCCCGGGCCAGCAGGGCGAGCCCGGCGGCGAGGGCGCCGCCCGCGCTGTTGCCGCTGACGACGGTACGGTCCGCCGGGAGCCCGAGCCGCTCGGCGTTCCCGGCCAGCCAGAGCAGACCGGCGTAACAGTCCTCCACCGGCGTCGGGTCCGGGTGCTCCGGGGCGAGCCGGTAGTCCACGGACAGCACGGCGAGTTGAAGCTCCTCGGCCCGGTTGAGCTCGCCGGTCAGCTCCGTACTGCGGTGGCTGCCGGCGACCATGCCACCGCCGTGCGTGTGGTAGATGACACCGCGCGGCGCGGCCGTCCCGGTCGGCCGGCAGAGCAGCAGGGGGATCTCGGGCCTGCCGGCCGTCGCGGGCACGGCCAGTTCCTCGATCGTGAACGCCCCGTCCCGGCGGATCGCGTCGTCGGAGAGCCGGCCGCGCAGGCTCCTGCGCCGCCGGTCGGCGACGAGTCCGGGGGTCAGCGGCATGGGCAGCTCCGCGAGGATGGCGCGCAGCGGCGCCCCCAACTCGCCGTCGAACGGGGGTATCTGCCCGGTACAGGGGTGTGGTCGTGGGGGTGTGGTGGCGGTCACGGTCATGGTCGTCGGTGCTCCTGTGGTCGAGGCGTGGGCGGTTTCCCGGATCAGCGGGCGTCGGCGTCGGCGGTGTCACCGACCAGCGCGAACGCGTCCACTTCGAGGAGCAGTTCGGGCCGGAACAGCGCCACGACCTGCACCACGGTGCTGGCCGGCGGGCGCGCGGTGTCGATGAACTCGTCCCGTACCGCAAGGACGGCCGGCACGAACGCCACGTCGGTGACGTAGTAGGTCAGCTTGATGACGTCGTCGAAGGTGGCCCCCGTGGCGGCCAGACAGGCCCGCATGTTCGTGAAGACCTGCCGTGCCTGGGCGGCCGGGTCACCCTCGCCGACGAGCGTGCCCTTCTCGTCGAACGGCATCTGTCCGGCGAGTGCGGCCAGCCGGCCCGGTCCCGTCACCACGTGGGTGTAGCCGGAACTCGGCTCGACGCCCTCCGGGGCCGAGATGTGCGTGAGCCGCCGTTGTTTCATGACCATGTCCTTCACCCTTCCGTTGTTCCTGACGTGTTCCTGACGTGTTCCTGGGGCCTGTGGTGCCGGGTCGCTCGTTGCCCCGGGGCCCCGTACCGTCACCCCACACGGCGTACCGTCACACCACGCCCGGCGACAGGCTGCGCAGACGGTCCGTGAAGCGCTTGGCGATCTCCTGGGCGGTGGTCTCCGCGACCGCCTCCGGGCGGAAGGAGACCTCCACCCGCAGCCCGCCCCGCTCGTCGGGCCACAGTTCGGTGTGCAGTTCGAGAGGGAGGTCCAGATACGGCTGGCGCAGAAAGTCGGTCCGTACGCCCGCCAGTTCGAGCCGGGGGACCGCGTTGTCCTGGAGCGCGAACAGCACCTGGTAGAGCGGCGGCCGGCCGGTGCGGGGCCGGCCCGTCAGGCTGAGGATGTCCCCGAGGGACACGTCCTGCGCGGCGAGGGCACGCGCGGTGATACGAGAGGCCTCGCGGACGGCGTCCGTACCCCCGCCCAGCGCGGCACCACGCAACCGCAGGCACAGCATGCCGATGTGGCAGCCCACCACACCGTCGAGCCGCGCGCCGTCGCGTTGTGCCACGGGGACGCCCACGGCGAAGTCACGCCGGCCGGTCACCTCCGCCAGGGCAGCGGCCCAGTTCGACAGCAGTACCGCGAAGCGGGTGACTCCCGCCTCGCGGGCCAGGTCGTCCACGCCCGCCAGTACGGCGGACGACAGTGGCGCGTCGACGCGGCCGGGTCCGCCGGTCGCCCGATCCGGAGGTCCGGCCGGCCACCGCAGATCCGGTACGCCAGTCAACTCGCCCCGTACGTAGTCCTCATGGGCGGCCGACGCGGTCTGCCGCCGGTAGCGTGCACGGTCCTGGTGGATCACCGCCAGCGAGGGAGGCGCGGGCTCGGCCGTCCGCCCGCCGCCCTTCGCCGCGTTGTACGCCGCCGCGAGGTCACGCGCGAGGACGGACTCCGACCAGCCGTCGAAGGCGATGTGATGCACCACGACCCCGAACACCGAGGCCCGCCCGCCGGCCACCGGGGCCAGCACGGTCCGCCACAACTCGCCCTGTTCCGGCTCCAGTTCACCGGAGAGCGCGGCGCGCGCAGCGGAAACCGCGCTGTCCACGGTGTTCTCACGGGGCAGGATCTCGACGAGGGGTGGGGGCGCGTCCACGAGCAGCGCGTACGGCGCGGGGTCCAGGACGTACGCGGCGCTCAGGGACTCGTGGCGCCGGTGGGTCTCGGCGACCGCCGTCTCCAGGGCCGCCGTGTCCAGGTCCCCCTCCACGAGCCAGGCCAGCACGCAGTGTGCCGTCAGGTCCGAGGGGGCGAGCAACTGCCGGGTCAGATAGACGGTTTGCAACGGGGTGAGGGGGGTGTCACCGGTCTCCGGCGGCGCCTCCGGCAGGTCGTCGGGCGGCGGTGTGGTGCGGAGCCAGTGGGCGAGAGCGGCGACGGTCGGCCGCTCGTACAGCGTGGCGACCGGGACCGGGCGGTGGAGCCGCGCGGCGAGCCGGGCACAGACCCGGCCGGCGCCGAGCGAGGTGCCGCCGAGCGCGACGAACGGTGTGTCGAGCGGGACATTCGCGCGCCCGAGCACGGCGGCGAACGTCTCGGCGACGGCCCGTACGGCCGGATCGGCGAGGTCACCGCTACCCACCGCGTCCCCGCCACCCACATCCGAGCCAGGCCCGATCGCCGGCCCGGCCGATGCCATCCCCAGCAGCGCCCGTTCGTCCAGCTTCCCCCGGGCCGTCAGCGGAAGGGCGTCCACCGCGACCACCCGGGAGGGCCGTTGGTACGAGACAAGAACCTCGGCCAGGGCGGCCGCCGCGCCCTCCAGCCGATCCCCCGGCTCGGCGGGCACGCAGAACGCCACCAACTCCTGCGCCGTACCGGCGGCATCCTTCCTGGCCAGGACGCGGCACGTCCGCACGGCCGGCAGGCACCGCTCCACCTGGCGCTCGACCTCCGCGGGCTCCACCCGGTGGCCCCGGATCTTCACCTGCCGGTCGGCCCGCCCCCGGAAGTGCAGCAGCCCGTCCGCGCCCCACACCCCCAGGTCGCCGGTCCGGTAGACCCGCAGGGTCTCGCCGTCGATCGTCACCCGGGTGAACGCGGCCTCGGTGAGGGCCGGATCGCCGAGGTAGCGCAGCGCCAGCCCCTCACCCGCGACACAGATCTCCCCCGTCTCGCCCACGGCGCACACCCGGGTGCCGTCCAGCACATGGACCCCCGTGCCGGGAACAGGTCGGCCCAGGGGAATGCCGCCGGGCAGGTCGCAGTCGGCCGGTGTGATGCGGTGGGTCGTGGCGAACACCGTGCTCTCGACCGGCCCGTAGCCGTTGAGCAGCACGATCCCCGGGTGCCGCAGCAGGAAGCGCCTGACGTGTGCGGTGGAGAGCCGTTCGCCGCCGATCATGACCTGGCGCACGCCCTCGAAGGCCGCCGGGTCCTCGTCGGTGATCATGTTGAAGAGGCTGCTGGTGAGCCAGACCGTGTCCGTCCCGTGGACCGACACCCCGTCGCGCAGCGCGGCGGGGGAGAGGTACGGCTCCTCGACCACCACCGAGCGCCCGCCGTTGAGCAGGGCGGACCACAGCTCCAGCGAGAACGCGTCCCACGGCGGCGGGGCCGCGAGAGGCGTCACCGTACCGGCGCCGAAGTGCGCGAAGGTGTCCGGCGCGAAGAGGCGGACCGTGGCCCGGTGGGGCGTCACCACCCCCTTGGGCCGGCCTGTTGTGCCCGAGGTGAAGAAGACACACGCGGCGTCGGAGCCCGCGACCTCGGCGGGCCGGAACCCGGGCGGCGCCGCCACCGGCCCGGTGGGCGGTGTCCACACGGGCAGGCCGTGGCCGTCAGGGGTCCCGGCGGCGGACCGGGCCACCACGAGGGGCGCCTCCAGGTCGGCCATCGCCTCGCGCAGACGGCGCGCGGGCCAGTCCGGGTCCAGCGGGGCGTAGGCCGCGCCCGCCTTGAGGACCGCGAGCAGCGCGACCACCAACTCCGGCCCCCTGGGCAGCAGTACGGGCACCAAGGAGCCCGGCCCGACCCCGGCGGCCATCAGCCGGGCCGCCCAGGCGTCGGCGGTACGGTCCAGCTCCCCGTACGTCATGTTCGGGCGGGCCGCCCCCGCCAGGGCGACGGCGTCCGGGCGGGCCCGTGCCGTTCGCGCGAACGTCTCGTGCAGGCCTTCGCCGGGGGTGGCGCCGGGCCGTCCCGCGGTCCATCTCGGGTCTGGTAGCACGCCGTCCCACTCCCCTGGATGCTGGCGGCGCACGGCCGGGAGGCCGTACGGATCTCAATGGGTGAGGTGATAGGTTGTCACGATGTTGCCTAGCTTGGCAATATCTGCTGAGCCCGGAGCGGACCCGGAGCCGAACCCGAACGGCGGCCTAGGCGAACCCAGTTGATGGGCGGCGCCCGCCCCGGCAGGATGAGGCCGCCCGACCTGCCCCCTACCGAGGAGATACGCGTGTCATCGACCAGTACGGACGAAGTGCCCATCGACGCGGCCCTCGTGCGCCGGCTGCTCGCCGCCCAGTTCCCCCAGTGGGCCGACCTGCCCCTGGCGACGATTCCCGTGCCCGGCATGGACAACGCGACGTTCCGGCTGGGTGACGACATGTCCGTACGGCTGCCGCGCTTCCCGCGCTGGGCGGGGCAGGTGGAGCGCGAGCACGAGTGGCTCCCGCGCATCGCGCCGCACCTCCCGCTGCCCGTCTCCGAGCCGCTGGCGATGGGCAAGCCTGCCGAGGGCTATCCCTTCTCCTGGTCGGTCTACCGGTGGCTGCCCGGGGAGAACGCGTCGGGCGCCGCCCTCGTGGACCCGGCCGGCGCCGCCACCGAGCTGGCCGCCTTCGTCTCCGCCCTCCGGGCGGTCGACGCCACGGGCGCCCCGGGACCGCAGTGGAGCAACGCGTTCCGCGGCGTGCCCATGGGGGACGAGCGGGACTCCCTGGCGTCCGAGGCGCGTGTCCTGCCCAAGATCGAGGCCATGAAGGGCCTGGTCGACACCGACGCGCTGACCGCCGTGTGGCAGGCGGCGCTCACGGCTCCCGCCTGGGAGGGGCCGCCGGTCTGGATCCACGGCGACCTCGGGACGGGGAACATCCTGCTCGCCGAGGGCCGGCTGAGCGCGGTCATCGACTTCGGGACGCTGGCCGCCGGCGATCCGGCCGTGGACCTGCTCCCCGCCTGGAACTTCCTGCCCGACGAGGTGCGCGGTGTCTACCGCGCGGCGCTCGGCGTGGACGACGCGACCTGGGCCCGTGGGCGCGGCTGGGCGCTGGCCGGCTCACTGCCCGTCCCCGGCGACCCGTACTACCAGGACCCGGTACGGGCCGCCTCCGCACTGCATGTCCTGGACCAACTGGTCGCGGATCTCGGGTAGATACGTTTCGACGCGGTGGGGCGACCCTGATTATTGCCTCACACTTGCCCAGCTTGGCAATATTGTGCCAAGCTGGTCCCGCCTCCCCACGGGAGATCTCCGGCAGCCACGCGAGGAGCAGAGATGGGTCGCCCCAAGTTCAGTGTCGTGATCCCTTACAAACAACGCCTGGACAACATCAGGCTGGTGTTCGCCGCGCTGGCGGAACAGACCATGGACCGCTCCGAGTTCGAGGTCGTCGTCGGCGCGCTGGAGTACTCGCGGGAGTACGTTGCCACCTGCCAGGAGTTCATGGACCGGCTCGACATCGTCACCGTCATGTCGGACGAGAAGTGGAACCTGAGCCGCGCCAGGAACCTGGCGATCAAGCAGGCCACGGGACAGGTGTACGTGTTCCTCGACGCGGACATGGTGCTGCCCCCCAACTGCCTGCGCAACCTGTACGACCGCCACTACGCACACGGTCAGAGCATCTGCGTCGTGGGCCAGATGATCGGCTACGACGAGGTGGTCGACAGCCAGGTGGACGCGGTCGAGGCACTGCCGTTTGGCCACTACCGCGAGGCGCTCGCCGTACTCGACGCGGGAACGACGGATGTCCTGGACGAACGCTGGTCGCCCGCCTACGAGTCGGCGATCGCCCGCTTCCCCTGGGTGTTCGCCCGGGGCGGCTTCCTCGCCCTGTCCGCCGACACGCTCCACCGCCACGACCTCCTCTTCGACGAGGGCTTCGACGGATGGGGGCCCGAGGATCAGGAGTGGGGATTCCGGGTCGCCTCGACCGGGACCCCGATCGTCCTGCGCGAGGACGTCGTCGGACTGCACCTGCCCCATGCGCGGGACCTCTCCGCCAACGGCGCCACGGCCCACGTCAACAACCGGTACTACCTGGGCAAGTGGCCGCGCCTCGACCTCGAACTGGCTCTTGTCTTCGGCTGGTTGGAGACGGACCGGATCTACCCGGACGTGGAGCGCGAACTCACCGCGGCCGCCGGGGGCGAAGGCCGCGCGCTCGGAGTCGTACGGGGCACGATCAACGGCAGGACCGGCCTGGTGGTCGGTGCCGTGACGGAAGGCGGGGCGCTCCGGCCCTCCCCGGAGACCGACGCGCTGTTCGACCCGCGCTCACCGCTCGACGTGGTGCCGCTGGCCGGATTCGCGCTGCCCTACGGGGACAAGAGCGTCGAGGAGTGCCGCGTCCTGCCGGCGGTCACCGCACTGAGCGAGCGGTACCGGGAGGCCGTCCTCCGCGAGGCGGAGCGCGTCGCGCACAAGGTCCTCACCCCGGCGGGCGACGAACGGGGCTGACAGGAGCGCACAGTTGCCGGAGTGGGATCGTGTGTCCCGCTGTCGCGTCTCCCGCTGCCGCCCGCCGGCGGCCGGACGAAGGAAGAGCCGGTTATGACCGCCGAACCCGAACCGACCCCTGAGCTCTCCCCGGACCCGTCCGCGTCCCCCGCCGCGAAGGGCGCCCGGCTGTCCTTCCTCCGTGAAGGCGCGATCGGCCGGCTCGTCGGGGTCACCGGAGCCGTCGGGGTGTCGGGTGCGATGGTCTCGACCTCGGCCAGTCTCTTCCTCGCCGACGAGGTGGGGGCGACCCCGCTGATGATCGGCCTGTTCTTCGCCGGACGGGCCGTCGGTGAGATCGGCGTCGACCTCGTGATCGGTGTGCTCTCCGACCGGGTACGGGACCGCCGGCGCCTGCTGGCGTTGTCCGCCCTCCTCTTCGCCGTCGGAGGGCTGTCCTACGCCGGTCTGCGCGACTACTACCTGCTCCTGGTCGCCGGGGTGTGCTGTTTCGGCGTCGGCAGTACGAGCCTCGCCCAGCTCTTCGCGTACAGCAGGCAACTGGCCGACACCCGCGGCCAGGGCGCGGCCTTCTTCACCGGCTTCCTCCGCTCGATCACCTCGCTGTCCTGGGTGATCGGGCCCCCGCTCGCCTTCACCCTGATCGCCCGGCAGGGCTTCACCGCGATGTACCTGGCCGCCGCCGCCCTGTCGCTGGCCGCCTCGGCGCTGAGCCGGTGGGGCCTGCCGTCCGCCTCGGGGCGGGCGCCGGGCGACGGCGCCGACCACGAGGCCCCCTCGGCCCCCACCGCCCGCAACCCGTTCGCCGGGCTAGACCGGGGAACGGCGGCCCTGCTCACGGCCGTTGTGCTGCTGCTGACGGCCAACATGATGTACCAGATCAACCTGGCGCTTTTTGTCACCCGCGACCTCGGCCTCGGCCAGGGCTTCGTGGGCTGGCTCCTCGGGCTGAGCGCCGCGCTGGAGATCCCCGCCCTGGTGTGGGTGGGGGCCCGGTCCGAGAAGCTCGGCAAGCGGCGTCTGGTCGTCGCGGCCTCGGCGCTGGCCACCGTCTTCTTCTGCCTGCTGCCCCTCGCGTCCGGCCGGACCGCCCTGCTCCTGCTCCAGATCCCCAACGCGCTCTGGACCGCCGTGGTCCTGAGCATCCCTGTCGTCATCCTCCAGGACCGCCTGCCCTCCCGGCTGGGCGTGGCCTCGTCCCTCTACTCCAGCGCGTTCAAGACCGGCACACTGCTCGGCGGCCTGGTCACCGGGACGGTGGCCACCTGGACGGGCTACACCCAGGTCTTCTGGGTCTGCGCCGCCCTGACCGGACTGGCCGCGGTGCTCCTCGCAGCCCGCGCGGGCGGGACCCGGCCCACCGGCTGACGGCCACGCCGGGCTCCTCCGTACAGCGCCTCGCCTCACACGCGACACACCGATCGAACCCATCACACCGACACACTCCTCACAGAAGGGCACCACCATGCTTTCCTTCAGCGCTCTCACCCGCCTCGGCACCCGGCGTCCCGGCCGGCCCGGCGCCCTGTCCGTCACGGCCACCGCCGCCCTCCTCCTCGCGGCGGGTGCCGGTACGGTCCAGGCGGCCCCGGCGAGCCAGTCGGCCCTGGCCGGCTCCTGCGAATTCAGCAACACACTGTGTCTGTTCGAGGGGGCCGGCTACGCCGGTGCCCGGTTCACGGTCCAGGCCCTCCCCCCGGCGACCAGCGCCTGCGTGAGCCTGGCGGAACACGGCTGGGCCGGCCGCGCCTTCTCGGCCGTCAACACCAACTCCCGTACCGCGACGCTCTACGCGGGCGAGAACTGCACGGGCGCCTCACTGAACGTCGAGGGAAGCCTCAGCCCCCTCACGGTCAGCGCGGTGAGCGTACGGGTCTACTGACGTCCCGTCACATGGGATGCGGCACCGGCCACGGTCCGGCTCAGTCCGGACCGTGGCCGCGCGGTGCCGTCCTTCACGCCGTGTCACCGGCCTGGTCCCCGCCGGCGGGCTCCCCCGCGCCGGGATGGCTGAAGGTGGCGATCAACCGGGGCGAACTGCCTCCCACCAGCTCCCACGCCCTGCTGATCCCCATGATGAACATGATGATCACCAGAATGGAGTGGGTCTTCACGTGCGTCGCGTCGGACGCGGTTCCGTTGATCTGGAGGGCGCTCGCCAACTGGACGATGTAGAGGCCGAGAAAAGCGCTGATCAGGAGCGACCAGCGGAAGAGGGCGCGGGCCGGGTCCCGGAGGACTCCCGCGCGCAGCCCCGTCACCGCGAGAGCGACGGTCGAGAAGATCCCCGCGATCGCCATGATCGACGAACCGGTGCCGAGGTTGTCCCCGGGCATCAGCGCCACCATGGACACCACCAGCGCGTCCAGGAAGGCCGACATCGCGGTGGCCGCCTTCAGCCGTTCCTTGTGGTGTTCCGACCTGCCGGTGACCGCTTTCGGGGTCACGGAGATCGCGACGAACAACAGGCCGATCAATGCCCCGACGGCACTCGCAGAGCCGAGGAAAAAATCGTGATAATTCTCGCCTACCATGAGCGCGGAGTGTACAGGGAGCCGTGAATCACGCCGTTTCGCCGGCGACGACCCGCGGCCTCGCTCCCCAGGTGGCGCGGGACCGGCGGTGGTGTACTGGATCCATGGAAAGAGCTGCTTCCGGTGCCGCCGCGGTCGCGGGCATCGCCCATGGCTCCGCGGTCGCGATCGGCGGCGAGGACGCCGACACCCTGCCGTGGGCGCTGGTCGACGCCGTCCGGGAGGCCGGCCTGACCGGTCTGCACGTGGTGTGTTCCGAGGCCGTGCTGCTCAGCGAGCCCGTACGGACCCTGCTGGCGGCCGGTGGCGTGGCACGCCTGACCTGCGCCGGGGACGGCGGGCGGGCGGGAGGGCTCCCGGGGGAGATCGCCGTACGGTGGCTGCCTCCGGCGGACCTGAACGAGCGGCTGGAGGCGGCGGACGCCAGCATCGCCGCGTTCCTCGCCCCGATCGCCCCGGTTGCCCCGGCCGGCCCTGTCGGCCCGGACGACGACGCGTCACAGCCGTCACAGCCGTCACAGGGGCGCGCGAAATACCGGCGCGAGGAGGCGCTGCGCTGTGACGCCGCGCTGATCAGGGCCGTACGGGTGGACAGCGCGGGCAACCTCGTCCTCGGCTCCGGACCGGCGGGGACCGACGCCAGGATGGCCAAGGCCGGCGGTCTGACCCTGGTCCAGACGCCCGCGATGGACAGGCGGCCTCTGCACAGCTCGGAGGTCGACGTCCCGGGCATCCACGTGGACCGCGTCCTCCCGGCCCACGCCTATCCCTAGGGCGTTGCTCCCCGCTCAACGGCCGGCGGCGCGTCATCATCCTCAAAGGAGGGGGCGGCCGTACGAACCTGAGGAGCGTCAGTGGACAGTCGAAGAGTGCTCGGGACCGGCGTGGCGGGAGTGCTGGCCGTCGCTCTGGCCGCGGGCTGCTCGTCGTCGGACAACGACGGCGGCAGCGGGGACTCGTCCGCCTCCGTCCTCACCGGTGAGCCGGGCGGCGCGGGCCGGGTGCTCGCCGTGAAGATCGACAACGTGGCGGCGGCCCGCCCACAGGTCGGTCTCAACAGCGCGGACCTGGTGTACGGCATCGAGGTGGAGGGCGGGCTCTCGCGGCTCATGGCCGTCTTCGACAGCGACCATCTGCCGGACACGATCGGCCCGGTACGGAGCGCCCGCGAGACGGACCTCCAGATCCTCGCCGAGTACAACCGGCCGGCACTCGCGTTCTCCGGGGCGCAGAGCCAGTTGCTGCCCGTGCTGGAGGATTCGGACATCGTCGCCAGGACGGGGACGAGCGCGTTCTTCCGTGACCGTGACCGGCCCGTTCCGCACAACGAGTTCATCCATCCCAAGGGCCTCACCGACGGTGCCGGAGAGGCGAAGGACATCGGGCTGCGCTTCTCCGGGAAGACGCCGTCCGGCGGGACGGCCAACACCACGACCACGGCGTCGATGCCGCACTCCCGCTTCACCTTCACCTGGGACGGGTCGCGGTACACGGTCGCCCTGGACGGTACGAAGTCCCCGTGGACGGCCGACAACGTGATCGTGCAGCGCGTGAAGGTCAAGCAGTCGCGGTTCCGGAGCCGTACCGGATTTGTGCCGTTCTCCGAGACCGTGGGAAGCGGTTCCGGTGTGGTGCTGCGCGACGGCCGGTCGTACACCGTGCGGTGGAGCAGGCCCTCGGAGGGCGCGGGTACGACGTACACGCGGGACGGCGGGTCCGGGAGCGGTACGACGATGCGGCTGCGTCCCGGCAGGACGTGGATCGTGCTCGAACCGGCCTGACCCGCCGACCACTTGATCCCCGCGGAGCGCCGTAGCGCCGTACCGCCGGAAAGCGGTGGCCGAAGACCGTACCTTGACGGGTTCATGCCATAGTCCCACGATGCGTCGCATGGGGAGACCCCCAGACTTCCCCCCGCGAGCAGGAGAGAGCATGCGACTACGCATCCACGGCAGAAGGACCGCCACCCTCGCGGCGTTGGTGGCGCTCGCCGTCGCGGCGCCGCTCACCGCCACCGCGACGTCCTCCGGCGCGCCCGGCGCGAAGGACCTCGCCTCGGCCGCCGCCACCGAGGAGGTGATCCGGCAGTACACCATCAACGGGCCGTCCACCGTGGCCGACCGGACCGCCCTCCTCGCGACCGGTGTGTCGATCGACGAGGTCGGCGACCACATGGTGGTCGTCAGCGCCGACACCACGCAGGCCAAGCGCCTCCGCGCCCTCGGCCACCGGCTCACCGCGCTCCCCGCGCCGCCCGCCAGGAGCGGCGGATCGGCCGTCGCGCCCTTCGACTTCCCCTCCGCGGACTCCCGGTACCACAACTACGCGGAGATGAACACGGAGATCGACCAGCGGATCCAGCAGTACCCGAACCTCATGTCCAAGCGGGTGATCGGCAGGACCTACGAGGGCCGGAACATCATCGCCGTCAAGATCAGCGACAACGTCGCGACGGACGAGGCCGAGCCCGAGATCCTGTTCACCCACCACCAGCACGCCCGTGAACACCTCACGGTCGAGATGGCGTTGTACCTGATACGGGAACTGGGCGCCGGGTACGGCTCCGACTCGCGCATCACGAGCGCCGTCAACAACCGCGAGATCTGGATCGTGCCGGACCTCAACCCCGACGGCGGCGAGTACGACGTGGCCTCCGGCTCGTACCGCAGCTGGCGCAAGAACCGGCAGCCCAACACCGGTTCGACGGCGATCGGCACCGACCTCAACCGCAACTGGGACTACAAGTTCGGCTGCTGCGGCGGCTCTTCGGGCACGGCCAGCTCCGAGACGTACCGCGGCCGCGCCGCCGAGTCCGCCCCCGAGGTGAAGGTCGTCGCCGACTTCGTCCGTTCGCGCGTGGTTGGAGGCAAGCAGCAGATCAAGGCGGCCATCGACTTCCACACGTACAGCCAGCTGGTGCTCTGGCCGTTCGGCTGGACCAACGCCGACACCGCGCCGGGACTGACCCAGGACGACCGCGACGCCTTCGCCGCCGTCGGCCGGAAGATGGGCACGAGCAACGGGTACACGGCGGAGCAGTCGAGCGACCTCTACATCACGGACGGCTCGATCGACGACTGGCTGTGGGGCACCCAGAAGATCTTCAGCTACACCTTCGAGATGTACCCGGCCGGTTCCTCGGGCGGCGGCTTCTACCCGCCCGACGAGGTGATCGAACGCGAGACGTCCCGCAACCGTGACGCGGTCCTCCAACTCATCGAGAACGCGGACTGCATGTATCGCTCCATCGGCAAACAGGCCCAGTACTGCGCCTGATCGGGCTCTGATCCTCACCTGATCCGCGCCTGATCCACCCCTGTTCCCCGGCCGCCGCGCCACGGTCTCTCCCCGCCGTGTCGCGGCGGCCGCGTGCGTCCGGCGCGCAGGGCGGTTCCACGGAGCGGTGCGCCTCCAGCGGCCTTCGGGCTCGCCGCCGTCCTTTCCGTGCCGGTTCAGGAAGCGACGCGTACAGCCACGGAACGAACAGCTGTGTCACCTATTGCGTGGGAATTCTACGCAAGGGTGATGCCGATATACCCGTCGGCAGAGCCGGAGCCGCGAGACTGTCCAAGACGTCGAGAGAAATGGGGAACTGATGCTTGACGGGGAAGAGCACCCGAACGCGGTCCTGGCAGACATTCTGGTGAGCCGTAAAGTCGGCCCGATCCATGGGAAGTTGGTGGGTGATCTCGTTTCGGTCACCGGTCAGCTGGACATGGCCGCTTCGAAGAATCGCCGACCGGGCGTCGAGTTGGACACCGTTATCGCATACGACGAGAAGATCAGTCCGCTGGAGGAGGCCTATCGGGCCGCATGGCGGGCGGTGGAGGCCGCGCCTGACAAGGAACGGCGTGCCCCCGAGCTACAGAGGCTCACGGCTGCGCTGACGGCCGCGGTCGAGGGCATGGTGGACTTCGCCCGTCAGCAGGGCGTCACGGTGCGGCTGTACCGATTCGGCGACTCCGGGTCGTAGGCCCGTGGGGTCCGGTCCGATTTGCCGGACCGGACCCCACGGCGCTATATGGACGTTTTGTCGGCGTTCTCGCAGGGGTTGATATGCGTCGCATTCGGGCGACTTGGTCGTTTCTGTCAGGTGTGGTGGAGCGCGAAACCTCGCGCAAGCGGTGATGTGTGTCACGTCACGCCCCAAGTGGGTTTCTCCGCCCGTCCGCCATTTCCCTCACGTCCAGGGAAAGTTGGGTTCCCCGGTGGCGGACAAGAGCGCCCGAGTTGGGCCGGCCTGAATCGCGGATGAGATCTCGGTGTGAATTCAGGACTTGTTTCGGCCCGGCGTTCTCGCTTACGTTCACCCCACTCCGGGTGGATCGCCGAATCCTGCCGCTGTCCGGATACACACTCACCCACTCACGTACGGCAGGAGCGGGGGACCCAGGTAAGTCGCCGATCCGTCACAGGACCGGCTCGGGGTGAAGTCGCACTGATAATGCGGCCGGGCATCTCCAGCTCGAACCCGACAGCTCACCTCGCAGGCGACGGAGAGGATTTCGTCATGCCCATAAAGGGTAAGCACCGCCGTTCCAGGATCAGCCCGCTCGCCCGGCGTCTTGTCGCCGTGGGGACCGGAGGTGTCGCGCTCGCCCTTCCGCTGGTGGCCGCGCACACCGCGAGCGCCGCCACCGCCGCGACCACTGTCACCGCGGAGAAGAAGAGCGTCACCACCTACTCCGTGGTCGCCGGGGACTCCCTCGCCAAGATCGCCCGTACCCACTCCCTGAGCGGCGGCTGGAAGAAGCTCTACCAGGACAACCGGAAGGCCGTCGGCGCCGACCCGTCAGTGATTCACCCCGGTCTCAAGCTGACCCTCGGCGGCAAGGCCGCGACGCCCGCCGCCACCACTGCCAAGACCGCCGCCCCCGCCCCCGCCGTACAGGCCGCGGCGAAGACGTACGCCGACAACCTGGACGGCTGGATCAGGGAGTCGCTGGACGTCATGGCCGCGCACGGCATCCCCGGCACTTACGACGGCATCTACCGCAACATCATGCGGGAGTCCTCGGGCAACCCGAACGCCATCAACAACTGGGACTCGAACGCCGCCGCTGGCATCCCGTCCAAGGGGCTGCTCCAGGTCATCGACCCGACCTTCCAGGCCTACCACGTGTCCGGTACGTCGATGAACAGCTACGACCCGGTCGCCAACATCACCGCCGCGTGCAACTACGCCGCGGACAAGTACGGCTCGATCGACAATGTGAACGGTCCGTACTGATCCACTTCGCACACCCGCACCCGTCGGGCCCGCTCCGCACCCTGGAGCGGGCCCGTTCGCGTGTCCGCTACCTCCTGCTCGGATGAGCGAAAATCTACTATGGTCACAGTAGACATTATCTCCTGGTGTGGTTAGAGTCCACCGTGTGAACAAGCCCCAGGGCGAGCCCGGGAACGAGAGCCGGAACCAGAAGAGCCGGAGTCTCACCGACAGCCTGGACAACGACGACTACCCCGCGTACACGATGGGCCGGGCCGCCGAGATGCTCGGCACCACCCCCGCGTTCCTGCGCGCCCTCGGTGAGGCGCGGCTGATCGCCCCGCTGCGCTCCGAAGGGGGCCACCGCCGCTACTCCCGGTACCAGCTGCGCCTCGCCGCCCGCGTCCGGGAGCTGGTCGACGGCGGCACCGCGATCGACGCCGCGTGCCGCATCGTGATCCTGGAGGACCAGCTCGAAGAGGCCCGGCGCATCAACGAGGAGCTGCGCGCCTCCGCGTCCGGGTCGTAGAAATCGTAGGGGTCATAGGGGGGCGTAGGGGGTCGTAGGGGTCCTCCCCCTGACACCGTTCCGTGTTCTCCTCCGGTCCTGACATCATGCGCGGGGAAGGTGGGGGTCATGGGAACCGTCGTACACGTACCGCAGACGCGGGACATGATCGGGGAAGAGCTGTCCGGCGACGAGGCGCTGATGGCGCTGCGCCGCTACGGGGGCCGCAAGCTGCTGCTGGACGCCTTCGCCCGCTTCCGGTACGCCGACGGGTTCAGCCAGGCCCGGTCGCTCGGCTTCCAGGTGGTCCTCGGCATGGTCCCGTTCACCATCGCGCTGGTCGGTGTGACGGCGACGGTCCACACCGAGAGCATCGGGCGGATCATCGAGCTGACCCTCGCCCGGATCGTCCCCGGAGCCAGCGCGGACGTCGTCCAGGAAGCCCTGGACGGCACCCGCCGCAGCGCGGGCGCCGATGTCTCGGGCGCCGTCGCGATCTGGATGGGGCTCGGGTTCGCCGTACTGAACCTCGCGTCCGCCATGGGCCAGATAGAGCGGGGCTGCAACCGGATCTACGGCGTGGAGCGCGACCGCCCCTTCCCGGCGAAGTACGCCCGGGGCCTGCTGCTGGCGCTGGGCGCCGGGGTGCCGATGGCCCTGGGCTTCCTGGTGCTGGTCGCGGGGGAGGCGGTGGGCGACTCCGTCGTGGAGGCGCTGGGCTGGTCGCGGCAGTGGCTCGACTGGTGGGGTCCGCTGGAGGTGCCCGTCGGGGTGACCCTCGCCGGGGTCGCCTCGGCGGTGATCTTCCGCTGGTCACCCCGCAGGGACCAGCCCGGCTACACGTGGCTGGCCTTCGGCTCGGCGGTCCATCTGGTGCTCTGGGTCGTGGCCACCTGGCTGCTCGCCTTCTACGTCGAGCGGAGCGGATCGTTCGGAGCGGTGTACGGCCCCCTCACCGCCTTTGTCGCCCTCCTGCTCTGGGCCAATCTCACCGGGATCGCGCTCTTCCTGGGGGTGGCCTTCGCCGCCCAGCTGGAGGCCGCGAGGGCGGGGATGGTGGACCCGGTCCACCCGGACCCGGGCTCCGGACCCTGAGACCAGGGCGAGTCCGCGGGACCTGGGCGTGTTCACGGGGGGCCCGGCGTTCCCTCGCACAGGTTCGTCGGCCATACTGCGCCCGTGGACCAGCGCATCGATCCGAACAGCCAGCCCGTACACGCCGCGGGGACTGATCCGGGATTTATCCCTGGGCTCATGATCCCCCGCCCTGTTGAGGACGAGGAGAGTGCTCCGGAGCACGAAGCGAAGAAGCCCCAGAAGCAGACGGCCCCTCAGAAGGCCGAGGAGGCCCCCGAGCGGTCGGACGAGCAGTCCGGTGAGCCGGCGGCCGAGTCCGCGTCCGTGGCCGCGTCCGGCGACACGGCGTCCGCGGGTGCGGAGCCGGCCGCGGAGCCCGAGGACGCGCCCGGCGGCGAGACCGTCGGCCAGCACGCCCTGGACGACGACGCGGACGCCCCCGACGGCCCCGCCTTCGAGGTCAGCGACCGCCGCGCCTCCATCACCGCCGACCGTGACGGTGTCCGCTTCACCCTGGACGACGAGGCGGCGGACTTCCGCTGGGACGAGATCGGCGCGGTCGAGGTAGGGGTTCCCCGCTTCGGACGCCGGTTCACCGTCACCGTTCACACGATCACCCGCCGCCAGTACCACGTGGACGTCGACGCTCCCGCCCGCAGTGGGCTCAAGGAGTGGACCACGGAGCTGGACGAAGTGCTGGACGCCTACTTCGAGGAAGCCTGATCCTCCGCGAAGTGACGGATCGTCAGGTATCCGCCCCCGCACCGGAGTTCGGGCGATACGGCGATCGAGGTGCCGGGGCGGGTAATAGGATTCTTGATGCCGTCGGCCGCCCGGCCACCGAACCGGGCCGCGAGCAGGGCACGATCTGGGAGACGTGAGTGAGCAACATACCGGAGACGGGACGGACTCCCCGGGTCCAGGTCCGTCTCGTCGTCATTCAGCTGCTTGTCTTCTCGCTGCTGCTCACGCTCGGCGGCCGTCTCTGGTATCTCCAGATCCGCAACGGCCAGGAATACACGGACGAGGCGAAGAACAACCACACCCAGCGGGTGGTCCAGCCGGCCGTACGGGGCTCGATCCTGGACACCCGCGGGGTGCCGCTCGCCGACAACGAGACCCGGCTCGTCGTCTCGGCCAGCCGCACCGACCTGATGAAGATGCCGGACGACGGCAAGGCCGTACTGACCCGGCTCGCGGGCGTCCTGGGCCTGAAGGCCCAGGACCTCGTGGACAAGGTCAGGCTGTGCGACGCGAAGACGCCGCAGCCGTGTTGGAACGGTTCGCCCTACCAGCCGATCCCGGTCACCGACGAGGCCACCACCCAGCAGGCCCTCCAGATCCGCGAGCGCACGGAGGACTTCCCCGGCATCACCGCCGAGCCCACCGCCGTACGGCGCTACGCCGCCCCCGGCAAGGCCAACACCTCCCAGGTGCTGGGGTATCTCTCGCCCGTCACGGACCAGGAGATCACGGCGGCGCAGGACACCAGCTCGCCGTACCTGCGCTCGGACCAGGTGGGCCGCTCGGGCCTGGAGCGTACGTACGACGAGCAGTTGCGCGGCAAGGCGGGCGTGACCCGGTACGAGGTCGACAACCTGGGGCGCGTCCTGGGACAGGCGAAGACCGAGAAGGCCCGTCCCGGGGACAACGTCATCACTTCGATCGACGCGCGGGTGCAGGCCGTCGCGGAGTACGAGCTCAACAACGCGATGAAGACGGCCCGCAAGCAGTTCGACACCGTCACCGGCTCGAAATACAAGGCGGATTCGGGCGCGGTGGTGGTGATGGAGGCGAAGACCGGCCGGGTGGTGGCGATGGCCTCGCAGCCGACGTACGACCCGAACGCGTGGGTCGGTGGGATCTCGGCGAAGGACTACGCCAAGTTGACCGGCAAGAAGTCCAACTTCCCGCTGCTGAACCGGGCGATCCAGGGCCAGGCGGCCCCCGGGTCCATCTTCAAGGTCGTCTCCTCGACGGCCGCCGTCAACGCGGGCTACAGCTTCAACGGCAGCTATCCGTGCCCCAGTTCGTACTCGATCGGCAACCAGGTCTTCAAGAACTTCGAGTCCCAGGGGTACGGGAACATCACCATCGGCAAGGCGCTCGAAGTCTCGTGCGACACCGTCTACTACGGCCTGGCCCACCAGGAGTGGCAGAAGGACGGCGGCAACAACCCCAGGAAGAAGCCCGCCGACTGGTTCTACAAGACGGCCCACCAGTTCGGTCTGGGCAAGGAGACCGGGATCGACCTCCCCAACGAGGTCACCGGGCGGGTCCCGGACCGGCAGTGGAAGCAGGACTTCTGGAAGGCCAACAAGTCGGCCTGGTGCAAGCAGGGGAAGAAGAACGGCACGTACGTGGAGCGGATCGCGTACGAGGGCTGCCTCGAAGGCAACAAGATGCGTGCCGGTGACGCCGTCAACTACTCGATCGGCCAGGGCGACACGCTCGTCACCCCGATCCAGATGGCCGCCATCTACGGGGCGATCTCCAACGGCGGGACCCTCTACACCCCCACCGTGGGCAAGGCGATCGTCAGCGCCGACGGCAGGAGCGTGAAGAAGATCGCCCCCAAGGCGGACGGCAAGCTGCCGATGAACAAGGCGACCCGGGACAACATCGACGAGGCGCTGGCGGGCGTGGCGACGCGTGGTTCGGCCGCGTGGCGGTTCGGCGGCTGGCCGCAGGACAAGATCCCGATGCACGCCAAGACCGGTACCGCCGAGGTCCACGGGAAGCAGACCACGTCGTGGTTCGCCTCGTACACCAAGGACTACACGATCGTGATGACGATCTCCCAGGGTGGTACGGGATCCGGCGCCTCCGGACCCGCCGTCCGCAAGATCTACGAGGCGATGTACGGCCTGGACGCGAAGGGCAACCAGGACCTCAAGAAGGCCCTGATGCCCAAGCCCCGTACCGCGCTGCCGAAGATCGGCCCCGACGGCGCGATCGACGCCCCCAAGACGGAGCCGTACAAACCGTAAAACAGCAGGCCAGAAGGGTGTTGAGGACAGGTGTTCGTTTGTTGAGTTCTTGACAAGTCTAGACCAATGCCGGTTGACTCCCGTCGCAAGCTTCGCGTGTGGCGGCTCGTTGCGCCATGACGGCTTCTCTACAAGTAACGGTTCGGCCCCGAACCGTACTTAATGGCGTGAAGGGATACATCCAGTCGAGATGATAAGAAAATCGCTCAGGGGTCTCACCCTTGCCCGTACCGCCGTCGCGCTTGCCGTGGCGGCTCTCTTCTCGGTCACTCTCACCGTGCCGGCGTCCGCCGCCGACCCGGTCGGCAGCATCACCGGCATCGCCGGCAAGTGCTTGGATGTCGCGGCCGCGAGCAGCGCGAACGGCACCGCCGTACAGCTCTACGACTGCAACGGCAGCGCGGCACAGCAGTGGACCGTCGCCGGCGACGGAACCCTGCGCGCCCTGGGCAAGTGTCTGGACCTCGTCGAGCGCGGCACCGCCGACGGCACCAAGCTCCAGATCTGGGACTGCGCCGGCAGCGCGAACCAGAAGTGGGCGATCTCCGGCGCCAAGGACATCGTCAACCCGACGGCGAACAAGTGCCTCGACGTCACGGGCAACACCTCAGCCAACGGCGCGCGCATCCAGATCTGGACCTGCACCGGCGCCGCCAACCAGAAGTGGAACACGCCCTCCGGCGGCTCCACGCCCCCTCCCACCGGCGGCTTCGTCGTCAGTGAAGCCCAGTTCAACCAGATGTTCCCGAACCGGAACTCGTTCTACTCCTACAGCGGTCTGACCAACGCGCTCAGCGCCTACCCGGGCTTCACCAAGACGGGCAGCACCACGACCCAGCGCCAGGAGGCCGCGGCCTTCCTCGCCAACGTCAACCACGAGACCGGCGGTCTCGTGTACGTGGTGGAGATCAACCAGGCCAACTACCCCCACTACTGCGACCCGAACCAGTCCTACGGCTGCCCCGCCGGCCAGGCCGCGTACTACGGCCGTGGCCCGATCCAGCTGAGCTGGAACTTCAACTACAAGGCCGCGGGCGACGCGCTCGGCATCGACCTGCTCAACAACCCGTGGCTCGTCCAGAACGACTCCGCCGTCGCCTGGAAGACCGGTCTCTGGTACTGGAACACCCAGAGCGGCCCGGGCACGATGACCCCGCACAACGCGATGGTCAACGGCGCCGGTTTCGGCCAGACGATCCGCAGCATCAACGGCTCGCTGGAGTGCGACGGCAGGAACCCGGCGCAGGTCCAGAGCCGGGTCGACGCCTACAACCGCTTCACCCAGATCCTGGGTGTCGCGCCGGGCGCCAACCTGTACTGCTGACGCCCGACCCCTGAAGTACCCCGAGAGTGCGCGGCCCCCGGAACCCCGGGAGCCGCGCACTCTCCGCGTCGTCCTGGGCGGCATCCACGGCCGTCACCCCGACTCCGCGTGTCCTCCTGGCGTCCCGCGCGTTGTATCGATCATGAACGTACGTCGAATCCTCACCGCCGCCGCGGCGGGCTCCGCCCTCCTCGCCGCCGTCGCCGCCGTCGCCCCCGCCGCCCAGGCCGCGCAGAGCGCGCAGGCCGCGCAGTCGGCCGACTTCGGCACCACCCTGAGCAGCGCGGCGCAGACCGCCGCCACCGTCGGCGAAAAGGCCAAGCCGGTGGCGGACGGGCTCCTCGGCAAGAAGGTCGGCGCGGTCAAGGGCGTCGTGAAGGGCGGCTCGGACGTGGTCAAGCACGGTCAGGTCCTGCTCAGCTGACCCGTTCCGTACGAGCATCGCCCCCCAGCACCCCAGCCCCCCACCACCGCACAGGCCGGTCGGCCCCCGCCGACCGGCCTGTCACGCGGAAGGCACCCCCGCGGGGGACCGCCCGGGGCCTCTCACTCCTTCACGGCCCCCGCGTTCGCCCCGCTCACGAAGTAGCGCTGGAAGCAGAAGAACAGCGCGGCCACCGGAAGGGTGGACAGCAGCGCCGCCGCCAGCTTGAGCGGGTACTGCGTACCGCCGCCCAGGCCACCCGAGACAAACCGGGCCAGACCCGTGGTGAGGGTCTCGTACTGACCGGACTGCGTGGCGACCAGGAAGTGCGTGAACTCGTTCCACGACCCCTGGAACGACAGGATCGTCAGGGTGATCAGCGCCGGCCGCGCCATCGGCAGCACGACGGACCAGAAGATCCGGAACACCCCCGCCCCGTCGACCTTCGCGGCCTCCTCCACCTCACGCGGCACCGACTCGAAGAACTGCTTCATGATGAAGATGCCCGCCGCGTCCACCATCAGCGGCAGGATCATGCCGGTGTACGTGTCGAAGATCCCGAACGTGTTCAGCACCAGGAACTTCGGGATGAGCAGCGCCACTCCGGGCACCGCCATCACCGCGAGGACAAACGTGAACAGCACCGAACGGCCCCGGAAGCGCAGCCGCGCCAGCGCGTACCCCGCCATCGAGTCGAACAGCACCCGGCCCCCGGTCACCACCACGGCGACAAACGCCGAGTTGCCGAGCCAGCGCAGGAACGGCACCCCGTCCGCGGCCTCGCTCAGCCCGAACAGCCGCTGGTAGGCGGCCGTCGTCGGAGTCGTGGGCAGCAGCGACAGCGGATTCGCGGCAGCGTCCGGATCCGTCTTGAAGCCGGTCACCAACTGGAGCACGAACGGCAGCAGATAGAGCAGCGCCACCCCCACCACCAGCGCGTATCCCAGCACCCGCAGCGCTACGGGGAACCGCCCGAGCACGGGCCGTCCCTGCTTCTCGCTCGTGGTACTCATCGCTTCCTCCCGGTGCGTACGCCGCGCTCCCGCAGCGCCCAGCGCTGGAAGCCGGTCAGCACGAGGATCAGGGCGAGCAGGACAAACGCGATCGCCGAGCCCTGGCCGAAGTCGGCGTTGTCGAAGCCCGCGGAGTACGACAGGAACGCGGGCGTGAGCGTGGTGTTGCCCGGGGCGCCCTGACCCATCACGTACACCTGGTCGAAGACCTGCCAGGTGGAGATCAGGCCCAGGGTGAGCACCAGGAACAGCACGGGACGCAGCGCGGGCAGGGTCACGTACCGCAGCAGCTGGCGGCGGTTGACCCCTTCCAGGGCCGCCGTCTCCTCCAGCTCACGCGGGATGTCCTGGAGCGCCGCGAGGAAGATCAGCATGAACGTGCCCGACGTCGTCCACACGGCCAGCAGGATGATCGTGCACATCGCGATCGAAGGACCCGACAGCCACTCGAACCACGACAGTCCCATCACGGAGTGCTCGGCCAGCAGCCCGGTGGGGTGCTCGGGATCGATGACGCCGAGCCCGCCGAGGACCAGCGAGAGCACCCCGCGCGGATCGGCGAACCAGTTCGGCCCCTTCACCCCGATCCACGACAGCAGGGCGTTGACGGCCCCGCTTCCCTGGAAGAGGAAGAGAAACACCGTCGCGACGGCGATCGAGCTGGTGACGGACGGGAAGAAGAAGATCGTACGGAGCGGCCCGCGGCCGCGCAGCATCCGCTGGTTGACGATCAGGGCCAGGCCCAGCGCCAGTCCGGTCTGCAACGGCACCGTCAGCAGGACGTAGTACGCGTTGTTGCGCAGGGCGGTCGCGAAGAGCGTGCGGTCGAGACCGTCCTGGGTGAAGAGCGTGCGGTAGTTGTCCAGGCCCACGAAATCGGCCTGGCCGGAGAACGGGTTGGACTGCCCGTCCCAGTGCAGCAGGCTCACCCAGAGCGCCATGAGGATCGGCAGCACCAGGAACGAGCCGAGGACGAGCACCATGGGGCTGACGAAGAGCCAGCCCCATGCGCCGTCCCGGTCGCGCCCGCCGCGCCGCGAGCTTGTCGGGCGGAGGGACATCGGGCTCAGTTGCCCTTCGCTATGGCCTGTTCGCCGTTGCGCTGGAGGTCGGCCAGGATCTTCTTCGGATCGGCCGTGCGCAGGGACTGGAGCTCGGTGTTGAACTGGCTGAGCACCTTGTCGAAGCCCGCGATCGTGACCGGGCCCTGCGCGTACGCGCTGCCGTCGACCCACGCCTTGGCCTGGGGGTGCTGCTCGGCGAAGGACGTGAGCGCGCTCGTACGGCTCGGCATCACACCGAACGCGTCGGCGAAGGCCAGCTGCTGCTTCGCCGAGCTGAGCGACTTGACCAGGTCGACACTCGCCTCGTGGTGCGCGCTGTCGGCGGCGACACCCCAGCAGGTGCTGAAGGCGAGGGTGCCCTTCCCGGCGGGACCGGCGGGCAGCGGCAGGATCTGGTAGTCGACGTCCGGGTAGTCGAGCTTCATGCCGCCTTCGAGCCAGTTGCCCTCGATGGTCATCGCGGCCTTGCCCTTGCCGAGCGCCTCACCGCCCCAGCTGGTGTCGACCGCCTTGGCGAACTTCATCGAACCGGACTTGAGGAGGTCCTGTACGAAGCTCAGCCCCTCGGCGTTCTCCGCCGTGTCGGCGGTCATCTTCGTCTGGCCCGCGTCGGTGACCCAGCCGCCCGCCTGCCGCATGAAGACACCGAGACGCTGGTACTCGTCACTGGTCACCAGGCCGGTGACGCCGTCGCCCGTGAGCTTGTCCGCGACGGTCCGCAGCTGCTCCCAGGTGGTCGGGTAGTCCTTCTCGGTCAGCCCGGCCTTCTTCCACAGGTCGGAGTTGATCGCCAGGCCGAGGGTCGAGGTGTCCTTGGGCAGACACATCAGCTTGTTGTCGTACGAGAACGACGAGCGCAGCTGCTCCGAGAAGTCGTCCGCGTCGGAGATCTGGTCGCCGTACGGGTAGAGCGAGCCGCCCTTGGCGTAGTTGGCGAACTGGTCGGAGTTGACGTAGAAGACGTCCGGCGGCTTGTTCCCGGCGAAGGACTGGGCCAGCTGCTGGTTCATGTCCTTGGCGACCTCGACGGTCACGGAGTTGCCGGACTTCTTCGCGTACGCGGCGGCGGCGGTCTTGACGGCCTGGGTCTCGGCGTCCCCCGAGGTGGCGATCAGGACGGTCAGTTTCTGCTTCTCGGACTTCTCCTGTGCGGGCTCCTTGCCGCTGTCGAAACCGGACGAACATCCTGTCGCGGTCAGCAGCGCCGCGCAGGCGGCGAGGGCGGCGAAGGCCGTGTGGCGGGCCATGAATTCCTCCATAGGGGGATGAAACGTGCGGCTCAGCTGCCCTGAAGGCGCGCTGTGAGAGAGGGGGGTGGCGTTCGAGGGGCCCGGAGGGCATGGGTGAGCAGGGGCGCCGGGGCCCCGTGGCTCAGTGGTGGCGGCTCGGCGTGGCGGCTGCTCAGTCGCGTAACGCCGGCGTGCTGTGCCGTACGACGAGTGACGGTTCGAGCAGAACCCGCTCGGGTGCCCGGCCGGGCTCTCCCATCCGGGCCAGCAGCAGCCGTACACACTCGCGGCCGACAGCCTCCAGCGGCTGGGCGACGGTGGACAGGCCCGGCGAGAGGAGCGCGGCCGTCGGGGAGTCGTCGAAGCCGACGACGGCGACGTCCGCTCCCGGTACGGCCCCGCGCTCCCGCAGCGCGTGGTAGCAGCCGAGCGCGAGCATGTCGCTCGCCGCGATCACCGCCGTGGCGCCCGCTTCGAGCAGGGGTACGGCGGCGGCCTGCGCCGACGCGACGTCGTCCACGCTGTACGCGCGCCGGCTCCGTACCGGCAGACCGTGCCGGCGCATGGCGCGCTGCCAGCCCTCCGCACGGTCGTCGCCGACCCCGGAGCCGCGCGGCCAGCCCAGGAACGCGATCTTCCGGTGCCCGCGCGCCACCAGGTGCTCGACGGCGGCGTCCGTGCCCGAGGCGCCGTCGACATCGACCCAGTCGCCGATCTGACGCCCCGCCCACATCCGGCCGAAGCCGACAAACGGAACATCACGCTTCTGGAGCCAGGCCTGGCGCTGGTCGCCCCGGTCGGTGCCGCTGAGCACAAACCCGTCCACATGGTGCAGATCGAGCAGTTCCTCGTATCCGTCGAGGGCGTCAGGACCCTCGGGCGGGGGTGAGGCGAACAGCAGGATCCGGTAACCGGCCTCGTCGGCGGTCTGGGACAGGGCATGCAGGAAGCGGTCCATGACCGGGGCGGACGCGCCCGGCGCGGTGGGCCGGATTCCGTACCCGATGAGTTTGCTGGAACGGGTACGGAGGGTCTGTGCCGCCCGGTGCGGACGGTAGCCCATCTCGTCGATGGTCCTGCGCACCCGCTCCAGGGTCTCGGGGCGCAGGAGATCGGGGGAGTTGAGGGCGTTTGAGACGGTTTGCGGAGAGACCCCGGCCCGTCGCGCGACCATGGCCAGGGTCACCGGACCGGCCTTGGGCGAAGGGGTGTTGGGGGTGCGGACCATGTCTCTCTCCGGAACCGACTGGGCGAGTGGATGAAGTTATTGGAGCGTTCCAATGGTGTTGTCAGGGAGCTGAGGTCGTCGTTAGGCTCTTTGGAACGCTCCAATGCCTGAGAGGTTCTGCTGTTTTGGACATCACTGTCAAGACCCACGACATAACGAAGCCGGTCGAGGGGGGCGGCCCGCCGGACGGAAACCCCCAGGGGCCGTCCGGTCTCCAGCCGTTCCTGCACGACTCCTGCGTCACGCTGTACGCGCCGAGCTTCGCGATCTCGCGGGCCGACGGACAGATCGGCGACCTTCCCGGAGCGGGCGCCGGTGCCGGTGTCCTGTCCGGGGAAAGCCCTGGTGCCGACGGCTTCTACCACGGTGACACCCGGGCCCTGTCCCGGCTGACCGTCGAGGCCGAAGGTGTGGTGCTCGCACCCGTACGCGGTGGCCTCGACGGCGCCGAACGGGCCTCCTTCCGGGCCGTGTTGCGCGGTCTCGGCGAACACACCCCCGACCCCGCCGTCACCCTGCGCCGCCGCCGCCACGTCACCCCCGGACAGCTGGCGGAGACCCTGGACGTCACCAACGCGGGACGGCAGGACGTCCACGTCAAGCTGATCGTCACCGCCACCACCGACCTCGCGCCGATGGAGCGCGTCAAGTCCGGTGACCGCCCCGCTGCCGTGCCCGCCACCGCCACCGGGGACGGACTCGCCTGGTCCCAGGAGGCGTTCACCGTACGGCTCGGCAGCACGCCCGCCGCCACGACCGCCGACCCGGCGTCCGGACGGCTCACGTACGACATCGCACTGGCGCCCGGCGAGACCTGGACCGCCGTCCTGCGCTGCGAGGCGGCCCACGACGAGGGCGACCAGTTCCCCGCGCCGCCCGCCGGCAGCCTGCCCTGGCGCACCCCCCGGCTGCGCAGCGCGGACCGGCGCTTCGACCACTGGCTCGACCAGTCCACCGCCGACCTGGACCGGCTGCGCCTCACCGACCCCGCCGACCCGGCCGACCAGTTCCTGGCCGCCGGAGCCCCGTGGTTCCTCACGCTCTTCGGCCGCGACTCGCTGTGGGCCGCCCGGATGCTGCTGCCGCTCGGGACGGACCTCGCGGCCGGTACGCTGCGCACCCTCGCGCGCCGCCAGGGCGGCGTGACCGACCCCGACACCGAGGAGCAGCCCGGCAAGATCCTGCACGAAGTGCGCCGCGCCGCCCAGCGGTTCGACGACACCTTCGCCCTGCCGCCCTGCTACTACGGCACGGTCGACGCCACGCCCCTGTGGATCACGCTGCTGCACGACGCCTGGCGCTGGGGCCTCGCCCCCGAGCAGGTCGAACAGCTCCTGCCGCACGCCGAGTCCGCCCTCGGGTGGATGAGCGAGTACGGCGACGCCGACGGCGACGGCTTCCTCGAATACATCGACCTGACCGGACGCGGACTGGCCAACCAGGGCTGGAAGGACTCCGGCGACTCCATCAGGCACCGTGACGGCCGCCTCGCCGACTCCCCGATCGCGCTGTGCGAGGTCCAGGCGTACGCGTACGAGGCGGCCCGTGGCGGCGCCGACCTGCTGCGCGCCTTCGGCCGTCCCGGCGCGGACCGCTGGGAGGAGTGGGCCGACCGGCTGCGCGTCAACTTCCGTGAGCGCTTCTGGGTCGAGGACGCGCGCGGGCCGTACCCCGCGGTGGCGCTCGACCGTGACAAGCGGCCGGTGGACTCGGTCACTTCGGGCTTCGGGCACCTGCTCGGCACGGGTCTGCTCGACCACGAGGAGAGCGCGCTGCTCGCCGCGCGGATCAGCGCGCCCGACCTCGACTCGGGCCACGGTCTGCGGACCCTGAGCAGCGACTCCGTGGGGTTCAACCCGTACGGCTACCACATCGGTTCGATCTGGCCGCACGACACCGCGATCGCCGTGCACGGGCTGGTCAGGGCCGGATTCCCGGACGCGGCCGCGCCGCTCGCGGCGGGCTTGCTGACCGCCTCCGCCGGATTCGACGCGCGTCTCCCCGAACTCTTCGCCGGGCACGGCACGGCCACCGACGCGGTCCCCGCGCCCTATCCGGCGTCCTGCCGGCCGCAGGCCTGGGCCGCCGCGTCGTCCGTCCTCGTACTCCAGTCGGTGCTGGGCCTCTCCGCCGACGTCCCGGGCGGTACGGTCACGGTCGCGCCGGCCTTCGCGGAGGCGTACCGGCCCCTCAGCGTCGAGGGCTTCGACGTCGCGGGCGGCAGGCTGGACATCACGGTCGGCGCCGACGGCACCGCGCGCGTCGACGCGCCGGCGGGGCTGGAGGTGAAGCGGGAGCAGGTCAAACCGCGTTGAGGGTTTCCGGGCCGCGGTGCGGGGCACTCCGCTCTCGACGGCCGGGAGTCCGGCCGTTCCGGGGGACCCGTGGAGTCGATCACCGACAGAGCCGTGTCGCTGATGGGCCGAACGGGTGAGGAGCGGGAGGATGTCCGGATGCAGACGCGACGCGCGGGCGGGGTGGTCCGGTGAGCAGGTACGACAGATATGACGTCACCGACGAACAGTGGGAAGGCCTGGCGCAGGTCGTCCCGCTGCGCAGCCGCAACGAGTGGCCCTCACGGGTCGACCACCGCTCCGTGCAGCCCGAACCCCGCGTCGAGCACCGGCGGTTCGTCGTGCTGAGGGTGCGGGTCTTCGCGGACGCGCGCGAGGTCGCCGACCACCTGATCGCCCAGATCCCGGTCCTGTTGGACCTGACGGGCGCCGAACTCGACGTGGCCAAGCGCATCCTGGACTTCAGCAGCGGGGTGGTCTTCGGCCTCGGCAGCGGGATGCACCGCGTCGACAAGAACGTCTTCCTGCTGGCGCCGGTCGGCACGGAGGTCGAGGGGATCGCGGCGGCGGCCGTTCCGGGGCCGTAGCGGTCCGGCCGCGCCCTTGACCGGTGCCGCCCGGCCGGGTGCTTTCCGGCCGGCGTGACGGTGATAGACCTGGGTCCGTGACAGAACAGGATGTGGCGGGACTGCAGCGCAGGTTGGCCGAGTTCGCGGCGGCCCGGGACTGGGGGCGGTACCACACGCCCAAGAACCTGGTCGCGGCGCTGAGCGTCGAGGCGGCCGAACTGCAAGAGATCTTCCAGTGGTTGACCCCCGAGCAGTCGGCGCGGGTGATGGAGGAACCGGAGTCGGCCCACCGGGTCGCGGACGAGGTCGCCGACGTGCTCGCGTACCTGCTCCAGTTCTGCGACGTGTTGGGGATCGACGTGCTGGACGCGCTCGCCGCGAAGATGGAACGGAATGAGGTGCGTTTCCCGCCCTCATCCGCGGTGAAGGACCCCGATTCCCCGTGATCGTCACTCTTCGGAGTGAGTGAGATTTCCACAACCAGCTGCCTGTCCACAGATTTCCGCATTCCTCTGGCCTTTCCGTCGCCGTTCACTCACTCTGGGTAGTGGAGTGAGTGGGCAGGATTGTCGTACGAACGGGGGCTGCGGATGGATGCGGAACGGCTCATCGGCGTGACCCGGCGGGCCCTGGCCGGCAGCGGGGAGGCGTGGGACGTCATCGCGGAGGCCTGGCAGGCCCAGGCACTGGCCCAGGCGATCGGCAACCGGCTGGCGCTGAGCGGGCCGCCGGAGCTGCGGGGTGAGGCGCGTGAGCTGGGTGAGACGGGCGGACGCGGCTGTGACGTACCGGAGGCCCGGGACTTACCGGAGGGCCGGGAAGCGGGCGGCGGAGGTCCGGGCTTCGACGGCCCACGTCTTGAGGGCCCACGTCTCGATGGGCCGGGTGTCGGTGGGCCGGGTGCCGGTGGCCCGGGGATGGAGCTCTTCGGCGCGGAGGTGCGGTTCGGGGACGGGAGCAGGGCGAGACAGCTGTCCTCGGTGCCGGACGCCCGGGGCGCGCTGACCGGGCTGGCGGAGTTGCTGGGCGAGGTGGGCATCGCCCTGGTCGCGGTGGCGTGTGCGACGGACGAGGAGGGGCTGTACTGGCAGTGCATCGAGGCGATCGACGCGGCGGACGAGGCGAGCGACCGCGTGGCGGGGCTGCTGCGCCGGCTCGTCGCACAGGAACAGGAACGGGCGAGGAAGGAGACGCGGGAGCGCCAGAGACAGCAGGAGGCGGAGCGCGAGCGGGAGCGCCGGCGCAACCACGAGCGGGGGCGGGGCCGTTGAAGCGGGCAGAGGTGTGTTGTGGTGTTCACGCCCCACCCCCCGTGGGGGGCGTGAACACGAGCCCGACTCTAGGTTCCGTACGGCGGACCGGGGAGAGCCGGAGTGCACAGCCGGACCGCCCGGCGGTGTCAGAAGTTCCTGTCCGGCCTTTCGCCGTCCAGGGCCGTGGCGGCCAGCCACAGGTCGTGACGCGCGTTCGGGACCCGCAGCAGCGACCGGCGCAGGACCTGTTCGAGGCGCGTCAGCCGCTTCCGCGTCCCTGTCACCGACACACCGAGCGCCCGCGCCGTGGCACTCAGCCGGGTGTCGTTGCCCAGCCAGGCGCGCAAGGTCGTCTCCAGCGCGGGCGCGTCCGTCCGTACCGGACGCAGCTGCGTCAGTGCCCACTCCCGTACGGCGGGCAGGCGCAGGAGCGCCTCGAAGTGGTCCTGGACGGGAGCGGACGGCACGGGCTCCATCGCGTCCACCGGCACCACCGCCCCCGCCGCGCCCGTCACATCCGTCGGCCGGTCGTCCGTCGGCCCGTGCTCCGTCGTGCGGGGCAGCGCGCCGATCCGCAGGGCCAGGTCGAGTTTCGCCTGATCGCCTACGAGCCTCAGGTCCAGGCCGAGGAGTGCCTCGACGCGGCGCAGGCGCGCGGCCAGGGTGTTGCGGTGGATCTTCAAGTGTTCGGTCGCGGCGGCCGAGAAGGCGAGCCACGACCGGACCGTCTCGGTCAGTGTGGCGCTGTCGGGGTCGGCGACCCGGGCGGGGACGTACCGCGTCAGCGGCGCCAGCAGGTGGTCGGCCCAGGCGCTGCCCTGCCGGCCCAGCACGACGGGCAGCCCGAGCGCGGCGTCGAACCGGGCCCAGCGCTCGGGGCGGCCGCGCGCCACCGCCAGCGCGTGGAAGGCCTGTTGGTAGCCGACGGCCGTGTCGCGCAGGGCCAGGGCGTCGCCGGTCCCCACCACACAGCCCTCGATCTCGGCGGTGAGGGCGGCTTCCAGCGGGCGGGCGCCGGCCGGGACGGGGGTGGTCGACGCGACCACCAGCACATGGTCGGAGTAGACGGGACACCGGACGATCCACGCCCGGCCGCCGGTGAGTTCGGCGCAGACCCGGATCGTCTCGGCCCGCCGGTCGCGACCGCACTCGACCACGTGGAAGCGAGCGGGATCGTAGAGGCGCGGGGCGAGGGCGCCCGCTATCTGGTGCGCCGTGGTGAGGTTCCCGGACATCAGCAGATGCAGCACGGCCTCCCGTCCGCGCGCGTCGGCGACCTCCACGCGCCGCCGGGTCCGCTCGGTCTCCTTCGCCCACCAGGAGACCCCGAGCAGCGGCCCCGCGTCGGCCGGGGCGGCCGTTCTGAGCGGGTCGGGGCCGACCACGGCGAGGACGAGCCCGGACGGCTCGGAGCCGGACCGGTCCCCGGGGAGGTCGACGGCGAGCAGCGCCCCCGAGCGCTCCGGGGACGAGCCCGCGAGGAACGTACGGAGCCCCCGCTCCCGCATCTCCCGCAGCCCGTCGGAGATCAGGGTGATCGTCTCGGAGTCGCGCTCGTCGGAAGACGCCTCCTGTACGGCGCCGGCGGTGTCCACCAGCCCGGCCCAGCACCCCGTCCGGCGCGCCAGCCAGCGCAGCAGCGGCCGCACGCCGTCCCCCTTGCGGGCGAGCCGGTGCATGGTGAGGATGTCGGCCGCGCGCAGGGAATCCGGGGACCGTCCCGCTCGCACACCCACGCCCTGCCCCTTCACCTCGCCGGTCGGCGTGCCGGGCCCTGGAAACCCGCCACAGCAGCACGCCGATTGTCCCCGCCCGGGGACTCTGCCCGGTACCGGGCGGGGGCACTCGCCGCGTACGGGGCCCGGACCAGCGCGTTCGGGGAGGGTGCGGGCCGGCGCGGCGGCCCTGCGAAGATGAAGGCATGGATCTTCGCATCTTCACCGAGCCCCAGCAAGGGGCGAGTTACGAGACATTGCTGAGCGTGGCCAAGGCCACCGAGGACCTCGGGTTCGACGCATTTTTCCGGTCCGACCACTATCTGCGCATGGGTTCGGCGGACGGGCTTCCCGGCCCCACGGACGCGTGGATCACCCTGGCGGGGCTGGCCCGCGAGACCAAGCGGATCCGGCTCGGCACGCTGATGACGGCCGGGACGTTCCGGCTGCCCGGGGTGCTGGCCATCCAGGTCGCGCAGGTGGACCAGATGTCCGGCGGCCGGGTGGAGCTGGGCCTGGGCGCGGGCTGGTTCGAGGAGGAACACCAGGCGTACGGCATTCCGTTCCCCAAGGAGAAGTTCGCCCGTTTCGAGGAGCAGCTCGCGATCGTGACCGGGCTGTGGGAGACGGAGGCCGGCAAGACGTTCTCCTACGACGGTACGTATTACCAGCTGGCCGACTCGCCCGCGCTGCCGAAGCCCGCCCAGGCCAAGCTCCCGGTGCTCATCGGCGGCCACGGCGCGAAGCGCACCCCGCGCCTGGCCGCGCGGTACGCGGACGAGTTCAACATCCCGTTCGCCACGCTGGAGGACACGGCCACGCAGTTCGGCCGGGTGCGGACCGCTCTGACCGAGGCGGGACGGGGCCCGGACGACCTGGTGTACTCGAACGCGCTGA
Source organism: Streptomyces sp. NBC_01317 (assembly GCF_035961655.1). NCBI lineage: Bacteria > Bacillati > Actinomycetota > Actinomycetes > Kitasatosporales > Streptomycetaceae > Streptomyces > Streptomyces sp. NBC_01317. The sequence goes on along the minus strand of NZ_CP108393.1, from coordinate 1,888,316 downwards.
TCGTCTGCGTCGGCAAGGACGACGCGGAGGTGGCCCGACGGGCCGCCGCCATCGGCCGTGAGGTGGACGAGCTGAAGGCGAACGGGCTCGCGGGCTCGCCCGCCGAGGTGGTCGACAAGATCGGGCAGTACGCGGCCGTCGGCTCCTCGCGCTTCTACCTCCAGGTCATGGACCTGGACGATCTCGACCACCTGGAGCTGATCTCCGCGCAGGTCCAGTCCCAGCTGAGCTGAGGGAGTCACTGTGCAGCCCGCCCGTCCGCTCGCCGCCGCACTCGCCGAGGAGACGCTCGTCCTCGACGGGGGCCTCTCCAACCAGCTCCGGGCCCAGGGCTGCGACCTGTCCGACGCCCTCTGGTCGGCGCGGCTCCTCGTGGACAGCCCGGAGGAGATAGAGGCGGCCCACGCGGCGTACGTACGGGCGGGCGCGCAGGTGCTCATCACGTCCAGCTACCAGGCGACGTACGAAGGGTTCGCGCGGCGCGGGATCGCCCGCGCCGAGGCGGCGGAGCTGCTGGCCCGCAGCGTGGACCTGGCCCGCCGGGCCGGCGCGGCGGCGGAGCACGAGGTGTGGGTGGCCGCCTCGGTCGGCCCGTACGGAGCGATGCTCGCGGACGGCAGCGAGTACCGGGGGCGGTACGGCCTGTCGGTGGCGGAGCTGGAGCGTTTCCACCGGCCGAGGATCGAGACGCTCGCCGCGGCGGCGCCCGACGTGCTCGCTCTGGAGACCGTGCCCGACGAGGACGAGGCGCGCGCCCTGCTGGCGGCGGCCGAGGGCTGCGGGGTGCCGGTCTGGCTCTCGTACTCTGTCGAGGCCGACGGCGAGCGCACCCGCGCCGGCCGGCCGCTCGCCGAGGCGTTCGCCCTGGCGGCCGGCAACGACCAGGTGGTGGCCGTGGGCGTCAACTGCTGCGAGCCCGCCGCAGTGGACCGCGCCACGGAGATCGCCGCGAAGGTGACGGGCAAACCGGTGGTGGTCTACCCCAACAGCGGCGAACACTGGGACGCGACCACACGGACCTGGCGCGGCGACGCCACCTTCGACCCGTCCCGGGTGAGCGCCTGGCGCACGGCGGGCGCGCGCCTGGTCGGTGGCTGCTGCCGCGTCGGCCCTGAGGCGATAGCCCGCCTCTGACCCGGGCGGCCCGTCACGTAAAACCTCTCGTCGTACCCCCGCGATCAGGCAATACTCAAGCGGGTGTTCTTGACGATCAGTACGACCGGCACCCAGGAACGTCCCGCGACCGACCTCGGCTTTCTGCTGCACAAGCACCCCGAGAAGGCGCAGACGTTCTCCACCGCGCACGGCACCGCCCATGTGCTCTATCCCGAGGCGACCGCGGAGCGGTGCACCGCCGCGCTGCTGCTGGAGGTCGACGCGGTGGCCCTGGTGCGGCGGGGCAAGGGCAAGAGCCGGGGCGGCGCGCCCGACGCTGCGCTCGCGCAGTACGTCAACGACCGGCCGTACGCAGCCTCCTCGCTGCTCGCGGTCGCGCTGAGCACGGTGTTCAAGAGCGCCCTGCGCGGCGACTGCCGGGCGCTGCCCGAGCGGGCCGCGAGTCCGCTGCCGCTGCGCATCGAGGTGCCCGCCGTGCCGGCGCGCGGCGGCGCCGAGCTGGTCCGCCGGCTCTTCGGGCCGCTCGGCTGGACGTCCGTCGATGCGCGTCCCGTCGCGCTGGACGTGACGTTTCCGCAGTGGGGCGAGTCGCGTTACGTCCAGCTCGTCCTGGAGGGCGAGATGCGGCTCGCCGACGCGCTGCGCCAGCTGTACGTCCTGCTGCCGGTGCTCGACGACGCCAAGCACTACTGGGTCGCGCCCGACGAGGTGGACAAACTCCTGCGGGCCGGTGAGGGCTGGCTGGCCGAACACCCCGAGCAGAAGCTGATCACCAGCCGCTACCTCTCCCGCCGCTGGGGACTGACCCGGCGGGCCATGGAGCGCCTGGAGCTGGTCAGGCTGGCCGAGGCGGACGACATCGACGTCGAGGTCCTCGACAACGCTGTCCTGGAGACCCCGGACGAGGAGTGGGAGGCCGGGGAGGTACGGGGGGACGGCGCGGACGGCACCGTACAGCCGGACACCGCACCGGTGTCCGAAGCCGTGCCCGACGCCGTGCCGGAAACCGCATCCGAAGCCGTGCCCGCGCCGGATTCCGCCGCCACCCCGAAGGAGCCGTCGCTCGCCGACCAGCGGCGCGAGGCGATTCTCACCGCCCTTCGCGAGGCGGGCGCGAGCACCGTGCTCGACCTCGGCTGCGGCCAGGGCCAGCTGGTCCAGGCGCTGCTCAAGGACGTGCGGTTCACGCACGTGATGGGCGTCGACGTGTCCGTACGCGCCCTGACCATCGCCGCGCGCCGGCTCAAGCTGGAGCGGCTCGGCGAACGGCAGGCGGCCCGCGTCACCCTCACGCAGGGCTCCCTGACGTACACGGACAAGCGGCTCAAGGGGTACGACGCAGCGGTCCTCGCCGAGGTCGTGGAACACCTCGACCTGCCCCGCCTGCCCGCCCTGGAGTACGCGGTGTTCGGCTCGGCCCGCCCGTCGACGGTCGTCGTGACCACGCCCAACGTCGAGTACAACGTGCGCTGGGAGACCCTGCCCGCCGGGCACGTACGCCACAGCGACCACCGCTTCGAGTGGACCCGCGCCGAGTTCCGCGACTGGGCGGGACAGGTGGCGGGGCGGCACGGCTACACGGTCGCGTACGTCCCCGTCGGCGCCGACGACCCGGAGGTGGGACCACCCACGCAGATGGCCGTCTTCACCCTCCGTACCAGCACCGACACCCCCGCCACCGAGAAGGGACCGACCGCATGAGCGGCACCACGACCGACCGCGCCGCCACCACCGACGCCCGGCGGGCCCTCCCGGTGACCGACCTCTCCCTCGTCGTCCTCATCGGCGCCACCGGCTCCGGCAAGTCCACCTTCGCCGCCCGCCACTTCAAGCCCACCGAGGTCATCTCCTCCGACTTCTGCCGCGGACTGGTCGCCGACGACGAGAACGACCAGAGCGCCAGCCGCGACGCCTTCGACGTCCTGCACTACATCGTCGGCAAGCGGCTCGCGGCCGGCCGGCTCACCGTCGTGGACGCCACCAACGTCCAGCAGGAGAGCCGCCGCCAGCTCGTACGGATCGCCAGGGAGCACGACGTGCTGCCCATCGCCATCGTCCTCGACCTGCCCGAAGAGGTCTGCGCGGCGCGCAACGCCGACCGTCCCGACCGCGCCGGGATGCCCCGCCATGTGATCAAGCGGCACCGGAGCGAACTCCGCCGCTCGCTGCGCGGCCTCGAACGCGAGGGCTTCCGCAAGGTGCACCACCTGCGCGGCGAGGAGGAGGTGGCGGACGCCGAGGTGGTCCTCGAACGCCGTTACAACGACCTCAGGCACCTCACGGGCCCCTTCGACATCATCGGTGACATCCACGGCTGCCGCTCCGAGCTGGACACCCTGCTCACCACCCTCGGTTACGTGGAAGGCCACCACCCTGAAGGGCGTACGGCCGTCTTCGTCGGCGACCTTGTCGACCGCGGCCCCGACAGCCCCGGCGTGCTGCGCCGCGTGATGGGCATGGTCGCGTCCGGCGACGCGCTCTGCGTCCCCGGCAACCACGAGAACAAGCTCGGCCGCTGGCTCAAGGGACGCAACGTCCGGCACACCCATGGACTCGCCGAGACGATCGAGCAGCTGGAGCGGGAGGACGACACGTTCCGCGCCGAGGTGCGGCAGTTCATCGACGGCCTGGTCAGCCACTACGTCCTGGACGGCGGCAAGCTGGTCGTCTGCCACGCGGGCCTGCCCGAGAAGTACCACGGCCGCACCTCGGGCCGGGTGCGCTCGCACGCGCTGTACGGCGACACGACCGGCGAGACCGACGAGTTCGGCCTGCCCGTGCGCTACCCCTGGGCCGAGGACTACCGGGGCCGGGCGGCCGTCGTCTACGGCCACACCCCCGTGCCGAACACCTCGTGGATCAACAACACCATCTGCCTCGACACGGGCGCGGTCTTCGGCGGCAGGATGACCGCCCTGCGCTGGCCCGAGCGCGAACTGGTCGACGTACCGGCCGAGCGGGTCTGGTACGAACCGGCCAAGCCGCTGGTCGCCGAGGCGCCGGGCGGCAGGGAGGGCCGGCCGCTCGACCTCGCCGACGTGCACGGCAAGCGGATCGTGGAGACGCGCCTCATGGGGCGGCTCGCGGTACGGGAGGAGAACGCGGCGGCGGCCCTGGAGGTCATGAGCCGCTTCGCCGTCGACCCCCGCCTGCTCGGCTACCTCCCGCCCACGATGTCGCCCACCGCGACGTCGGACGAGGAGGGGTACCTGGAACACCCGGCCGAGGCGTTCGCGCAGTACCGCTCCGACGGGGTCACCCGCGTCGTGTGCGAGGAGAAGCACATGGGCTCCCGCGCGGTCGCCCTGGTCTGCCGTGACGCGGCGGACGCCGAGGCGCGCTTCGGCGTGCGCGGACCGACCGGCGCGCTCCACACCCGTACCGGACGGCCCTTCTTCGACGACCCCGCCGTCACCGAGGAGGTCCTGGAGCGGCTGCGTACCGCCGTCACCGCCGCCGGGCTCTGGCAGGAACTCGACACGGACTGGCTGCTGCTGGACGCCGAGCTGATGCCGTGGTCGCTCAAGGCCACGGGACTGCTCCGTACCCAGTACGCGGCGGTGGGCGCCGCCGCCGGCGCCGCCTTCCCGGCGGTCACCCAGGCGCTGGAGGCCGCCGTGGCCCGGGGCGTCGACGCGGCGGGACTGCTGGCGGCCCAGCGCGAACGGGCCGTCGACGCGACCGCGTTCACGGAGGCGTACCGCCGCTACTGCTGGACCACGGACGGCCTGGACGGCGCGCGGCTCGCGCCGTTCCAACTGCTCGCGGTACGGGGCCGCAGCCTCGCCGACGTCCCGCACGACCAGCAGCTCGCCTGGCTGGACCGGCTGGTGGAGCACGACCCGACGGGTCTGCTCCAGGTCACCCGGCGGCTGATCGTGGACACGGGTGACGACGAATCGGTCCGCTCGGGCACCGACTGGTGGCTGGAGATGACAGAACGCGGCGGCGAGGGCATGGTCGTCAAGCCGCTCCAAGCCCTCGCCAGGGACGACAAGGGACGGCTCGTCCAGCCGGGCATCAAGGTGCGCGGCCGGGAGTACCTGCGGATCATCTACGGACCCGAGTACACCCGGCCGGAGAACCTGGCCCGGCTGCGGAACCGGTTCCTCGGCCACAAGCGGTCGCTGGCGCTGCGGGAGTACGCCCTCGGCCTGGAGGCCCTGGAGCGGCTCGCCGGGGGAGAGCCGCTGTGGCGCGTCCACGAAGCGGTCTTCGCCGTACTGGCGCTGGAGTCGGAACCGGTGGACCCGCGGCTGTGACACGGCCGGGGTGACACGGCCGACACTGTGACATGGCCCGCGATTCGGCGGACGGTGGTGCGTTCTTCGCGTGAACGGCGCGTCGTGCGGTGAGGATGGGGACATGGGATTCCACGTCGACTCCGAAACCGGGCGGCTGCGCCGCGTCATACTGCACCGCCCCGATCTGGAGCTGAAGCGCCTGACCCCCGGCAACAAGGACGCGCTGCTCTTCGACGACGTCCTGTGGGTCCGCCGGGCCCAGGAGGAGCACGACGGTTTCGCGGCGGTGCTGCGCGAGCGCGGGGTGGAGGTGCACCTCTTCGGGGACCTGCTGCGCGAGTCGCTGGAGCTGCCGCCCGCCCGGCGGCTCGTCCTGGACCGGGTCTTCGACGAGAAGGAGTACGGTCCGCTCGCCACCGACCACCTCAGGGCGGTCTTCGACGGGCTGCCGACGGCGGAGCTGGTGGAGGCGCTGGTCGGCGGGATGACCAAGCGGGAGTTCCTGGAGCGGCACGCCGAGCCGACGTCGGTCCGGTTCCATGTGATGGAGCCGGACGACTTCCTCCTCGACCCGCTGCCCAACCACCTGTTCACCCGGGACACCTCGGCCTGGATCTACGACGGCGTCTCCATCAACGCCATGCGCTGGCCGGCCCGGCAGCGCGAGACCGTGCACTTCGAGGCGATCTACAAACACCATCCGCTCTTCACGGACCCGGCGGCAGGACCCTTCCACCACTGGTCGGAGGGGCAGGACGACTACCCGTCCACGATCGAGGGCGGTGACGTCCTGGTCCTCGGGCACGGAGCCGTGCTGATCGGGATGAGCGAGCGCACCACCCCGCAGGCCGTGGAGATGCTGGCCCGGGGCCTGTTCGCGGCCGGGTCCGCCACCACGATCGTCGCGCTCGACATGCCCAAGCACCGGGCGTTCATGCACCTCGACACGGTGATGACGATGGTCGACGCCGACACCTTCACCCAGTACGCGGGCCTCGGCATGCTGCGCTCGTACACCATCGAACCGGGCAGCGGCGGCAACGAACTCAAGGTCACCGACCATCCGCCGGAGCACATGCACCGGGCGATCGCGGCGGCGCTGGGACTGGACCGGATCCGGGTGCTGACGGCGGTCCAGGACGTGCACGCGGCGGCGCGCGAGCAGTGGGACGACGGGTGCAACGTGCTCGCCGTCGAGCCGGGTGTGGTGGTCGCGTACGAGCGCAACGTCACCACCAACAGCCATCTGCGGCGGGAGGGCATCGAGGTGATCGAGATCCGCGGCAGCGAGCTGGGGCGGGGGCGGGGCGGGCCCCGCTGCATGAGCTGCCCGATCCAGCGCGACGCCGTCGGCTGACGCCATCGGCCCATCCACCGACGCCGTCCACCGAGTCCGGCACAGCCCGGAACAAGCCGCTGTATAGCAATACATCCACTCGTATATAGTTCCAGCCTCTTCTCGTTTCTCGTTCAGGAGCAGTCCCATGGCGATACACCTCGCAGGCCGCCACTTCATCAAGGAGCTGGACTTCACGGCGGACGAGTTCCGCGGCCTGGTCGCCCTCGCCGCCGAGCTGAAGGCCGCGAAGAAGGCGGGTACCGAGGTCCAGCGCCTGCGCGGGAAGAACATCGCGCTGATCTTCGAGAAGTCCTCGACGCGCACCCGGTGCGCCTTCGAGGTGGCGGCGGCCGACCAGGGCGCCTCCACCACGTACATTGACCCGGCCGGCTCCCACATCGGGCAGAAGGAGTCGGCGAGGGACACCGCGCGGGTCCTCGGGCGGATGTACGACGCCATCGAGTTCCGCGGGGACGCCCAGGCGACGGTCGAGGAACTGGCCGCGCACGCGGGCGTGCCCGTCCTGAACGGTCTCACCGACGACTGGCACCCCACCCAGATGCTGGCGGACGTGCTCACGATGACGGAGCACAGCGACAAGCCCCTGGACGAGATCGCCTTCGCCTACCTCGGCGACGCCCGCTTCAACATGGGCAACTCGTACCTCGTCACCGGCGCGCTGCTGGGGATGGACGTACGGATCGTCGCGCCGCGCGAGTACTGGCCGGCCGACGAGATCCTCACGGTCGCCCGGCAGGCCGCGGAGGTCAGCGGGGCCCGGCTCACCCTCACCGAGGACGTCACGGAAGGGCTGCCCGGCGCGGACTTCGTGGCGACGGACGTCTGGGTGTCGATGGGGGAGCCGAAGGAGGTGTGGGACGTACGGATCACGGCCCTGCGCCCGTACGCGGTGACCATGGACGTGCTGCGCGCCACCGGCAACCCGGACGTGAAGTTCCTCCACTGCCTGCCGGCCTTCCACGACCTGGGCACGTCCATCGCGCGGGAGATCCACGAGCGGCACGGGCTCACCGAGCTGGAGGTGACGGACGAGGTGTTCGAGTCGGCGCACTCGGTGGTCTTCGACGAGGCGGAGAACCGGCTGCACACGATCAAGGCGGTCCTGGTCGCCACGCTGGCGGACGCGTCCTGACAGGGGTCAACTCGTCCGATCCGTCCTGAGCGGGGTCGACCCGTGCGACCCGTGCGACCCGTCCGACCCGGCGCGGCTCACCGGCCGGAGCAGGACGGTTCCTCGCACGCCTCCAGGCACTCCCGTGTCCGCTGCGGCCCGCACACGTGGTGGACCTGGACCTCCTCGTACACGGGAAGGGTGAACCAGACCGCCTTGCCCCGCTCTGTGACGCGGTGCCCGCAGTCCGAGCTGAGCGTGCTGATCAGCAGCAAGCCGCGGCCGTTCTCCGCCCACGGGTCGGGCCACGGATCGGGCTCGACGGGGGGCCAGGGGAGCGACGGGCCGGACGGCGGCGCCGGATCGCGGTCGTGCACCTCCACCTGGCAGCCGGTCGGGAGCAGCTCCACCACCAGTTCGATCCCGTCACCCTCCGTGTGTTTCACCGCGTTGGCGACCAGTTCCGCGGTGAGGAGTTCCGCCACGTCGCTGTCGGCCGGGGCGCGCAGATCCAGAAGTGCCGTACGGATCAGGGCACGGGCCATGGGCACGGCCGCCGCACTGTGCGGCAGCGCGATGCGCCACGAGGTGGAGCCGGTGGGTTCGAACACGACGGTAGGTCCGATCGAGGGACATATAACACTTCTGGTTCCACCCTTACGGAGCGTGAGGAACCGCACAAGGGGCCCCGGGCCGCACCGACCGGGACCTGCGCCTCTTCTCCGACGGGACCTTTGGCGAAAGCCTCGCCGCCGTGCCGGCGAACCGGTGGCCCATACCCGGGCCTACGCGCGCTTTTCGGGGGTACCCGCAGGACACGATCCATACCGGTGCCCGAGGGGAGTGCGTGGACGTGTACGGAACACAGCGGTGGCTGGACCGCAGAAACGCCGAACGCAACCTGGTGCGCGGCAGGATCCCCGGGGACCCGCGCGAACGCGCGGCCCTGCGCCGGCTGGTGGCCCACCGGCGGCAGAGGCTGGAGAGCCACCCCTGGCTCTTCGCCGTCCTCGTCCCCGCCCTCGCGGTGCCCCCGGCGCTGTGGGCCCTCCAGGGACTGTGGTCCACGGCGCTGCTGATGCTCGTGTTCGGGATCGTCTTCGGCAGCTGGGCGACCTGCGAGCGCCGGCGCAACCGCAGCCGGCTGAGGTTCCTGGACCGGGCGCTGACCGCCGCCGACACGGGCGCCCGCGCTCACCCCCGTCACGCCGCCCTGGGCAACACCGCGCTGGTCCTCACTCGCCGGACGGGCTGACGGCCAGTCCCGGCGCGCCCCAGACCGGGAACCACCGGCTCAGGTCGGACTCCATCCGCAGGTCGTCGCCGATCACGGCCTTGACCTGGAGTTCCCGCTGGCTGTCCCGCTTCTCGGAGCCGCCGGGCAGCGGCGCGAACGGGTAGAACGTGCCGCGCTTGTACAGGTAGACCAGCGCGAGAGGCCGCTGCTCGGCGTCCTTGAAGCCGACCAGCGAACAGAGCAGCTGCGGCCCGAAGCCGCCGTCCTGGAGCAGCGTGTTGACCGCGTGGAGGTCGTTCACCAGGGCGCCGAGGTCGTCGGCCGGTTGCCGGGCGAGCAGCCAGGTGTAGCCGTACGCGTCCTGGCTGAACTCCACCGGATGGCCGCCCTGGCCGGCGTCCCGCCCGGTGTCCGCGTCCAGCAGCTCCCGTACGTCCTCCCTGACCCGGGCGAAGCTCCCGCCCTCGACCCCCGCGAAACACACCGAGCCGAGGCCGGTGGGGGTGAATCCGGCGCCCGCCTGGAGGGTGATCGCGGCGGAGGGGAGGGCGAAGAGCTGGTCGAGATCGGGGCGGACCGGCTTGCTGCGGCCGAGGATGGTGTCGAGCAGACCCACGGGACCAACTCCTCCGGGCAAAGGGTGCGGACGGCGGGGGTACGAGAGCTACCGGGGAACGAGAGCTACCGCGCCAGTTCGGTCGAGATCCGGGCCAGCTGCTCCAGGCGCTGCTCCAGCGTCGGGTGCGACGAGAAAAGCCGCCCCAGGCTGGCCTTCGAGGAGAACGCGGGAGCGAAGAAGAACGCGTTGTACGGCTCCGCCTTCCGCAGGTCCTCCGTCGGGATGCGCGCCATGGAGCCGCTCACCTTCGTGAGGGCGGACGCGAGGGCCGAGGGACGGCCGGTGAGCAGCGCGGCCGTACGGTCCGCGGACAGCTCGCGGTAGCGGGACAGCATCCGGGTCAGCAGGAAGCCGAGCACGTACACCACCGCGCTGGCCAGCGGGATCAGCATGATCGCCAGACCGGCCGGGCCCGCGTCACGGCTGCTGCGGCTCACCCCGCTCCACAGTGCGATCCGGGTGATGACACCCGCGAGCACCCCCAGGAACGAGGCGATGGTCATGACGGCCACATCGCGGTGCGCCACGTGCGACATCTCGTGCGCCAGCACCCCCTCCAGCTCCTCGGGCTCCAGCCTGCGCAGCAGCCCCGTGGTGGCGCACACCAGCGCCGTGCGCTCGCTGCGTCCGGTGGCGAAGGCGTTCGGGATGTCGCTGCGCGAGATGGCCACCCGGGGCTTCGGCATGTCCGCCAGCGCGCAGATCCGGTCGATGGCGCCGTGCAGCTCGGGCGCCTCCTCGGGGGTGACCTCGTGCGCCCCCATCCCGAAGGCGGCTATGCGGTCGCTGAACCAGAACTGCGCGATGAACAGGGCGCCCGCGACGATCAGGATGATCGGCCACGCGCCCTTCAGCAGCGCGATCAGGACACCCACGAGGACCACATAGAGCAGACCGATCAGGAACATGGTCGTCACCATGCGCGTGGTCAGCCCGCGGTCCGGCGAGTAGCGGGAGCGGGTACGGGTCATCGTGCGCCTCCAAGGGGCTGTCCTCTCCTTATTCTGCTCCTTCCGCGCCGAAACCGAATAAGGGGCGCATAAGTGGGCGCAAGGGTCGAGCGGGACCGGTGGGCCCGGCGTAGGTTGGTTTTCATGAAGCTGGCGTCCTGCGTGCTGTACGTGTTCGACCTCGACGAGTCCGCGAGCTTCTACCGCGACCTGCTGGGGCTTGAGGTCTCCCTGCGGACCACCACGGCGGCCCTGATGGTCGACGGTTCGTCGGGTTGTCAGCTCTATCTGCGGGCCCTCGGATCCAACGCTCCTCACACGCTCGGCGGTATCGGGCTCCAGTGCATGATCTGGACGGCGGCGGACGCCGAGGAGCTGCGGCGCTGCGAGGAAGTCCTCAGGAAGCGGGACGCCCACGTCACCACGGGGCACGCCGAGGGGTTCGACTGGGTGGAAGGGCGTGATCCCAGCGACGTACCGGTGATGGTCAGCCACCCGGGCCCCGACGAGGTGCCCCGGCAGGAGATCATCACCCGCATTTATGCCTGGTGACGTGGCTGGTGACATGGCTGGTGACCGCTTCGTGTGATTCGCGTGAAGGGCAGGACCATGACCGGAGAAGAATCCCCCGACCTCGGAATCCCCGCGCACATCCAGGCGTGCCTCTTCGACCTCGACGGCGTCCTGACGCCCACCGCGGCCCTGCACGCGACGGCCTGGAAGACCACGTTCGACGGCTTCCTGGAGCGGCGGGACGGGCCCGGCTACCGCCCCTTCGACAAGGTCGCCGACTACGACGAGTACGTGGACGGGCTCCCGAGGGCCGACGGGGTCCGCTCCTTCCTCGCCTCGCGCGGGATCGAACTGCCGGAGGGGAGCGCGGACGACCCGCCGGACCGCGACACGGTCCGCAGCCTCGGCGAGCGGAAGAACGACCTCCTCCTCCAGGACATCAAAACCAAGGGCGTCGAGGCGTATCCGGGCTCGGTCCGGTTCGTACGGGCCGTCAAGGACGCCGGGATCCACCGCGCCGTCGTCTCCTCCAGTGCCAACTGCCGTGACGTCCTGATCGGCGCCGGCATCGAGGACCTGTTCGAGGTACGGATCGACGCGGGGGTCGCCCACGAGCAGCACCTCGCGGGCAAGCCCAGACCCGACACCTTCCTCGCCGCCGCCCGCGCCCTCGGCGTCGACCCGGAACACGCGGCCGTCTTCGAGGACGCCCTGGCCGGCATGGACGCCGGCCGCACCGGCGGCTTCGGCTTCGTCATCGGGGTGAACCGCACCGGCCAGGCCGAAGCCCTCAAGAGCCATGGCGCGAGCGTCGTCGTGGACGACCTCGCCGACCTGTTGGGAGAGCGGGCGTGATCAGTCATCCGCTGTACGCCGTCGAGCCGTGGTGCCTGCGCGAGACGGCCCTCGACCTGGACGCCCTGCCGCAGAGCGAGTCGCTGTTCGCCCTCTCCAACGGGCACGTCGGCTGGCGCGGGAATCTGGACGAGGGCGAACCGCACGGCCTGCCGGGGACGTATCTGAACGGGGTGTACGAGCTGCGCCCGCTGCCGTACGCGGAAGCCGGCTACGGCTACCCGGAGTCCAGCCAGACCGTCATCAACACCATCAACGGCAAGATCATCCGGCTGCTGGTGGACGACGAGCCCTTCGACCTGCGCTACGGCCGCCTGGGGCACCACGAACGGGTCCTCGACCTGCGGTCGGGGCTGCTGCACCGCACGGTCGAGTGGACGTCCCCGGCGGGCCGTACGGTACGGGTACGGTCCACCCGCCTCGTCTCCTTCACCCAGCGGGCCATCGCCGCGATCGCCTTCGAGGTCGAGGCGGTCGGCGCCGAGGTCAGCATCGTCCTCCAGTCGGAACTGGTCGCCAACGAACAGCTCCCGGCGGCCGGCGGGGACCCCCGGGCGGCGGCCGCCCTGGAGTCACCCCTCGTACCCGAGGAGCACTACTCGGACGGACGGCGGCTGCGGCTCGTGCACCGCACCGAGCGCAGCGGGCTGCGGGTCGCCGCGTCCGCCGACCACGTCGTGGAGGGGCCCCGCGAGACCGGCGTCTTCTGCGAGAGCGGCGACAACCTGAGCCGGGTCACCTTCACCGGCGACGTGGGCCCCGGCGAGCGGCTGCGGCTGGAGAAGTTCGTGGCGTACGGCTGGTCGGGCAACCGCTCGCTGCCCGCCGTGCACGACCAGGTGGACGGCGCCCTCGCCGCCGCCATGGGGACCGGCTGGGCGGGGCTGGTCGCCGAGCAGCGCGCCTACCTGGACCGCTTCTGGAGGCAGGCGGACGTCGAGGTCGAGGGGGACACCGAGATCCAGCAGGCCGTACGGTTCGGGATGTTCCACACCCTCCAGGCCGGGGCCCGCGCGGAGAGCCGGGCCATCCCCGCCAAGGGACTGACCGGCCCCGGCTACGACGGCCACAGCTTCTGGGACACCGAGAGCTTCGTCCTCCCCTCGCTGACCTACACCGCTCCCAAGGCCGTCGACCAGGCCCTCAGGTGGCGGTTCTCCACCCTGCCGGCCGCCCGCGAAAGGGCGGCCCAACTGGGCCTGAAAGGCGCGGCGTTCCCCTGGCGGACCATCAACGGCGGTGAGTGCTCCGGCTACTGGCCGGCCGGGACCGCGGCCTTCCACATCAACGCCGACATCGCCGACGCCGTCGCGCGCTACTCCGCCGCCTCCCACGACGAGATGTTCGACCGGGAGGTCGGGGTGGAACTGCTGGTCGAGACCGCCCGGTTGTGGCGCTCGCTCGGCCACCACGACCACACCGGCGTGTTCCACATCGACGGCGTCACGGGACCCGACGAGTACAGCGCCGTCGCGGACGACAACACGTACACGAACCTGATGGCGCAGGAGAACCTGCGCGCCGCCGCGGACGCCTGCGACCGGTATCCGGAGGACGCCGTACGGCTCTCGGTGGACACCGAGGAGAGCGCCTCGTGGCGCGACGCGGCGGACCGCATGGCCCTCCCGTACAACCGGGACCTGGGGGTCCACGAACAGTCGGCGGGCTTCACCGCCCACCAGATGTGGGACTTCGCCTCCACCGGGGAGGACGACTACCCGCTCCTGCTGCGCTTCCCGTACTTCGACCTCTACCGCAAGCAGGTGGTCAAGCAGGCGGACCTGGTGCTCGCCCTGCACGTGCGCGGCGCGGCCTTCACCGCCGAGGAGAAGGCCCGTAACTTCGCCTACTACGAGGCGATCACCGTACGGGACTCGTCGCTGTCCGCCTGCACCCAGGCCGTCATGGCCGCCGAGACGGGCCATGTGCAGCTGGCGTACGACTACTTGGGGGAGGCCGCGCTGATGGACCTCTCCGACCTGGAACACAACACCCGGGACGGTCTGCACATCGCGTCCCTGGCCGGCACCTGGATCGCGCTCGTCTCCGGCTTCGGCGGGATGCGCCACCACGGCGACACCCTCGCCTTCGCCCCCCGGCTGCCCGAACAGCTCAGCCGCCTCGCCTTCAACGTACAGATCCAGAAACGCCATCTGCGGGTGGAGATCAGCGGGTCGAAGGCGGTGTACTCGATGCCTGAGTCCGACGGCGAGGCCCTGGAGATCAGCCACTACGGCACGCCTCTGACGGTCTCGCCCACGTCACCGCAGACGAGGGACGTACCGGAACGGGTGGAGCGCCCCGAGCCGCAGCAGCCGGCCGGCCGGCGGCCCGCCCAGCGCGGCGGGCGGCCCGAGCCCAGGCCGGTCACCGACTGACACCGGCCGCCGTCCCTTCGCGGCCTCTCACCCACTTCAGCGGACGATCGACTTCCACAGTGGCTCCTGCGCCGGGTCCAGATTCCTCAACTGGGCCAGGACAGCGGGGTCCTGGGCGTCCATCCAGTCCGCCAGCTCACGGAAGGACACACACCGCACCCCCTCGCGCGGGCACACGTCACGCATGACGTTCTCCACGGCGTCCATGTAGATGCCGCCGTTCCATTCCTCGAAGTGGTTGCCGATGAACAGCGGGGCCCGGCTGCCGTTGTAGACCCGCTCGAAGCCGTTCATGTACGCGTCCTGGGCCTGCTGGCGCCAGGCGGCCCACTGCGCCGGATCGCCGTCGGTGCTGCCGTCCGACTGGTTGTAGAGCAGGTTGAAGTCCATGGACAGCACCTGGAAATCCCCCTCGGGGAACGGCAGGAGCTGGAGGGGGAAGTCCCAGACCCCGTTCTTCTTGGCCGGCCAGATCTGGAAGTCCCCCGCCGAACTCGCGTCGTACCGCCAGCCGGCGGCCTTCTCCGCGGGCAGCAGGGTCTTCTGCCCCTCCAGGCACGGCGCGCGCCCTCCCGTGATCTCCCGGTCCGGGTCGAAGGGCAGGGGCGGCAGATCGGTGAAGCCGGTGTTCGTCTTCCAGTTCTTGACGAAGGACACCGCCTGGCCGATCTCGCTCTTCCACTCGGCGCCCGACCAGTCACCGCCCCCCTTCTTGCCGCAGAAGTGCCCGTTGAAGTGCGAGCCGATCTCGTTGCCCTCGGTCCACGCCTTCCCGAGCTGGTCCAGGGTGTCGCGGATGTGCTGGGGGGTCGGGTACGAGATGGCGGACGCGCCCGTCGCGTGCTGCGGCGGCCTGTAGAGCTGCCTCTTGGACTCCGGCAGCAGATAGATGCCGGTGAGGAAGAGTGTCATGTGGGCGTCGCTCTCCTTCGCGACCTGGCGGAAGCGGGAGAACAGCTTGTCGTCGCCCTGGAGCGCGCCGTCCCAGGAGAACACCACGAACTGGGGAGGCTTCTCGCCGGGTTTGAGGCGCTCGGGCTTCAACTGGCCCGGTTGCGGCCCGGTGTAGGAGGTGGAGCCGTCCCCCAGGACCTCGACCTTCCCGTCCCACTCGTCGGCGTCCCCGGCCTTCTGCCCGCTGCCGTTCTCCGGCGCGGCTCCGGCCGATGCCCCGGCGCGCGAGGCGTCGTCGCCCCGCGCGGCGGGGGAGTCGGCGGAGCCGCCGCTGACGAGCGGGGCCGCCGCGGCGGCTGCCGCGCAGGCCAGGACCACACCGAGGACCACCTTGGCGCGGAAAGTGGTACGGGGCAGCGCCGCGCGCCGGGCGGCGCGGCTACGGCTCTTGCGGCTCTCGGATCCTTCGTGGCTCTCGGGTCTCGCGCGGCTCTCGGGGCTGTCGGGGCTGTCGCTACGGTCGCTACGGTCGGTGCGGCTCACGGCGGCCTTCACTTCCTGGGGGATTCGGCACGGCTGCGCGGTGGACGACGTCCCGTCATCCCCCGTGCCCGGCAACGGACTTCAGGTAGTCGGACCAGATCCGGCCCGGGTACGTCAGATCGGCGTCCTCGGCCCCGCCGAGGCCTGTGACGGGCAGCGGGGTGACATTTCTCAGGTCCATCCGGTAGACGACGACGGCCGTCGCCTCCCGCGCGGTGTAGCCGGTGAACCAGCCCGCCGTGTGGTCCTCGGTGGTGCCGGCCTTGCCGGCGGTATCCGGGACCGGCTCCTCGCCGGACGCGGCCGCGCTCCGCTGGTACGCGGCCCGCAGGGCGTCCGTGACCTGCCCGCTCACCTCGGTGCTGAACGCCCGGTCCGTCCGGTGGGAGGCCAGCTTCACCGGCTCGCCGTTGCGGGTCACCCGTACGACCGAGTACGGCTCCGCGTGCACACCGCCCGCCGCGAAGGTGCCGTACGCGCTCGCCATCCGGATCGCGCTCGGTGTGGAGTTGCCGAGGGAGAAGGCCGGGACCCGTGGCCCCAGACCGGCGCCGAGCAGGCCCGCGTCCTGGGCGGCCCGCGCCACCCGGTCGAGTCCGACGTCCATCCCCAGCTGGAGGAAAGGGGTGTTGGCGGACCGGGCCATCGCGTCGTGCAGAGTCAGCCGCCCCCACGACAGTCCGCCGTCGTTCTTCCCCTTCACCACCTTGCCGTTGCGGTCCCAGTACGGGCCCTCGGGGGTGAGGACGGGCAGATCGTTGTCGGCGTCGTACACGGAGTCGGGGGACACGGGCGTCCGGGGCGCGTCGCGCTCACGCCGTACCCCGTCACGCAGCGCGGCGGCGTACACGAACGGCGTGAACGCCGAACCGGCCTGTACGGTCACGGCGTTGGCCTCGTTGAACCCCTGGGTGAGGAAGTCGGGACCGCCGTACACCGCGAGGATCCGCCCGTCGGGGGCGACGGACGCGGCGCCGGTGCGGGCGTACCTGTCCTTCGGCTTCTTCGGGTCGAAGCCCTTCCGGACCTTGCCCACCGCACTCGCGAGGGCCGTCGTGCGCTGCCGGTCGAACGTCGTGTAGATCTGATAGCCGCCCAGGTCGAAGGCGGCGTCGGAGATCTTCCCGGCCTTCTGGAGGTACGTCTTCGCCAGCCCGACCAGATAGCCGGGCTGCCCGCTCTCGGTGGAGGTGCGAGGCGGGGCCTTGGGCTCGGGGAAGTGGGTGTACGCGGCCCGCTGCTTCGCCGGGAGCACCCCCGTCGTCACCATGCGGTCGAGGATCCAGCCCCACCGCTCCACCGCCCGCGCCCGGCTCTTCGCGCCCAGCGCCGGGTCGTACAGGGAAGCGCCCTTGAGGAGGGAGGCGAGGAACGCGGCCTCGCTCGGGTCGAGTTCGCTCACCTCCTTGCCGTAGTAGGCCTGGGCGGCGCGCTGGATGCCGTACGTCCCCCGCCCGAACCAGCTGGTGTTGAGGTAGCCCTCCAGGATCTGGTCCTTGCTCAGCCGGTTGTCGACCTTGACCGCGAGCAGCAGCTCGTCGAACTTCCTCGACGCGGTCTGATCCTGCGTCAGATAGGCGTTCTTCACGTACTGCTGGGTGATGGTCGAGCCGCCCTGGGTCTCCCCGCCCGTGATCATCCGGCCCACGGCGCGGGCCATCCCCGAGAGGGACACCCCGGGATCCGAGTAGAAGTTCGCGTTCTCGGCGGCCAGTACGGCTCCCCGGACGTGCTCGGGGACCTTCGACAGCGGCATCTCCTGCCGCTGGACCCAGCCGCTGCGCGCCAACTCCGTGCCGTCCGCCCAGTAGTAGACGTTGTCCTGCTGGGTGGCGAAGGAGTTGAGCTTCTCCGGGATCCGCGTCTCGGCGTACGCGTAGGCGACAAAACCGCTGAGACCGGCGACGGCGAACACGACCAGGGAGAGGGACTGACGCCACGACGGCAGCCACCGGCGGACCCCGGAACGACCCGTCCGCGGATAGTCGGGGCGCCGCAGCCGCGCCGCCCGTTCCCCGATCCGCCACAAGAGCTGCCACGCGCCGGCGGTCGCCGCCCGCCCCGCCGCCGGTCTTCGGCGCGCGCCCCCGCGCCGGCCCTTCCCGTGCCCTGACGCCCCGTGCTCCGACGTCACGCGCGGGCTCCTTCGCGTCCGCCGGAGCGACCGCGAGATCTGAGTGCCACCTCCCCGCCGGGGAGCGGGGTGCGACAGGCGTGGCGGAGTATGTGCTGCATACCTGCGGGATTCCTCACGGGAGTACGGGGCGGGCAACCGGCATGCCGGGCCGCCGGGTTGACGCGTGCGGTCGGGCGCGGCCGGGACGACAGGCCCCGGTCGTGATCATAAACAGCCTTCCTGTGCGCCGGCCCTCGGCTCATGGACGCGCCGGGCCCGGTCCGATGTCTCACCAGGGCCCCGCGCCGAGAGGAAAGACGCGTGCGCGCGTCCGCGCGTTCCGCGAAGAACCTGTGAATTTCCAGCGGCCGCGCCGCCCGTCGGGTCCGTCTAAAGTGGTCGCCGTGACCGACGCCGACGATGTCCGCCGTATCGCGCTCTCCCTCCCGGAAACGGTGGAGAAGGAGGCGTGGCGCATGCCCACGTTCCGGGTGGCGGGGAAGATGTTCGTCACGGTCCCCGACGACCGGACGTCGTTCGCGGTGCGCTGCCCGCGCCACGAGCGCACGGAACTGATCGCGGCGGAACCGGAGAAGTTCTGGGTGCCGCCCCACGAGGCGAGTTCGGCGTGGGTACGGGTACGGCTCGGCGCGCTGGAGGACATCGACGAGCTGCGCGACATCCTGGTGGACTCCTGGAAACAGGCGGCGCCCGACCGCCTGGTGGAAGCCTTCCGCCCCTGATCACACGCCGCGCACGCGACCAGGGGCAGAACATCCTGTTGTCTTCGCGCTTCGCGCTTGCTGATATAAACGTTAAAAGGGCACTTCAAGCCGATTTCCTATTTTAACTGGTGACAGCGGATCAGTGGCGATGGCACGCTCGTCGGGCCGCGCCCCGACCGGCGGGCGCGGAAAAGCCAGTTGCGTGAGAAGGAGCCCATGTGACCACCCGCACCAGGCACCTCCGGCGGCGGGGGAGCGGACTCGTCGCCGCCGCGGTCCTCGTGTCGGCGGCGGTGTTCGCCACCGGCGTGCCCGCCTCCGCCGCCCCGGCGAAGGCCGCCCACGCCGCCGGTACCGTCACCGTCGACCGGCCCGACCACCTGAGCAACCTCTGGTACTACCCGGTGGAGGCCCAGGTTCTGGCGAGCAGCACCACGCCGGGCGCCCTGCGCTACGAGGCGTCCGGCCTGCCCACCGGGCTCTCGATCGACGCCGCCACCGGGCTGATCACCGGCGAGCCCGGCGTCCTGGGTGACTGGGAGCCCAGCATCACCGTGACGGACGCGGCCGGCGGCACGGGCTCGACGAGCTTCTTCTGGTCGATCGACAACGACTACCACCTGGTCCACGTCGCCGACACCGACCACGTGATCCCCGACGGCGGCGAGGTCCTGGCGCCGCTGGACTCGGACTTCCGGACCGGAACCGTCCACATCGATGTGGACGTGGTCAGCGACCACACCGACCGGGGACAGCTGGCCATCGACCTCATCGACCCCACGGGCTTCGTCTACACCGTGAAGAGGGCCAACCCGAACGACCACGGGGTGGGCCTGCGGAAGAAGTACGAGCTGTGGACCACTTGGGGCCCCGCCGGTACGTGGAAGCTGCGCATCCGTGACACGAAGGCAGGTTCGGGCACGGGCACGCTCGACCAATGGCGCCTGACCTACCACCAGCTGGTCTGAGAGGAAACGTCCCATGACCACCGACTTCCGCCACACCCGGCGCGGCGGGACCCTGGCCCTCTGCGCCCTGCTCGCCTCGGGCGCCCTGCTGGCGACCAGCGCCCAGACGGGCACCGCCGTCGCCGGACCCGCCGGAGCCGCGTCCAGCGCCGCCTGGGTGTACGTCAACGAGACCCGTGAGCAGGTCTGGATCGTCCGGGCGCCGATCGAACTGCGGATCACCGCGTCGGGCAGCAGCCCCGGCACCCTCCGCTTCAGCGGCACCGGCCTGCCCGCCGGCGTCACGATCGACCCCGTGACGGGCGCGGTCTCCGGGACGCCCGCCACGAAGACCACGGGCACGGCGACCGTCACGGTCACCGACGCCGAAGGCACCTCCGCCTCGGCCGAGTTCGCCTGGTCCGTGGCCGCCGCGACCGGGCCGGACCAGCGCAACGAAGACGACGTACCGATCCCCGACGGCGGCTGGACCCGGTCCCTCATCCGGTCCACCTACACCGGCCGCGCCGAGTACGGCTTCCGGGTCTGGGTCGACATCAAGCATCCTGTGCGGGGGCAGATCGCGCTCGCGCTCGTCGACCCGAACGGCGGCTACCACACCCTGAAGGATTCCGACGAGACCGACGACGGGGAGAACCTGGCCCAGTACTTCGACTTCGCCGCCGGCGAGGTGACGGCTCCGGCACGCGGCCTGTGGACCCTGGAGATCGGGGACGTACGCGCAGGCGTCTACCGAGGCCACCTCGACCGCTGGAAGGTCGTCTTCAACCCGGCGCCGTGATCACCCCAACAGGAGCCGTCCCCGCAGGCGCGGGAAGCAGGGGGTGTGGGGGCGAGAACGTGGCGGCGGCACCTGCCGTTCAGATGAGACATCACAAGGTCCCCGACAGAGCCGAACCGCCTGATTGTCGACACTCCAGGGCTGTCAGCGCGTGAGTCGTCGTCCGAGAGGGCGGTGACGGGGAAACGATGTCCTCGATGTCGGCGCTCTCGACGCCCGGACGGTCCCGGCGCACCATGGGGTTCTCGGGGGAGGGATGCGGTGCATGACGTCACGAGAGCACGAGCCGCGCCTGTTCACCTCGGGCACGGGGGACTTCCTCGACACGCTTCTTGGCCGGCGCCACGCCGGCCCGCCGGAGTTCACCACCGTGAAGCCGCGCAGTCGCACGTAGGATCGCCCGGTGACGCAGAGCGCAAGCCTCGCCCGGGTCTTCGACGATCTTGCCCCCCGTTACGACCACGAGCACCACGAAGAGGTCGCGCGGGCGCTGCTGGCGCTGGTCGGGCCCGGGGTGGCGGACGTCGTCGCCGATGTGGCCTGTGGAGCGGGTGCTGTGGCCCTGCAACTCGCGCGCAGCCGCCCCGCCGGCGCGCCGCCCGTTCTTGCCGTCGATGTGTCGCCCGGCATGATCGAGGCCGGCCGGGCGCGTGGCGCCTCCCTGACGGCGAGCGGGGCGATCGACTGGCGCCTCGCCGACGCGGTGCCGTTGCCGGCCGCCGCCCACTCCCTCGACGTCGTTCTCTGCGCCTCCTCGCTGCACTTCCTCGGCAGCGGGGCGGTCGCCGACTGGCGGCGGGTGCTGCGCCCGGGCGGGCGGGTGGGGTTCACCCTCCCGCTGGCCACGCACTTCCGGCCCTCCGAACGCTTCTCCGTGCTCCTCGCGGCGGATGTCCCGCTCCCGGGCAGCGCCGCGGAGGCCGACGCCTGGGCCGCCGCGAACGGTCTGACCGGCGCCGTCTCCCGGGTCCATGTCCTCGGCGACCGCCGCGTGGTGGTGACGTCGGCCGTCACCCCCGGCGGCCGCTGAACCCACGCGTCCGTCCGGTCGCCGGCCGCCGTCTCCCGGCCCCCGGCGGCGCCCCGCTCCGGTCCGGCGGCTCCAGATAGCCGGGCCGGTCCGCGTCCCAGGGCCGGTGCAGTGGGTCTCGTACCGCACGGACACACCACGCGACCGGCGTCAGTACGCCGAAGTACAGGACGGCCAGGCCCAGTGTGCCCAGGAACTCAGTCCACCGGGATCGCGGCACGCCAGTCCCCCTCCTCCCGCCACGCGGGCTGGTCCCGCTTGTCCAGCAGGAAGTCGCCCAGCACCAGCAGGTCGATCCGGGTGCGCATGAAGCAGGCGTACGCCTCGGCGGGGTCGCGGACGATCGGTTCGCCGCGCACGTTGAAGGAGGTGTTCACCAGCACCGGGCAGCCCGTCCGGTCCCGGAACGCGGTCAGCAGCGCGTGGAAGCGGGCGTTGCGCTCGGCGGTGACGGTCTGCACCCGGGCCGACCCGTCCACGTGCGTGACCGCCGGGATCGTCGAGCGCGGCACCCGCAGCAGGTCCAGGCCGGTCAGTGCCTCCGCCTCCGGCCCGTACGACCGGCGTCGCGACGCCGCGACCCGCGCGGTCAGCAGCATGTACGGGCTCTCCCCGGCGAGGTCGAACCAGTCCTTGGCCTCCTCGGCGAGCACAGCGGGGGCGAAGGGGCGGAAGGATTCCCGGAACTTGATCTTCAGGTTGAGCGTGGACTGTGTCCCGGGATCGCGCGGATCAGCCAGGATCGACCGGTTGCCCAGCGCGCGCGGACCGAACTCCATGCGCCCCTGGAACCAGCCCACCACCTTCCCCCGCGCCAGCTCGGCGGCCACCCGCTCGACCAGTTCCGGCTCCGGCAGGCGCACGGCGGGACGATCGCCCCGCTCCAGGAACTCCGCGATCCGGCCGGCGTCGTACGCAGGACCGAGCAGGGCGCCCGCCATCGCGTCCGTACCTCGCCGCACATGGGTGCGTGGCGCGCCCCGGCCGTGCGACTCCGCCAGAGCCGCGCCCAGCGCGCCGCCGGCGTCCCCGGCGGCCGGCTGCACCCACAGCTCGTCGCAGACGCCCTCGTCCACGAGCCTTCCGTTGGCCACGCAGTTCAGCGCGACACCGCCGGCCAGGCACAGCCGCCGCTCACCCGTGCGCTCCACCACGGTGCGGGCCAGCCGCAGCACCACCTCCTCGGTCACCGCCTGCACCGAGGCGGCGAGGTCGAACTCCCGCTCCGTGAGCGGTCCCTCGGGGACGCGCCGCGGCCCGCCGAACAGCTCCTCGAAGGCCCGTCCGGTCATGCTCCTGCCGTACTGGAAGGTGAAGTGGCGCAGATCGAGGCGGAACGACCCGTCCGCCTTGACGTCGATCAGCCGCTCCCGGATGAGGGGTGCCCAGCGAGGCGTCCCGTACGGGGCGAGGCCCATCAGCTTGTACTCGCCCGAGTCGACCTTGAAACCGCAGAAGTGGGTGAACGCCGAATACAGCATGCCGAGCGAATGCGGGAAGCGCAGCTCGGCGAGCGGGACCAGCCCGGTGCCCCGGCCGTGCCACAGCGTCGTCGTCGCCCACTCG
This sequence comes from Streptomyces sp. NBC_01317, assembly GCF_035961655.1. NCBI lineage: Bacteria > Bacillati > Actinomycetota > Actinomycetes > Kitasatosporales > Streptomycetaceae > Streptomyces > Streptomyces sp. NBC_01317. The sequence continues at coordinate 1,865,310 of NZ_CP108393.1, read as the reverse complement.
CCGACACCGTCGACACACAGCACCGCCGCCGACGGGTACGGGCTGGGCAGGAACGCGGACGCGGCGTGCGAGGCGTGGTGCCGGTGCGCCACCACCGGTGGCAGCGGCCGTCCTCCGGACAGCGCGCCCAGCCGCGCGCGCACATCGTCCAGGGCGTGCCGCTTCCAGCCGGCCCACGAGGGGAAGGCCCGGCGGAAGACCGGGAAGCCGTGCGGCGCCGTCGCCAGCCACGTGGCCATCACCCGGCGGAACTTCAGTGCCGGGTCCTCGTAGAACGCCACGGCCGCCAGTTCGTCCAGGCGCAGCCCCGCCTCCCGCAGGCAGTAGGCGACGGCCCGGTCCGGGAAGCCGGAGTCGTGCCGGCGCCTGCTGAACCGCTCCTCCTGGGCGGCGGCCACCGGAACACCGTCGCGGACCACGGCCGCCGCACTGTCGTGGTAGTAGGCGGAGATGCCCAGGACCGGACCGTCCCGGCCCGCGCCGCCGGTCGGCCCCGCACCGGTCCGTTTTCCCATGCCGCCACCTTCCCCAGGTCAGAACAGCGGATAGACGGACGCGTCGTCCTCCGGTTGCGGGCGCGGCCGGTTCGGCGGTGGGGACTCCCGGGCCGTCCGGTCCGCCTCCGGTGTGGCCGGGGGCCCGACCGGGTCCGCGGCGTCGGCGCTCCGCACGACGCGGTTCCGGATCCGGAGCCAGGACGCGAGACGGCGGGCCGGCGGGGGCGGTTCGGTCCCGCGCTCCCCGCCGTCGCCGGGCCCCTTCACGCGAGGTCCAGACGGTCGGCCAGCCGCCGGGCCACCAGGTCGTAGCCCAGGTCGGTGCAGTGCACCCGGTCGACGAACAGCCAGTCCTCCGGTGTGGCGGCCTCACCCAGCTCGACGTTCATGTCCAGGAAGGGGACATCCAGCACGGCGCAGCCGGTGGCGAGCCGCTCCGCGTAGGAGCGGCCGATCGCCGTCGTGGAGATGTCGTCGTGGAACCGGCGGAAGTTGGACACCTCGTCCAGTTCCTCGAAGAGGAGCCTCTCGCGAGGCAGCGGCTCCTCGCGCACCCACGGCGCGAGCGGTTGCAGGACGAACGTCAACCGCGCCCCGAGCCCGTCCGCGAGCACCTTCCAGCCGCGCAGATGACGCAGGGTCAGATCGGTCGCGTGCGCGACCCGCCGGTCCGGCGGCGGTACGACGTCCGGGGCGGGCCCGCAGTCGAAGAACGCGCCGTGCCGGCCCTGCTTCTCCTCGGGCAGCCTGCTCAGCACCATGTTGTTCACCCCCGACATCAGCACGATGTCCTCGACGGGCGGCAGCTCGTGCTGGAACAGGGTGAACAGCAGCAGCTCCTGGGCCGAGTTGTAACTCTGGCCGGCGAAGTTGAGCCACGGCAGGCGGGGCGCGTGCGCGTTCCACAGGCGCGCGCTGATGGTCGCGGCGTCCCCGGTGGCGCCCACGCCGAACACGGCGGAACTGCCCGCCAGTACCCGGGCGGGGCCCTCGGGGCGGTCGTCGCCGACCGTGGCCCGCTGCCCGCCGGGGCCGGGAGTGACCCGGAAACCGTGCCGGTCGGTGGTGTGGACGGGCGTCTTCTCACCGCCGTACTGGAAGTACCCCAGATAGGGCTGGTCCTCCAGGACGAAAGTGTAGTGCTCCATGTGCGGCGTGTACGCGGCGCGGGGTGATGTCATCGTCGCGGTGCTCCCGTCGGTGTGCGCGGTGGAGGGCGAGCTGCGGGGCAGCGGTCAGGGCGTCCGGGCGGGCGGCGGCGCGGGCAGGGAGCCGGGCCGGTCCTCCCGGATCAGGTCGGCGTTGACGGCCATGGCGGCCAGTCCGCCGCTGGACGCGGCCATCGCCGCCTGGTGCATGTTGCGTCCCAGGTCACCCGCCACGTACAGGCGGGGGACGCCGGTGCGGCCCCGGTCGTCGGTCTGGAGCGACTCCAGGTCCGGTGCGTCGATCCAGGGGCGCAGGGGCTCCACCCGGGGCTCCATGTCGAGGTGCAGGAACAACGCGCCGTAGCTCGCGGCGCCGCCGTCCTCGAACCGCACGCCCACGCCGTCGGGGTGCGGGTGGAGTCCCGCCACCTTCTCCGCGCGGACCGGCACCCCTGCCGCGGTGAGCCGGTCCCGCTCGTCCTCGGGCAGCTCCCGCCGGTCGGAAAGGTAGGTGATGTCGTCGGACCACACTGTGAGGGTCGACGCCAGGCACTCACCGGGGACCGCCCCGCCGTACACGGCGATGCTCCGCTCGCGGACCTCCCAGGCGTGGCAGTACGGGCACTCGAACACGGTCTTCCCCCACAGGTCCGTGATCCCCGGCACCGGGGGCAGGAGGGAACGTACGCCCGCCGCGTACAGCAGGGTGCGGGCGCGGAAGACGCCCGACTCCTTGGTCGCGACCACCACACAGTCGCCCTCGCCGACCGCGGACACCACCTCGTCGTCGCGGAACGAGACGTCGTACTGGTCGAGTTGGGCGCGAGAGCGGACCCGGAAGTCGGCGATGCCCGCACCGTCGTTGGTGAGCACGTTGTGCATCACCCCGGCCGCCATGTTGCGCGCGTCGCCGGAGTCGATCAGTAACACCCGGCGGCGCGAACGGCCCAGGTAGAGAGCCCCGTTCAGGCCGGCCGGGCCGCCCCCGACGATCACCGTGTCGTACAACTGCGTGTCCAATGGTCACTCCTTGTCGGATGGGCGGTCGTGCGGATCGGGACGCGGGCGCGACCGGCCGGGTCCGTCCGGGGAGTCGCGCAGGGGGGCGAGCAGCAGCAGGGCACCCGCGGTCAGGACGGCGCCGCAGACGACGAACACCGCGGGGACGGACAGGGCTCCGGCGAGCAGCCCGCCGAGCAAGGCGCCGACCGGCATGGTGCCCCAGGCGCACAGCCGGGACACGCTCATCACCCGGCCCTGGAGGTTCTCGGGCGTCAGCCGCTGGCGCAGCGACATCACCGGAATGTTCCAGCCCATCATGAAGACGCCGTTCGCGGCCAGCGCCAGCCCCGCGAGCAGGGGGTCCCGCGCCGCTCCCAGCAGGACGTACGCGACTCCGGACGCCGCCAGGGACCAGCGGGCCAGCCGTACGGTGGGCAGCCGGCCGGCGGCCCGGGGCGCCAGCCAGCTGCCCGCGACGGCGCCCAGCGACCCGGCGGCAAGCAGCAGTCCGTACCCGGCGCCGCTCAGCCCCAGGGTGCGGTCGCTGAGCAGGACCAGCATCGAGAAGGTCGCCGAGAAGACCAGTCCGTACAGGGCGCTCGCGGCCAGGGTGAGCCGCAGGGTGCGGTGGCGCAGAACGAACCCGACGCCCTCCCGGATGTCCTTGAGCACACCTCCTCGCCGTTCTCCGCGCGCCTCCGCGGAGCGCGCCCCGCCCGACTGCGGCGCCCGCGCGCTCCCGGGGGACGGGACGAGGCTCAGCAGGAGCAGCGCCGCCAGCGCGTACAGCGCGCCGCCCGTGGCCAGCGCGACGGAGGCCGCCAGCCCCGCGAGGAGACCCGCCACGGGCGGTCCGGCCGTTTCACCGAGCACGATCTGCGCCGCCGACAGACGCCCGTTGGCCCGCTCCAGGTGCCGCTCGTCGACCAGGCGCGGCAGCATCGCCGGGGCGGCGGTGTCGGCCAGTGTCTCGGCGACGCCCAGCACGAACGCCAGCCCGTACAGCAGGACCAGCGGCCGGTCCTGCGCGAGCGCGAGGGCCGCTCCGGCCAGCGCCGCCGCCCGGACCGCGTTGCTGCCGAGCACGAGGCGGCGCCGGTCCACCCGGTCGGCCAGGACACCCGCCGGCAGCGCGAGGAGCAGCCACGGCAGCATGTTCACAGCCGTCAGGCCCGCGACCGCCGCCGGATCGGGGTGGTGCGCGACGACGAGCAGCGGCAGCAGCGTCCGTGTGACGCCGTCGCCCGCGTTGGAGGCCGCGGTGGAGGCCCACAGCCAGTGGAACGGACGGCCCAGGTCCGCCCGTCCCTCCGCGCGGGCCTTCGGTGAGGCGGTGCTAGCCAACGACGCTCCCCCGGTGCCACTCGCGCAGTCCCAGCAGCCGTTCGCCCAGCTCGGTCAGGCGCGCCGGCCCGTACAGCTCCGCCTCCCGCTTGCGGGCCCCGCCCTCCGGCGGGTGCGGCGGAACCCGGTCCCGCCAGAACCCCACCCGCGCCTCACGCAGTTCGGCGTTCTCCTCCCAGGCCGGCGCCATCGTCAGATACTGCGCCATACGCACCCGCCCCTCGGAGACGTTCGGGTGCACGCCGTGCGGGAGCAGGCTGTTGAAGATGATCAGGTCGCCGGGTGCCACCTCCGGGGTGGTGATCGAGTAGCCGGTGATGTCCGGGGTGAAGGGGTCCCGGTCGGCGGGCTGCCGGCTCACCCACTTCTCCCACTCGGCGAAGATCTCGGGCACGCACTGGAAGCCGCCGATCTCCTCGTCGCCCTCCGTCAGCGAGAGCACCGCCTGACAGCTCACCGGCAGCGGGTCGGCGGAGGTGTCCACGTCCCAGTGGACGAACCCGTCGAAGGCGCGCTGTCCCCGGTTGGGCGGGTTGACGTTGGCGAAGTCGATGGTCACCCACAGCTCGTCCAGGTCCCAGACGTCGGTGAACGCCTCGTACACCCGGGGTGTCTGGCGTACGTCCCACTGCGCCTGGTGGTTGTACATCTCGACCAGTCCGCTGTGGCCGGGCAGCCGGTCGTTGCCGGTGTGCGGGGACGTCCAGGTCGAGGGGTCGTCCGTGCGCATGTCGAGGAAGGAACGCAGTCCGGCCGCGAGCGCGGTGACCGTCTCGGGCGCCACCGCCCGGCGGACGATGACGTAACCCTGCTCGGTCCACCGGGCGAAGTCGGCGGGGGACAGGACGCGCAGCGGCTGTGTCTTGCGGATGTCTCGCAGTTGGGTGGTGGACACGTGCACTCTCCAGGGGGACGGCGCCTGTGGGGATGGGGTGGGCGGGCCCGGACCGCACCGCCGTTCTCCGGCGGCCCTCCCGCTGCCGGGCGGGCAGGGATCACTGGACGATCAGACGGCGCCCGGGCAGCACCACGGCGTCCAGTTCCGTCTCCGCCAGGAGCTCCAGAGCCTGGTCGAGGTGGTTGAGGATGGGCCTGCCGCCTGCGTTGGCACTGGTGTTGACGAGGACGGGCAGCCCGGTCCGGTCGCCGACCGCGTGGCACAGCCGGTGCAGCAGGAGGTGGGTGTCGGGCCGTACGGTCTGCAGGCGGGCCGTGCCGTCGATGTGCCGCACCTCGGCGAGGCGGTGGGACTCCTCGGGCCGCGCCCGCACCGCGAACAGCATGCTGTCGGTGTGGTCCAGGGGGCCGGTGAAATAGCGGTCCGCGATTTCCTCCGGGCAGATCGGGGCGACCGGCCGGAACCACTCGCGCCCCTTGATGGTCCGGGAGATGTGCCGGCGGGCGCCGTTCCAGTGCGCCGACACCAGCAGCGAGCGGTGTCCGAGCGCCCTGGGTCCCGTCTCCATGCCGCCGTCCAGCCAGGCCAGGCAGCGCCGCTCGGCCAGCAGGTCCGCGACCGCCGCCACCAGCTCCTCGTCGTCGGCGAGGGCGCGCGCGGACAGCCCGAGAGCGCGCAGCCGCGCGCCCGGGCCGTCGCCCGGCTGCTCGCCGGCCCCGTGTCCGGAGCCGGCCCCGGCCGCGCCGGCCGGCGACGCTCCCCCGGGCGACGGCTCGTCCAGTGCCTCCAGCCCCTCCAGTCCCTCCAGTGGCGGCCCGGCGTACGCCAGCCGCGCCCACTCCGAGCGGCCCGCCAGGGCCGGGCGGTCGGACGGCTCCGCGACGGCCAGGGCCGCGCCCAGTGCGATGCCCGAGTCGTCGCAGCAGGTCGGGATGGACACCCGGGTGAACTGCCCGGACTCGGCAAGGCGGCTGTTCGCGGTGATGTTGAGTGCGCAGCCGCCCGCGTAGCAGAGGGTGGAGTAGCTCGGGAACCGCCGGCTGACGCCGGTCAACAGCCGGGTCAGATCCCGTTCCACGGCGGACTGCAGGGTGGCGGCGAGGTCCCGGCAGACCCGCTCGTCGGGCGAGGTCCCCACCGCGGTGGTCCGGCCGTCGGGGGTGCGGATCTCGTCGGGGAACACGGATCCGAAGGAGTGCACCACGTCGTCGTCCGAGGAATCGGCCAGGCCGGCGTCCAGATAGCCGCCGCTGACCGGTTCGTACTCCCACCAGGTGTCGGCGTAGCGCAGCGCCGACCCGGTCAGCCGGTCCTCGTCCAACCGCTCGTACAGGTCGGGCGAGGCGCGCCGGGTGGACTGCGGGACCAGCATGGCGCGCAGCACCGGCAGGAGGGAGGGGTCGCTCTCGCCGGCCGCCGCCAGACCGAGCAGCTTGCCGGTGTCGAACTGGCTGCCGTGCACCCGCCGGGCCAACGCCTCGTAGACCAGGCCGAAGCGCGGGCCGCCGCGGTTGGTGAACGACATCACCGGGGTGAGCTGGTCGCCGTCGCCGAGGCAGACCATGCCGCACTCGGCGTAGTTGCCGGTCCCGTCGAGGGCCAGCACGAGGGCCTTGCGAGCGCCGGAGGTGTAGTAGGCGAGCGCGGCGTGCGCGTAGTGATGGCGTACGGCGACGAGCGTGATGTCCCCGAAGCCCGCGGCGAGTGGCCAGTCCACCGGCTTGATCACCCGGGTCACCGCGTCGGTGGGTCCGGCTCCGCCCGTGGCCGCCCAGTGCGCGTCCTCGTTGACCAACTCGACCAGCGCCGGCGGCAGGACCCGGCACACCGGGGTGTACCAGTCGGCCACCGCGACCCGGGTCACCGGGCTCGCCGCCTGTTCCCGCAGCTCCGCCAGCCAGTCGGCCGCCGCGTGCGGGAAGTCGCCGTTGCCCCCGCACACATGGCGCAGCCGCAGCCGGCGTTCCGCCTCGATGACCCGGTAACCGCTCGCGTCGGTCAGGGCCGCGCCCGCGTCGTGGCCGAAGTGCATACCGATCGTCGCCATGGAACCAGTCACCCTTCCTCGGCCGGCCGCGGGCGGACCCGCGGTCCGGCGGCCCGCCCCGCGCGGGACGCCGGGGAGATCTCCGGGGGCCCGCTCACGACAGCGCGGCGAGGCTCAGCGCGTGGTGGCGCTCCAGGAGGCCCTGCACCACCTCGCGCATGTAGCCGCAGTAGCCGGGCGACATCACCTGGATCGAGCCGTTCTCCTCCTCCAGGGCACCTGCCGAACCGCCCGAGCAGGTGCCCTGCAGCTCGCAGCCGCGGCAGCCGGGGCCGTTGGTGTAGGCGCGCATGCCGTAGTCCTGGTAGGCGGGGGAGGCGAAGATGCCCCGCCAGTCGTCGATGGTGCCCAGCGTGCGGGCGGTGGCCTTGCAGGCGAAGACACTGCCGTTGGGTTCGATGGAGAGCTGCCGGCCGACCGCCGGACAGGTCTTGTAGTCGGCCTGCTCGGCCCACTTGGCCTCATCGATGATCATCTGGAAGGTCTGGTACCAGTACCCGCTGAGCTGCACCCCGCGCTCGCGCCCGTAGTCGACGGCGGCCAGCAGCCGCTGCGCCACGTCGTGCGGGCTGTGCCGTTGGAAGAACTCGTTGGCCTGGAAGGAGACGATGACGTCGAGGGTGCCCAGACCCGCCTCGGCGACAAAGTCGATCAGCGGGTTGCCCCACTTCTCCCAGGTGTACTGGGAGAGGACCGTGGTGATGTTGACCGGGACGCCCGCGGCCTTCATGTCGAGGATCGCCTTGCGGACCACGGGCCACGCGGTGCGCTGCTGCTGCCCGCCGCGGAACTCGCCGGTCTCCGGCACCAGGTAGTCGATGGAGACCGTGGTGTCGACGCGGTGCTCGGCGAGTGCCGCCAGCAGCTCGTCGTCGATGCGGGAGCCGTTGCTCGTCAGGTCGTACGACAGGGACACCCCGTCGTGGCTGTCGCCGAAGGTGCGCAGCACGTGCAGGATCGTCCCCCGCGCCAGGGTGGGCTCGCCGCCGAAGAAGGACACACTCAGATGGCCGCCGCCATTGGCCTTGCGTAACGCGACAGCTTCCTTGATCGTTTTCTCGGCCACCTCGCGCGACATGTGCATCGACGGGTTACGGCCGGTGTCCGAGCCGTGGTTCCAGTCGCCGCTCGCCAGCGTGGGCCCCGAGTCCTGGTGGGCCGGGGCTGAGTCCTCCTCGCGGGAGCGCCGCAGCTCCACGAGCACGGGGCCGGGCTTCACGGTCTCGCCGGACGTGTTGCGCTCCTCCACGCCGCCGTCGAAGTTGTAGGCGAAGCAGCCCTGGCAGGAGAAGTTGCAGGCGTTGGTGAGCACGAGCTGGATGGAGGAGTGGAACACGCCGGTGCCCAGCGCGTCCTGACGGCTCTTCAGCAGGCCGTCGATCTCCTCGGCCTCGTCGTGCCCCGCCTCGACCAGGAATCGCGCCGCTACGAGGTCCCGCAGTGAATCGTCGTCGATCCTCTCCCGCAGCCGGTCCACGCTGAGGCCCTGGGACGCTTCGCGCAGGAGTTCGACCACGTCCTTGTCGACGAGCCGCGCATTCCCGTACAGCGAATGAAAGGCCATGGTCCGCTCGTCGCCCTCGAAGGAATTGAGGCGCCCTCCGAAAGAAGTGAAATCCCGGTCGCCGGCGGTACGTAGGGTGCGAACATAGCGCGAGGACTGATACACCGAATTCTGCATTTCTGAAGCCTTCTCCCTGCGTCTCACGGCTTTCGGGTGCTGGCGCGGCCGTTCTCCTGGCGGCCGTTCTCACGGCGGCCGCGCGGTGCGGCCGGCCCACGGCCCCTGGGGCGCGGACCGACCTCGTTCAGAGGTTCGGTCCGCGCGACGGTCCTGGGTCCGGCGGGCCGGGCGGAACCGCTGTCAGCCCGGGCACCTAGGCGGAGGCGGACTGTTCCTGCAGCACAGCAGGGGTGGTGTCGACGGTGTCGACCTTCGCCTGCTGGGGGACGGGGGTGATGGTCGGTGCGTTGCCCTTGTCCGGCGAGACGAACGCGCAGGGCCGTGACGACGCGGTGACCGCGGGTCGGGCAACCTTCCTGACTTCGGCCATATGGCCTCCTCAATAGGTGTGTGGCACAACGCATTCCACTTAACCAGAGAAAATCCGAGGAGATAAGCCGTCATCCGGACACATTGGGACCGACGGGGCGGCGCACGGCCTATCGTGCGGAATGGATCTTTGGCTGTTCGAATGCGGCAGGGCCGACCTAGCGGTTTTATCCGAAAACTCTTCGTAATTGAAATTCGAACCAATCGGCCGATTGGTCTCCGTGTGTATCCCGCATAACTCCGGGCGGGACGAATTCCGGCCAAAGTAGGCATTGGCCGGGAGCCGCGGACGCCGTCCCGAGCCGATGTGACCACGCCCGGGAACGGCACGTACGCCCGTGCCCGTTCCGACTCGATCGCCCGGACCGGAGCGTGGGCACCGGCGCCGGCCTCGGTGACGTACGGGCGGTCATGTCCCCACAGGTGCCGCCGGAAGGTGCTTAGCGGCAGGCCGAGCCGGCGCACGGGGCAGCGCCGCCATCGACGCGGCCTTCGCGTAACAGAGATGCCGCCGCACCCCTCCCTGACCCGCTGAACGGCGGGTCGGACAGGGTGCGGCGGCATTCGGGCGTCAGATGTCGCGGAACTCCTCTACGGCCTCTCTGACCTGCTTAAACGAGCCGTTTGAAGATCATCTTGCACGCATGCTGCACAAGCTGACCAGTGCGGGTGTCAGGCGGCCCTCGTGTAGGCACTCCGGACCGCGATGCGGATCTTGGAACCGGCTCCCACGATCCGGTGCACGTACTTACGGAGAGTAAACGCGGGATCGGCGTGTCCGAGCCGGTCCGCGAGTGTGTACACGTCCACCCCGCCGTTGATCATCATCGACGCGTACAGATGTCGCAGGGCATGCATCATCATGTCGCGGGACTTCTCCCAGCACCGCCCCTTCGCGTCGGGGTCAAGGGGCTTGATGAGGCCGGCTGCTGCCAGGGCGGGCTTCCAGCGGTAGGAGTTGAACCAGTTCGACTGAATAGCGGTCTTCTCCCGCGTGTAGAAGATCAGCTGTACCGTGACCGGGTCGCCGCCCTTGTGGCCCCACGGTCGGGTCACCTCGACGGGTGGGTATTTCTCCATGTGTTCGCGCAGGGGGATGGCCACGTCATTCGTCAGCTCGATCCAGCGGTCCTTCGGGTCATCGTCGTCTCCCCCCTTGGGGAGGGCATACGTCAGGAACGAGCCGTCGTGGACTACTTGCCGTTGTACATGCACCATCGGGCCGTCCGGATGCGTCCAGTCGAAGTCTTCCGGCGACAGGCCGAATATTTCTCCTTGGCGAAGTCCCAGGCCGCGACCGCAGTCGACGAGTGCCTTGTAGCGGTCGGGAAGTTCGGCACGGATCTTCTCGGTGTCTTCCCATGTCAGGGTCAGCTCTGCCCGGCCGCCGTCTCCTCGCTTCGGCTTGGCATCCTGTACTGATTTGGCCAGGCAGGGATTCTTGGCTATCAGGCTGTCGTCCACAGCCAGGTCGAATATGGCCCGAAGGTTGTCGAAGACCAGGCGCAGCGTGGAACTTTCGAGCAGTTGCCGGCGATCGTGCAGCCAGTTCAGCAGTGACGACGGCTTCACGTCCTTCACACGCATCTTCCCAACGGCGGTAGGAATGATGTGCAGCTGAACCCGCTCCTTGTAGCGGCGGTACGTGCGCGGATTCTTGTGCTCGTGCCCCTTTAGCCATGTGAGGGCGATTTCTGAGACCCTGGCCTCTCCTGCGCGGGGGTTGATGTACGACCCGTCGTCCACCCCGGATCGCATCTTGGTCTCGTGCCTGCGGGCTTCGGTCTCGGTGCGGAACAACTCCGTCTGCTGGATACCTTCCCGGTTGCGCCAACGGGCCTGCCACCGCTTGCCGACCCCGTGATCCGCTGTCGGGACCTTGCCGTGCTCCCGGCAGGCCGACTCTCCGGCTTTCGGACGCGACTTGTGCCAGCGGTCGTACGGCATGGATGCAACTCCTACTTTCCGGTGGGTCTTGAAGTCTCTTTGTGGGTTCCCGTCTCAGGTGCTTCATCGACGGCGAGATTGTGTGCCCGTTCGTCGCGTCCTGAGCTAATGGGATGTTGATCCAGGTGATGCGGAAATGTCAAACGTATTCTTGGGGCCTTTGCGGCAAAGGGTGCAGAGCGGTGGGGAGGATCTCACTCGGAGAATCCTCGCTCACATGTCTGCGAGGATTCGACGAGCCCTCGCCGAGGATTCGCTGGTGTCTTCCGAAAGTTCGGGGGAGTCGTAGGCGTTTCGCCGAAAGTTCTTCTATTTGGTTCGGCTGGAATTCCGTGTCACTGTTCCGTCTGCCACCCCGGCGAACTATCGCTCACGTGGTTCTTTCCTGCCCGCTCCGAGCCCTTCTGGAGTCCCTATGCGTCGAACCACCGCCAGTGCGACAGAAGCCTCCAGTGGCGCGGGGAGCCGTTGTCCGTTGCTGAGTGCTAGGGAACTGGCCGACTTCCTGGGCGTGCCACTGAACACGGTCTACATATGGAATCACCGACACCAAGGTCCGCGAGCCCACAAGGTAGGTCGCCATTTGCGCTACCGCTGGCCGGAGGTAGAGGCATGGCTGGAAGCTCGGGCGGTGGATCGCGAGGTCTGAATCGACGACGACGCCTGTACGCCTACAGGGAGGGCGACAGAACCCGGCGTACAGCCCGACTCGTCTGCCGCCACCTGCGGCTTTGCCTCGGAAAGGGCCTCTGACACGGCAGCTGTAGTTCTTGATCACGGCTGGTCGTGGCGGCGGTGTCGTTGCTGGTGGCAGGCGGTTGCGACGGCTTGGTGATGGCGTCTCCAGGCGGTCCAGTGCAGGACGTGGTCACGGTCGCGGGCGGGTGGTGACAGCACGATGGCCCGCAGGAGACGGATGAGCTCGGGACAGGTCAGCGGGACGAGTCCGGGCTGCCGCTCGGAGCCATCATGGACAGCTGCGGCCGTGAGGGCGAGGACGGCGGCGGCGATCAGGGAGAACAGTGACCAGCGCATCCAGGAGTTCCAGCAGGTCACCTGGCCCTGGTCGAGTCCGGTGAAGCCCTTGGCGAGTTGGAAGGTCTCCTCGATCCGCCACCTCCGGCAGATCACTTCCACCAGCGTGCCGAGCGGGACGTCGCCGGGTGCCCAGCAGCGGAAGTAGGACACCTCGCCGGTGTAGCGGTGCCGCCGTGCGACCAGCACACTCGTGCCAGCCCCAGCCCCAGCCCCAGCCGCGTTCCCGTTTCCGTTCCCGTTCCCGTTCCCGCCGGGAGTGTCGTCGGGGCGGACCTCGAGCCAGGCCCAGTCGTACTCGCGGGTGCCCTTCGCGCCGTGCCCTGTCCGCCGGCGCAGCCATTGCTCGGGCCGCACCTTGTTGATCAGCTTGCGGGCCTCCCACCGGTGGCCGGCCCCGTCGGTGACCTGGTAGGTCGCGGCGATACCGACTGTGTAGCCCAGGCCCAACGCCCTTATTCCCCGGCGCAGTTCACGACCGCAGTACACCTCGTCGCCTGCGAACCATCGGGCATCGAGACCGGACGCGAGCACGCCGGTCACCATGGACAGCGCCTGCTGTGGTTTCGTCGCGAACACGACCTCCTCCGGGACCCCGGCCACCTCGCGGCGCTCCTCGTCCGCGGCCCAGTCCGCCGGGAGGTACAGGGCCCGGTCCACGATCACCTTCATGGTTGCGGTGACCGCCGCCAGATGCACCGCCACCCGGCACAGGCCGACGCCGCCGAGCGCACCGGAGTACTGCGGGCCGGCCCCCACGCAGTCTGTGGAGGACTTCGCATCCCCTGTCTCGTCGGCCACCAACACCACTTCCTGGCCCGCGAGTTCACCGGCCACCAGGCGGGCGATCTCCTCCCGTGCCCGTTCGTGGTCGAACCGGGCCCGGGAGAGCAGGTGCTGCAGCCGGTGCGGACCCGGGTGCCCCAGCGCCTGCCCGAGCGTCCAGCAGTTGCGCGTGTCCACCTCCATCAGCAGCCCCGCGACCAGCTCCGCCATAGTCGCTCGCGTCTCGCGCCGCGCGAAACAGCCCGCGACCGCAGCCATCGCCCTCCCGAACGTCTCGGCCCACGCCTGCTCGGCTATCGTGGCCTCCGCGGCCACCGTCTCTTGATACGTCGTCACAAACGTTCATGATCGCGGTGGCCGCACCCATGCCCGCACCCAGCCCCTCAGCGCGCTGACCAGCCCAGACGCCGGAACTACGGCTGCCGTGACAGATCACGACGGATCGCCCGATGCAGCGTCGTCAGCGACGGCACTGCACCGGACGGGGACTGGCGGGCCGCCCGGACCGTCAATTCCCGGTGGACGCCCGTACGTTCCCCTTCCACAACACCAGCAGACCGCGCACCTCCGAGGTGATCGTGAACCTCACACCGGCCCGGCTACGGTCCGCCGGAGCGGCAGCCGCGGCCTCATCGCTCTCAGTAGCGGCGGCCAGCCACTGCCACACCGTGCGCTCCGCCACCCCCAGCGCTACCGCAGCCACCCCGACGTGGCCTGCCGTCAGCTCACCCCCCACCTGCAGCGCAAGCAGCCGCCGGACCGCCGGACCACGTAGTGCCACCCGCGACGCCACAGGCAGTCCGCCGCCCGCACCAACAACGCCACCGTTCTCCATACCAGCCCACGATGCCGCCACACAGCCGCTCAAGGATCAGAAGTGCCGTTCCCATGACAGCGGAGCACAAGGGGGTGTACCGCTCCGTGTCAGCGACATGACCCCCATGTACCACCCCATGTCAGTGACCCGATCCCCCAACCTCGCTACCACCAGCACAAACCCCCCCACACCTGACGTGCCGTCACTGACACCATTCCACCGACATGAAACCGGAACATCGCATCTTGGCGAGAACCAACACCGCCGAACCAAGGACGCACCATGCGATAAAATATCGGGGGAAAAATGGACTGTGACGCTGAGCCGACCGCCTCTTGACGCACAGCAACTCGGCAGCCGAGAATCGGGGACACTGCTCGGGGGAGGGGCAGAGAATATGGTCGGCTATGGGGATGGTCGGCGAAGAAGTCGCGAGGGGGCGACCCGTCAGAGCTCAACGGCCCGAGCCGTCGACCGCTCGTATCGTCATTTCGTGCCGAATCGAAATCGAACGACATCGAACAGGTCGACTTAGCCTCTCTTCACGGAAGTTGCCCTCCGTCAAAGAAATGAGCCGGGTGTTCGATTGTGGTCGCCACCCGGGGGCGACCATGATGTCTCTTGATCCACTGGCCGTATTCGATGTTCACCGAGTGACCTAAACGGTCGTCCGCGCAGTGCGGGCCGATCCGCTTTGCGCGTGTGGGCTTTGCTTCGGAGCTTTTCAGTTGGTCCGGGCAAGATTCGTCGAACAAGATTCCGAATTTTTCTCGATCGGTCAGAAGTCTTCCGCCGCACGTGCTTCATATGTGTGGCGTCGTTTCGTCGCGGCTCCACGGGTTCCGGATGGTCAATTCGGATGCCCAGGTAGTTGGTTTTCGCCAGGAGGGTTCAGTGCATGAGCTGATCCCGCCGTTTCTCATGCCCACGTGCGTGGGCCGTCGAGTTGGAGGTTGTGAGTGCCGAACAAGAATCTGGTGAGGGTGTACAGCGACAGGAAGTACGTGTACACGACGATGGTGCGTCACCAGGGGGCGACGGTGGCGTTCGCCATGGACGACTCCCGGCGTATCTACTACAGCGTGCTGAACCTGGATCTGGGCAGCCGCGAGCGGGGCGAGATCGACAGTTCGTACTGGGCCGACAATCCGCCGCTGCTCACGTTCCCGGCCGAGGTGACCGAGGTCGGCTTCGGTGATGGTGAGACGGTTGAGGTGCCGGCGGTGCGGTCGGGTGGGCGGGCCGAGGTGTCCGGCGGTGTGCAGTTACAGTCCGAGGATCTGGATCCGTTCCTGTCCACGACGGCTCGGCTGGGTGGTCAGGCGCCGTTCCAGGTTGTCTCCGACGGCCGGTACCTGCTGTTGTTCCGCCAGTCCGTGGACGAGACGCATCCGGACGCGTTGTTCCGCTTGACCGGCGGCGGCGCGTCCGGGGACGCGGCCCGGACGGACTACGCGCGGACGGCCGGCGCGAAGGTGCCTCTGGTGACCAACACCATGCTGTGCGACCGGTTCGTGCAGGTGGGTGCGACGGTGAAACCGGTGCTGGAGGTGCGCTACCAGCGCAGCCGGAGCAAGACCGTGCCCGCGTCCAGCAGTGACACGCTCGGTACGAGGGACCTGGACGGCGACCCGTTCTACGAGCCGACCCGGCAGCTGTCCTTCGTCCGCAACGTCGCCGACGGTGAGTTCGCGGTGATGCTGCTGCCCACCCAGGTCGACGGTGTGTCGCGGTGGCAGCTGTTCGCGGTGAACAAGGTGACGGGCCGGCTTGATTCGTTCAACGTCGAGCGGGCCGACGACGGGCTCTTCAACCTCGCGGGCACCCAGTTCTACACCAGTTCTGACCCCCGGTACGCGGCCTCAGTGCTGGAGCGTGAGCCCGGGGTGGATCCGTTCACGAAGAAGCCGCTGGTGCCGGTTCCGCTGCCGACCGACCGGGCGGGGGCGGCACTGGGGCTGAACGGACAGGACGGTTACGTCGACCTGGGAAGCGGGCCGAGTACGCGGTTGCAGGGTGGCTACACGGTGGAGGCATGGGTCAGCCCGGCCACGGCCGGTGGGGTGATCGTGGCCGCCGGCGACGGGACGCAGGCAGGATCGTTCACGCTGCGGCTGACTGCCTCCGGGGCCCTCGCGCTGGCCCATCCCGGAGCCGGGAACACCGTCACCTCGCCCAACGCGGCGGTGTCGACCAACCGCTTCACCCACGTCGCGGCGGTGTTCGAGAGCGGCACGACACCCAAGGGCCGGCTGTACGTGGACGGGGTCGAGGTGGCCTCCGGGCCCATGTCGTTCACCCCTTCCGCTCCTTCGGGAGTCGTGACGTTTGTCGGTGCCCGGCCGTCGGGAACCGGCGCCACCGAGTTCTTCAAGGGGAACCTCGACGAGGTGCGCGTCTGGAGCAAGGCGCGGCCGGCCGCTGACCTGACTCGGGATTTCCGTCGCCGGCTGGCCGGGGTCGAGCCGGGGCTGGTCACTTACTACCGCTTGGACGAGGGTGGTGGGAGCAGCGTCGCCGACCACACCGACAACGGGTTCGACGGAACCGTCCGGGGTCGCGCGGTGTGGCTGACCTCGGGTGCGCCGGTGGGTGACAGTCCGGGCCTGTCGAGGGAGACGTTCGGTTTCGCGGGCCGGTCGCTGGTTTCCGGGGTGTCGGCGGTGTTGTACTTCCAGCAGGAGGAGACTGCCGCCGGTTACGCCGACCGGCCGAGCGCGGCCAAGCGGCAGGCGAGGGTTTTGCTGGCGTGCCCGACGGTCGAGACCGCCGTCCCGAGCGGGAGCCCGCTGCTCGCAACCCTCGATCTGGCTCTCGCGGCCGACGGGCGGCTCGCGCGGGTGCCCCGGTCGGTGACGCTGTCCACTATCGGGCGCCCGAACCCGACCAGCGACATGGATCTGCTCAGCGCGGCCCAGACCGCGGTCACGACCACGCAGGCGAGGATGGTCGCGACCCAACGTCTCCTCGACGAGGCGGAGCAGTCCGCGCGGAAGCTTCAGCCGTCGTACCAGTACTGGAACGACAGGTACTGGAGCTTCGTGAACTCCGGCTACTGCTACGACCAGGGAGGCTGGATATCGCCGTTCGATCGCTCGCCCCGTGCGAGCGAGTTGCTGGGAGCGTTGGGGTCGGTGGCCGGCCCCTACAACGCGGCGCTGAGCAGTCAGGAGGAGTCGCGGGCGCAACTGGCCCGGGACCAGACGCTGCTGGCCGACCAGCAGGCGAGGTTGGCCGTGCTCAGCGGCGGGTTGCAGGGCGGCGACGACGTGACCCTGGCGATGCCGACGGTCTCGGTCGACAGTGCCGGGCTGAGCGTCTTCGGCGCGGTGCTGGCGTTCGCGTGGAGCCAGGACACCCCGGTCCTGCTCGACAGCGCGACCGGTGACGTGGTGCTGTACTTCCGCGGTGTCGACGGGCAGTTCTTCTCCGTGTACTACGACGTCACCGCCTCCCGGGCGACCAAGCAGATCACGCTGCCCTCCGGCCGGCTGACGCTGGCCAGCCGGGACATCGGGGTCGCCCTGCCCGAGCTGAGCCTCACCGTCTCCGCCGGCCCGGACGCCGACCGATGCACGGTGACGATCACCCGTACGGTCACCAGCACTACCCACACCGAGACGTTTGCTCTGGTGCCCCGGCGTGCCGACCTGTTCGCGGCCGTTCTCAACGGCACCCCGACCGGGGATCCGCTGGGCGCGGTCGCCTCGGTCCAGGCCGCCACCGTGACCCTCGCCGCGCCGCTGTCGGTGGCGCTGGCCGCGAGCGCCCAGGTCAGCGTCGCAGGGGTCGTCCACACGCTGCGCGACGCCGCGCTCGTCGGCGCCACCACCTTCACCCTGACCGTCAACCCGGCCGCCGTCCCGGCGGGCGCGCCGGTTCGCACGGTCGTCTACAACTACACCGCCGCCGTCGCCGGCCGTCTCGGGGAGCGCCTGGACAACGGCTCGCTGATCGTCGCCGTCGATGCCGGTGACGCCACCGGTACCGTCCCCGACGGCACGGCCGCAGACGTTGTCGCCGGCCGGGGCAACAGGTGGCGGGGCCACGCCCCCGGGCGAGCGTTCGCCTTCGACGGCACCAAGCGGCTCGCTCTCCCCGCGGCCCAGCGTCCCCGGGCGGCGATGGGCGGCGACCTCACCCTGGAAGCCTGGGCCAACCCGGGGTCCATCGGCCCGCAGACCCGCATCGTGCACGCCAGCCTGCCCGGCACCCCTGCCACCCGGTACACCCTCGGCGTCTCCAGCGCGCCCTACCCCTCGGCGCTCGAGTTCAACGGAAGCAACGACTTCCTCGACTGCGGCACCGGCATCAACCTGACCAGCACCTCCTTCACCGTGGAGTTCTGGGCCAAGCGCCTGGCGACCGGCCGGAACGACTTCATGGTCGGCCTCGGCGCCGGAAGCACAACGGACCAGGCCCTGCACATCGGGTTCCGCGCCAACAACGGCTTCATGATGGATTTCTTGGGCGACAGCGTGGAAGTCCCGACCAGCTACAGCGATCAGAACTGGCACCACTGGGCCTGCGTGTACGACCGTGAGGGCACCAACCGTCAGCAGATCATCTACCGGGACGGTGTGGAAGTCGCTCGCGACACCGCGGCCGGCCACTTCTCAGGTACCGGCAAGCTCTGGCTCGGCAAAGCCGCCACCGGCATGGCATACGCCCATATGGACGAGGTGCGCGTCTGGGGGCGCGCCCGAACCGCGGAGGAGCTGAAGGCGGACAAGGACCGCCGGCTGACCGGCCGGGAGACGGGGCTGCTCGGTTACTGGAACTTCCTCGGCCGGCGGACCACGGACCTGACCGGGCGGGGCAACAACGCGACAATCGCCGGGAACCCCAAGGTCGTCGGCTCCGCTTTCCCCGGATACAAGGTCCTCGCCGGGGTCGGGGACCAGCTCGTCCGCAGCCGCGACATCTACCCTGCCGGGCAGTGGAGCCACCTCGCGGCGGCATTCGAGCAGGACTGGGCACTGCGCTTCGACGGCGCCGCGTGGCTCGACACGGGCCGCGCCGACGCCCTCAACCTCACCGGCGACGTGACGATCGAGGTCTCCCTGCGGCTCGACACCCTCGGCGACACTCAGGGCCTGGTCTGCAAGGGCGGCCTGGCCGACGGCGCCGGCGGGACCGTGCCGTACAACCTCTATGTGCAGCCCGACGGGGCGCTCGCCTTCACCTACGAGAACACCGCAGCCGCCCAGCCGGGCGTTGCCGTCTCGACCACCAGACTTCAGGCCGGCGTGTTCACCCGGGTCGCGGTCACCCGCAAACCCAACCCGAGCAACTTCAACGCCTGCGACATCCAGTTCTACGTCAACGGCGCGGCGGCGGGCAGCGCCACTCTCAACGGCACGGCGCAGACGGGCAATGACCAGGTCCTGGAGATCGGCCGCTGCCGCAGCGGCCAGACCGGCTACGGGCTGCGCGGCGTGATCAGCGAGGTGCGGCTGTGGAGCGTGGCGCGGGAGGCGGCGAAGATCGGCGTGGCGGTCACCGAAGCCACGCCGGGGCTGGTCGCCCAGTGGACGTTCCCGGAGGACACCGGGAACACCACCGCTGACGTCGCCGGCACCTACACCGGCCGCCTGCACGGCGCCACCTGGGTCAAGACACCCGACCCGGGCGCCAACCTGTTCCGGCTCTACCACGACGGCGATGCCACCCCCGCCGACCCGGTCCCGGCCACCGACACCGTCGTGACCGCCGGCTACGGCCCGGAGCAGTTCACCGTCGGCGGCGTCAGCACCACCGACAACACCCTGCGCGACGCCTTCGCCGGCAACCTGGACGAGATCCGGGTGTGGCAGACCGCGAGGACCGGCGAACAGATCCTCGACAACGTCTTCACCCGCCTGCGCGGCGAGTCCGAAGACCTGGTCTGCTACTACCCGTTCGACGCCGCCTCCACCGTCACCGGCGCCCCGGTCCTCGACGCCGGACCGCGCGGGATCAACCTGACCACCACCAGCGGCGGCGAGCCCACCGTCGTGCTGTCCACCGCACCGATCTCCACCGACACCGCCGAGGTCCGCTCCGCTCTGACCGGCATCCGCACCACCTTCCACCAACTGATCAGCACCGCACCGGCGGTCGTCGAGTACGCCGACGTCCAACGGGTCCCGCACCGGGGCGTACGCGGGGTGATGAAACGCTGCTACACCTACCAGCAGGACGGCCTCTGGTACCTGGTGACCGGCTACAAGGTCGGCAACCTCGCCAGCACCTGGGTCGGCCAGGCCCAGTTCGACCCGCAACTCGTCGGCTACATCGAGGGAGCACCCCCGGTCCCCTCCGAGAACCTCGTCAAACGACCCGGTACCGACGACTACGTCGACGCCACCAAGGTCTCCTTCGTCCAGGCCGAAGAGGTCACCAACACCCTGTCGTCCAGCCGGGAGACCAGCATGGACGTCTCGGCGAAGATGAAGTTCTCCTGGGAGGTCTCGGCCGACGTCCTCGGCATCACCGCACCCCTCGGCTTCGGTACCGCCCAACCGGTCTTCAAACTCGCCAATGAGGGCAACCTCGAATTCGGCCTCGACTACTCCAACGGCTGGACCAGCGACGCCGAGGTCTCCGAAGGCAGCAACACCACCCGCACCAGCGCCGTCGCGCTCAGCGGCGCGTGGGAAGACCCGAACCACCCGCTCAACCCGGCCGCCGGCCAGCGGTGGGTACCGGCCAACACCGGCTACGCCCTGGTCCAGTCCGAAACCGCCGACGTCTTCGCCCTGCGCCTCGAACACACCGGCGCGCTCGTCGCCTACCGGATGATGCCCAACCCCGACATCCCCCGCGACTGGAACATCATCGAATTCCAGATCAACCCCCTGTACACCAAGCAGGGCACCCTCGACGGGCTCGTCGGCTACGGCCTCACCGGCCCCTTCTCCGACCCCGCCCACTACCCCACCGCCGGTGACGGCGCCGAGTACAGCTACTTCAAACCCCGCGAGGCGTACGCCCTCAAACGCCGCGTCGAACGCCAGGCCCAACAGCTGCAGAGCTTCTACGACTCGGTCTCCACCGAAACCCACGCCCCCGACCGGACTACCGAGAAGGTCAAGGAGATCGCCAGCAAGTCCTCCGCCCGGCGCAACCTCGCCAACACCTACGTCTGGACCGCCGGTGGCGGCTTCTTCGCCGAGTCCAACGAGACCACCGACACGGTCACCGAGACCACCGGCGGCTCCTACTCCATCAAAGGCACCATCAGCGGCGGCGCCATGTTCGAACTCAAGGGCGCGGCGGGCGGCGCGAAGATGGGCTTCGAGGCCAGCATGTCCGGCGGCAGCAGCGTCACCCGCACCAGGTCGAAGACCTCCACCAAGACGTTCGGGCTCGACGTCGAATGCCCCGGCGGCCGGGACCTCCAGCGCTACACCAGCAGCGGAACCCCCGTCTACGACCCCACCACCAACCAACCCGTCAACGCCCCCGGCCGGGTCGACGCCTACCGCTTCATGACCTTCTACCTCGACGTCACCAAGGACAACTTCGAGGACTTCTACGGCAAGGTCATCGACCCGCTCTGGCTCGCCACCTCACCCCAGGCCGCCGCCCTGCGCCAAGCCCACCAGGCCGACCAGAAACCCCCCTGCTGGCGCGTCTTCCACCGGGTCACCTTCATCAGCCGCCTCCTCGACCCCGCCGCCGCCACCCCCAACGCCCCCGCCTCCCTCGCCAAAGCCCTGCAGAGCGAAGGCTTCGCCAGCATCTACGACCTCGTCCAAACCCTCGAACCCGACATCAAGAACGTACCGACGAACACCGCCAGCCTCGCCAACCTCACCACCGCCGCCACCAAACTGATCAGCAAAACGCTGTACCGACTCACCCCATACACCCAAGAAATCATCGTCCACCTCGCCCGCTACCTCGGCATCGACCGATAGCCCCGGGACCAGCACCGAAACGGATCAAGTAGACGCCCAAAGGCGATCGGCCCCCGGTGCAGCCACGCGCTGCACCGGGGGCCACAAGGGAACGGCCCGCCGTCCACGTGGACCCAGACCACCCGCGACGATCCCCACAAGGCCGACCTCGTCCCCCTCAGCAGCCACGAACTCCTCCACCTGCTACGGGCCTTGGTCCTTCCGCCGCCCAGACGAGACCGCGACCACCTGCTGTGGTGGTCCACCTGGCGCCGCCGACACCAACAGCGCGCCCGCCGCTGGCACGCGTACGCCGACACCACACCATGATCAGAAAGGTTCAACAACAGCTATCTACAGCTGCCGTATCTGACCTGCGTCGGAGGCCCTTTCCGGTCTTTCGGTGGCTTGCCGCGTTAGGCGGCGAAAAGTCCCTCAGAAGTCCCTTGGACGGCACTGAAAGTCCCTGAAAAGTCCCTGGAGCGCAGTGGTGAGCAGCGCTCCTGAGTTGGTCCGGACTGATCGTCTATGCCGTCGTTGATCTGTGCTAATGGCCTGTCACCGTCGTGAGGCGGGACGGGGCATCCGGCACACATGGGTTCGAGAAGTCCTTCTGAGGGGAAGTATGCGCGGCCGGGGCGACGTTGTTCGCGAGGCAGCGCGACGCGATCCGCAGGATCTGCGACTGCGGAGTCCTGCGCCAAGAGTCCGAGGGCCTGGCTTCGGTGCCTCCACCGGATCAAGCTTCTGGCCGCCACGCGTCATGCTCGACGTTCCTTACAAGTCGTAACCGGTCACACCGCGTCAGACACCGCCTGCTCAATACGGCTACGCATATCGGAAACGGCCGGATTGCCCACGAACGGCTCTGCCTCGTCGTGGAGTTCGATGAGGCGGTCGGCGACGCGCCTTGAGCTGATCGTTCCGAACAGGGTGAGCGCGGTGTCGGCCTCTTCCTGAGCGCCTTCGACTTCTCCTACCGCCAGGTGGGTGCGGGCGAGGCCGAGGTGGTCGAAGGCCTTGGAGCGTACGCGGTGTTCGGGCCGCAGGCTGAGGGCGTGGCCCATCAGGTTCAGGGATTTCTCGGCCCGGCGTGTGCGGTCTGTGCCCTGGCTCTTCTTGGCGGCGATCTGGTGGGCCACTCCGACGGTGGCGGACAGTTCGGCGGCGTCGAAGAAGGCCATGTGCACCGGCTCGTCGGCGGGATTGATCCGGTCGAAGATCTCCTCGGCTGTCCCCGCCGCGCGCTCGCTCTCGTCCAGGTTCCCGAGGATCGCGTGGAACCGTGCTTCGAGGGAGGCCAGCATGGAGCTGGTCGCCGGGGAGATCTGGCGGCGTGCTCCGTACTGGGCGAGGGCGACCAGGTCGAGGGCGTCTTCGTAGTGATTGAGGTGGGACATCTGACGGGCCATGCACTGGAGAATGTGCGCGCCCACCGCCCGGTCTCCGCCCTCGGCCGCCGCGTGGAGGGCGGTGACGAAGAGGCGCTGGGCGCTCTGGTGCATGCCTGCGTCGAAGCTCATCCAGCCGGCGACGCTGCCAAGATCGGCGACGGCGGAGAAGAGGGCGCGGCCGGTGGCTTCGGTGTAGGAGCAGGAATCGAGCAGGGCGTTCGCCGAGGACATCTGGGCGACGACGGCGGTCCGGGAGAGGGCACCGCCGTGGCGGTTGTCCGCGTCGCGGAACATGCTGGTGACGGCCCGGATGTCCTCGACCTGCCTCATGCCCACCCGGCCGGACGGAGCCTGCTCGGCCGGGCGTTCGGCCAACGGTGACGGTGTTGACGTGACCCACTGCTGAAGCGGGCTCAGGAGGCGTTCGGCGCGGTGGACGTGCGCGGCGTCCGCGCTGTGGCGGGTGTGCGGCAGCATGATTTCACTCCGGGTGAGATGCGCGATGGCGTCGATGGTGCTCCCTGATTGCCAGGGCAGATCCGGACCGTCCGCCGAGACAGGACTCCGGGGGCCCGGTAACCCGAGGTCGGCGCAGGCCAGGCGGAGGCCCAGGCGCTCGCTGATGACGTCGGTGATCAGGGCCGGTACCGGGGCCCGGGGGGTCTCGCCGGCCAGCCATCGCCTGACGCGGCTCTCGTCCGGATTGATGTTCCTCTCCCCGTTCGCGACCGCGCGCGCCGTGACCGAACGAGCGAGTTCCACGTTCGACATGGACGCGCGGCTGAGCCAGTGCGCCAGCATGTCATTGGGCCGCCGGTCGATCGGGGGCCTTCCCATGGACGCCTCCAAATGCCGCCGAAACCTCCAGCGTAGAAGCGTTCGCGTACGGCGGGAACAGGCTCCGGTTTTTCGCCGTAAACCGCCGAGGGCCGCGCCGGTCTCACACCGGCCACACCGCCGTAGAACGCCGTACTTCACCGAATTCCGATCAGCTCCGAACTCTGGTGATCTGGTGACGCCCCGGCGAAGTGGAAGCCGAATGCGAGCAAGTCCCCGTACCAACAAGGAGGTTGGCATGCTCGATTCCAGCGAAGACGCACCCGAGCAGACGGCTCCGGTGTTCGCGCCGGTGATGACCACTGCCGCGGTCGCCGAGGTCACTCTCGGCCGACGCGCCCAGACCAACAAGGACGCGAGCAACTGGTACGAGGGCTACTAGAAGCCCCCGGACCCCGCCTCGGCAGTCGCCGAGGCCGTACCGCCACGTTCCGCGCCGGGTCTCTTCCGGAATCCGGCTCTCATCCCACTGCTGTGGAGGCAGACATGAACGAGACCACGACCGCTCCCGTCACCGTCGAGGACGAGAGCCCTCTGTTCGTCCCGGCCATGACGACGGCGCCCGTCGCCGACGTCACCCTCGGCCGCCAGAACTTCAACGACTCCGACAAGACCAACTGGTTCGAGAACTGACCTGCCCGCAGGTGAGGTGACAGCGGCGCGGTCCACCGTGAGGTGGGCTGCGCCGCCTTTCTCGTACGTGTCGATCAGGGCGGAGCAGCTGTGGAAGACGTGTGGGTGGCGGGTGGAGTGGGTCTGGTGCCGGGGCCGGGTGCGGTTGCGGCGGATGCTGGCCGGGCGGTGTGGTCCGGCGCTGGCACGCCGGTGAGGGTGATGGCCGACGCCGGGGTGTTCCTGGCGGTCGCCGGGGACTTCCGCGTATCGCAGGGCGAGCTGGGCGTTGGCCTCGCGGCGGTGCGGGCCGGGCGGTGGGCGGACCTGACGCGGTGGAACGGGTCCTACTGGGTGGTCGCGCAGAGCGGGGACCGTACGTTCGTCGCCGGTGATCTGGCCGGCGTACGCGGCCTGTTCTTCGCGCAAACCGGCACGGGGCTGGGGTGGGCGTCGAGAGCGCAGATACTCGCGGACGCTCTGGGGGCGGGCCCGGACCTGGGACTGCTGACCGCGCAGATCGTTGCCGGGGATGAGCACTGGCCGGAGCGGTCATTGTTCGAGCGGGTTCGACTGGTGCCGGGCGGCTACGGGCTGCTGATGACCAGGGGCGGGTACGAGCTGGTCGACGTACGGGGTCTGGGCGATGAGCGGTCCTTCCGGGAGGGCTCGGAGGCGGTCGGTGCGGCGCTGCGGGGTGCGGTCGAGGGCTACGCGGCGGTGGATGAGCGTGTGAGCGCGGATCTGTCGGGCGGTCTCGATTCCTCTGCGGTTGTTCTGACGGCCGCTGAGCGGCGGCCGGTGCGGGCGGTGACCTACGGCGGTCCGCTCTCCGACCAGGAGGACCTGCTGTTCGCCGCGCGGGTAGCGAAGACGGCCGGCGCTGAGTACATCGTCTCGGCGGGTGGCCCACAGACGTGGCATTTCTCGGCGCGTCCGCCGGCGGCGACGTACGGGCCCACGCTGTCTGCCGCGACGGCGGGCCTGGACGCCGACTACTTGGCGCCGGTGGCGGGCTTCTCCTCGGTGCACCTGACCGGGCACGGCGGCGACGTGGTCCTGGAGTCCTCCAGCGCGGCGTTCGTGTCGCTGGTGCAGCGCGGCGAACATCGGCGGGCCAAGGAGCAGGTGACCGCGTGGGCGAGGCGCCGGAACTGCGCGCCGGGCCCGATCTGGCGGGCGGTGAAGGAGGCTGCCCGACCGGACGGGCGGGCTGTCGCTCTCGACCGGGCGGCGACGTCCGTACGGGCGGGACAAGCCGCCCCGGCGCCGCAGGTGTGGGGCTGGTGCCGGACGGGCCCGGCAGTCTCCTGGCTGACGCCCCGCGGCCGCGCGCAAGTAGCCCATCTCCTCGGGGAATCTGGCGAAGCACACCCTCCGGTGGACGCGGGAGAGTGGGAGGATTGGGCGGCGTTGCGATTCAACGGGCAGACGGCCCGGGACGAGATGCCGCTGTACGCCGCGCTGCGGGTACGACCGGTTCATCCGTTCCTGGACAACACCGTCGTACGGGCATGCCTGTCGATTCCGGCACACGAGCGTCGTAAGACCGGGGTGTACAAACCGCTGCTGGCCGCTGCCCGGCCGGACCTGCCGACCTGGCTGACCGGCCGCCGTTCGAAGGGCAACTTCACGCCCCTGCTGATCGCGGGGATGCGGGCCAACCGTCACATGCTGACGCGGATGATCCTTTCCAGTCCCCTGACCAAATCGGGGCTGATCGATCCCGGCGCGGTGACGGGGGCGCTGAACTCGGCTGGCTCCGGTGACGCCAGGGCTCCGCTCGCGGCGTTGGACCAGTTCTTTGCCGCCAGTCGGTGGCTGTCCGACCACGACATCAAAGCCGCCGGGGGTGCACGGTGCTGAGCGTGCCGGACGGCGTACACCGCCGAAGCATTGGCCACGACACCACCGCGGTGCTCGTGGAAGCAACGGGGTGCTGGGCGTGGCTGGACCGGGACACCCGCAATATCTGGGAGGCCGCCCTGAACGGACGGCTGCCTCAGCTCGTCGACGAACTGTGTCGTCTCGGCTACCAGCGCGAACAGGTCCAGGCCGCCGTGTCCCAGACAGTGAATCGGCTGACCAGTGAGGGGATGCTCGCCACCCACCACCGCGCTGTGAAGACCGCCGTACGGCCTGGCGGCGCAAGTCCCCGGCCCGGAGCCGGCTGGACAGACCCCATCACGCCGGGAAACAGCCAACTCCCCCTGCGTATAAGGGCAGTGGCTTTGGTGGGGCTGGCCGCCTCGCTGGCCGCGCTCCGGCTGCCGCTGCGCCGCCTCCTGCGCGCCCTGGTCCCGCTCCGCCGCCTTCCGGCCGCGCGCGGGGATCACGCGGAGATACTGTACCGGGCGGTGGTCGAGGTCCGGCCCGCGTGGTGGCCGGGCCGGATCGCCTGCATGGAAATGTCCCTCGCCACCGTGCTCGCCGCCGCGCTGTGCGGGCGCCGGGTCCACTGGGTCCTCGGTGCCCGGCCCCTGCCGAACGAGGCGCACGCCTGGGTAGTCGTTGAAGGCGGCGGCGCGCTCGGGCTGGACGGCCCGGACCAGAACAACCCCGTACGGCCCTGGGTCCCCGTCATCACGACACCACCACCCGCAAGAGTGAACCGATAGGGCGCCACGTTGACGCGCCGGGTGTTCTGCCTGGCCTTTTGCGTGAGGGCGGCGGGTAATCCCGGTGCGCGGCGCCCCGGCGGGCCCGTACACCAGGCCGGGTGACAGCACACGCTCCCGCTCCCGGCGCCGCTCCGGAGATGCGCCTCAAGATAGGCCAGCACGACACCGCGAGCGCCGCGGTGAGCACTCTGACGATGGCCCGCCGGCTGCCCGCGACACTGCGGGCCACCGTACGGCTCGGCTGGCGGGCCGACCGCCGCGCTCTGGTGGGCATGCTCACCGCGCAGACCCTGACCGCCGTTCTCGCGGCTGTCGCTCTGGCGATGACAACCCGGGTGATCGGCGCCCTGCTGAACATCCTCGCCGCCTACACCGACGACCACCACGTCCGCCCCCTCTTTGCCGAAGCGGTGCCCGCGACCGTTACGGTCGCCGTCTGCCTCACCGGCGCCGCGCTCACCGAGGCCGCCTCCCGCGCGGCTGCCGCGCGGCTCGGGCCGCGCTGCGCCCGCGAAGCCGACCTCGAAGTGCTGCGCGCTGCTGCGGCGGTCGAACTGTCCGCGTACGAACACCCCGGCTTCGAGGACAACCTCGAAGCCGCTGGCAAGGGCGCGGAGTTGACCCGCGACCTCGTCATCGACGCGCAGGCCCTCATCTCTTCCCTCGCGCAGATGACCGCGGCCGTCGCCGTACTCAGCGCCCTCCACCCCGTGCTGCTGGGTCTGCTGCTCCTCGCCGCCCTCCCGCGAGGGTGGGCCGCCGTGAAGGCCGCGCGGATCCAGCACGCCACCGTGCACGCCACCCTCTCCGACAGCCGCCTGCGGACACTGCTGCGGGGCTACTGCACCGACCGCAACACTGCGGCGGAGATCCGAGCCTGCGGGATGGGCGGCTTCCTCACCCACCGCTACGGCCAAGTCTCCGACCGGCTGGAGAAGGAAGGACTGGCCGCCGCGCTGCGCGCGCTGCGTACCCAGCTCGCCGGGGACGCGGTATCGGCGCTGGCGATGGCCGCCGCCTGGGCGGCGCTGGCCGGACTCGTCGCCGCGGGCCGGATCGATCTCGCCGCGGCCGGTACGGCGCTGTTCGCGCTGCGGACCTCCAACGGTGCTCTCGCCGGGATGACGCAGGCCGGGGCCCGGCTCTTCCGCACGAGCCTCTACCTGGAGGACTGGATCCAGTTCCTCGCCGAAGCCCGCGCCCACCGTACGCACCGAGGCACGCTCGCCATCCCGGACAGCGGACCTGACGTCATCGCCGCCCGTGGGCTGAGCTTCACCTACCCCGGTACCACCGCACCGGCGGTGAGCGGTGTCGACCTGGAGATCAAGCGCGGTGAAGTCATCGCCCTGGTCGGGGAGAACGGCTCCGGGAAGACGACCCTCGCGCACCTCCTCACCGGCCTCTACCTGCCCAGCTCCGGCACCGTCGCCTGGGACGACGTCGACCTGGCCGACGCGGATCCCGCCACGGTGTGGGCACGACTCGCGATGGTCCCGCAGGACTACACCCGATGGCCGCTCACCTGTCGGGAGAACATCACCCTCGGCTCGGCGAACGACGGCGACACCGCCGTCCGCGCGGCGGCCGAAGCCGCCGGAGCCATCACGGCAATCGACAAGCTCCCCGCCGGCCTGGACACCTCCCTCGCCCGCTCATGGTGGGGCGGACACGACCTGTCCGGCGGACAGTGGCAGCGCATCGCCATCGCACGCGCCTTCCACCGCGACGCCCCCGTACACATCCTCGACGAACCCACCGCAGCCCTCGACGCCCGCGCCGAACACAAAATCTTCGCCCGCCTCAAGACACTCGCAGAAGGAAGCACAGCCCTCTTCATCACGCACCGACTTGCCAACGCCCGTGTCGCCGACCGCATCATCGTCATGCGCGAGGGCCGTATCGCGGAGTCCGGTACCTACCACGACCTCCTCCAACGCCCCGGCTCCCTCTTCGGCGAACTCCACCGTCTTCAAGACGGCCAGGACGACGCCTGAACCCCCGCCGCGTCGAACGCGGGACGGCCATGGTGAAGGACCGCCGTCGTCTCGTCCCGCCACGCCGCCCACAGGGCCTCGAACACGTGGAGGCGCGCCGGAGACATCTCCCGGCGCGCCTCGCCCAACGTGAGCCACCGAAACGCCGGCGGGTGGGACTGCTGCGCGCCCGCGTCCGGCGTACGGACCAGGGCACTCGGATCGGCGGCGCGGCACAGGTATACGAGGCTCTGGCTCATCCCCGCTCCCGTCCGTTCCCAGTTGATTCCGAGCAGACGGACCAGAGCGACGGAGAGGCCCGTGCCGTACGAGACGTGGTCGAGCACGGCCGCCACGTCCGACTGACGGTCCCCGACCGGTCCACCGGGAAGCCGCGGGCCTTGCTCTCCCAGCACGGTGAGAACCCGCCCACGTGAGTTGGAGATCCAGGCCAGCCCGCTGACGCGGCTGACAAGCTGTAGTGCCGCTTCCTCCACCATGCCGACGTCCTTCACTCATATCGCTCGACCGTTCAGGGACAACCGATCGCGAGTCCGGGGGCCCAGAAATCCCCTATCGGGTGTTGTTCACGGCCAGATCTGGCGGGCTGGCGATCAGCGCCCGCAGTCCCGGCATCTGCTTCGGTTCCCTCTGGATGAGATGGGTCCGGGCATAGGTCGCGTCCCGTACTACCCGCACTTCCCGCCAACCGTCCCGGTCCCGCGCCAGCTTCAGCAGGGCGGAACTGCGCACAGTGCTGCGTATCCACTCGACGTCCGCGTACTGGCGCGCCACGTAGTCGGCCACCCACCACGTCATCAGCTGTCCCAGGCGATCCTGGCGGTATCGCCGCGCGGGATGGCTGTATGTCCACGTCATGGTCACGGCGCGTTGCTCGCGCTCCTTCGGCTCCCACCCGTCGGCGCTGACTTCGTGCTTCAGCACCGTGCATCCCAGCAGGACGGTCTCCTGTCCCGACTCGTCGCCCGGCTCCTCCAGAACCATGACCTCCGCGCCGTCCGACTCCACGGACGACAGCACATTGATCAGCTCGCGATGTCCCGAGAATCCGCCCGCGCGCATCCACGTCTCCCGCGTCTGAATGAGGTGTCCCAGCTGGGGGTTGTCGTCAAGGCGGGCGGCTCGCATCGAGAACTGCGGTCTTCCGGTTGCGCGCATGGGTATCTCCATCCCTGATCGACGTGATCAGCAGGGCAAGTACGGACCTGGCCGACGCCACACAGTGGTGACGGCCGTCTTCAAAGGGGCCGGCTGTCGCCGCGCGAGAACGCGCGGCGACAGCCGGGGCACCTGCTACGCCGCCGTCGACAGCAGGTGCCGAGCCCTCCGGCACGGGGGTGGAACAGCCGCTCTGCCATCCAGCTCAGCTGCTCCACCGGAGGGCCCCCGGGGGAAGGTCACCTCATTCGCGGGAGGGGAGGTGACCGTGGTCTTGCGTCAGGGCCTGTATTCGGCGGCCGGGTACCCGAGCACCAGGTCCGCGGTCGTACCGGTGGCCAGCGCCTCCAGGGCGGCCCGCGTACGCCGCGTGCTGTGGGCTGTCAGATGAAGGTCGAGCGCCTCGGGAGGGATGAACCCGTACCCCGCCAGCTCGTGTTCCGGCAGGACGATCTTTGTGTCCGACGCGATGGTTCCCCCGTCGTAGACGAGGTTGTACCCCTCGGCGCCGGTCTCGGTCGCCGGGACGTAGTCGACGGCCAACAGACGTCCCGGGTGCAGGTCCAGTCCGGTCTCCCCGGCTACCTCACGCCGCCACGCCGCGAGCGGCAACTCGTACTCCATGACCGAACCGCCCACCAGACCCCAGGAGTTCGGGGACCGGTCCTGCCGGTAGACCTTGTCGACCAAGAGCACGCCGCCGCCCGACCTGATCACCGCCAGCACCCCGACTCGGCGGCGCGGCGGGGAACGAAAGTAGTCCTCACTGTGGGACATAGAAGTCTTTTCCCTCTGCCTTCGATTTCGTGTTTACACGCGGCCTTTAGGCCACGGGTCTTGAACCGTCCGACGGATCGGGCGCGAGTCAACCGATCCGCCGGACGGCTGTATAGGGAGGGGGCTCCGAAGCGGGGTGCCGTGCTCCGCATAGGGAGGGCAGCGGGCCGCCTGTCCCGCGCTGGAGCCCCCGGAGGCGCCATCAGGTGAGGTCGGCCCTATTCCGGCCGTTCACCAGACGGCCAGCCGCTACACCGGCGGGCGCGAGTACAGCGGCTGTCGGACGCCGCACGGCGGCAGCCCCGTTCATATGGGATCGTCGGTGATGGCAAAAACGAGATGCACCGAGTAATCCGGCGTATTCACCTCGTGCAGCACACCCTACGGAAGCAGCAGGACATCCCCAGCCTCGATCACCATTTCCTGTGGTGCACTATCCTCATCCGGCCAGATTCTCCACCTCTTTGCGCCCTGCATTTGGACGATCACGCCGAACCAGGCATCGACATGCCGAATAAGACCGAGGTCTCCGGCATTCGATTCATACATGGTGCATACGACGTGACGCCGAACCATTCTCGTGAAATGCATAGCGGCGAAGCTGAACCAGCCCTCGCTACGCCCGCTGATGCTCTCGTACACCCGCGTCCGCGGCCTGGCCCGATAGGCATCAGCGATTTCCGTCCCGGAGATCTCCCGCTGAAAATCCGAGCCATCGACCAGCGCGACGCTCTGCCCACTTGATCTGCCGTCCCCGAGTGGGAGCGGAAGGCCGCCAAGCCAGCCAGCATCGAGAGCCTCAGGGACCCGTACGGCCTGAGTTGCCGGGGACCTGTAGTGAGGTAGGACTACGGGCAATAGGCGCGTGAGGAATTCCGATCCGATGTCCTCAGGGCTGCGAGAGTTCACGCGTCGTAGTAGTAGTGACGGCGGTCGATTATTTCGCAGTACTCTTTGCGACGTTCGGCGGCGTACTTCCGGAATGACGCATCCGCAGGATCGACCGCCTGCGTGTCGTGGATGACATCGCCAGGGCCAAGTTCGGCGATCTTACGCGGGCGCAATTCCACGATGCCCGCCGGGCTGACGCTCTGGACGAAGATCTCGTCGTGACCGATCGCCAATTCGACTGGGGCGAAAAGCAGCCGGAAAGAACTGCCGGCCTCGTGCTGCGAGAGCAGGTGACCGACCTCGTTGATCAGATCGATCAGGCCACCCGTCTGGCCAAGCTTTTCTTCCGTAACTGTTGCGGTCATGCACTTTCCCTTTCCCTATTGGAGCATTGTGCATCCTGTGCATCCGCAGGAGTGCGGAACAGCTTTCACCCGCAGGCACAGAGGTCAGAGATAGCCGGGAATACCGGTCGCCTATAGAGAGGACGATCAGTCATTCGCTGGTGGAGATCGGCTAGGTGACAAGAGATTCATGGCGGATCCTCCAGCAGCAGATCCAGGAGATCAGAAGTAGCCAGGGCCAGCAGGCGCACCCGCGCACGCGCCTGAATGAAGCAGTCGGGCAGTTCCTCCGCAGACGCGCAGAGGCACCGACTCCGGGTCACGGGCGCCGCTCCTATGTAGCCCTGGCGGACCGCGATGACAACGAGACGACTCAGAAGTCCCGTGAGCCGACGAGCCAGTGGCCCAAGGTCCCAGGGCCGGGGGGTGGCGTGTTCGCCAAGAACGGCTTCGAGATCTTCGTAGGCCATGCCCAGAGCGAAGGGCAGTTCGTGCCAATCCCAGGTGGCGGACGACTTGAGGGCGGCCCGGTCCTGCCAGTGGGTAACCACCGCGTCTCCCGGCCGGTCGGGTGCTGCCCGCGGTGGTAAGGCTTCGACGACGACAGTCATCAAAGCCGATCCCCCATCAGTTCGCTCACCGGTTCCAAGAGGGTTTGGCACGCGCCGGCGAGCCGCACGGCCATGGGGAAGCTCGCCCCGCCTTGGTCGTACTCCTTGAGTAAGTCCTCCGCACTGCGGACGAGTTCGTACGCCGAAGCCCAACCTTCAACGTGGGGCGACTGGACATGGGGAATCAGGTAGGTCACGTAGCGCCGCAAGGTCAGACACAGCGTCTCGGCTTCTTCTCCGTCCCCGGCAAGGAAGGCACGGCCAGACAGTACGAACCCTGCGGTGTTCCGGACCGCCGCGACGGTCGGTCGCTCCGGTGAACTGTTGAGCAGCTCCCGTCGCAGGGCGACCAGGAGGCGCCTGAGCACTTCCGCGTCGTTGGACATGGCGCTGGCAGGCGGAAGCGACCAGGACCTGGCCGTACCCACTGCATGAGCGGCAGGGACGCCGAGTACGAGGGGCGGCATTACGCGGCCACCAGTCCTGGCTGGACAGGGATCTGGCACCACGTCGCCGTCTTGTCCGTGGTTCTGCCCCACGCACCGCAGCACTCACGCACGAGGCAGTCCACGATCCCCAGCCCGCGCCCCGACGTGGCGTCACCGCCGGGATCGCGCTGCTGGAGCGACGCCGAAGAGCCAGCCAAAACCTCCAGCCACAAGTCGTCGGTAGTGAGCCATATCCGCAGTCGGACGTACGGGCTCACTCCGTAGTGGAAGGCGTTCGTCATCAGTTCGCTGACCAAGAGGCCGATGCTCTCCTCCAGATGGGACAGTCCCCACTGAATGGCCGTCTGTGTGCATGTCCGCCGCGCGTCGCGAGGATGGCGGGCATCCTCCGCCGTGATGTCGTGGCCCCGGCGCTCTGCTCTGTAAAGCAGCTCACACGCACGCAGCACCCTGACCCGTGCCTCCTGCTCGCGCAGGTGATCTTCGTAGTAGGCGACGAGGGACATGGGACATCTCCTCCGTGGTTGGCGGTGTCAAGCTGTCCCTGGGAACGGCAGACGGACAGCGAACGGGTACGTGGGGGTGCACTGGGCTCGACATGAGCCCCGGAAGAACGAGTGGCTGACGTATCGGGTCGCTGCTCAACTACTCTGCCCCACAACGCCCTTAGGATTCAACGGAGTCTTCTCAGAATCCTCAAGGAGGACTAATTTGGAATATGCAGGGCCGCGCACATGGGCTTTCGAGCCCCGCACATCAGGTGAAACACTGTGCACATCGACCGAGATGGCGCGCAGATCGAACTAGTTGGCGCGCACATCAGGGCTGATGGCGCGCACATAGCGAAGGAGGGCCAGGACGATGGCAGGTCAACCGCGACCGACCGGGCGTCGCATCGTCATGGGGAAGGAACTCCGACGACTGCGGAAGGGGGTCGGGCTCACGCTGGCGGACGCCGCGGACGGCCTCGGATTCTCGGAAGCCCAGCTACAACGCGTCGAGACAGGACTGTCGTCCTTGCGACGCTCGCAACACCTCCGGGCCCTGCTGGACCGGTACGGCGTCACGGACGAAGATGCTGTCGACGAGCTCCTCGAACTCCAGCGGGACGCCGCCCAGGAAGAGTGGGTGGACGAGTTCAAGGACTCGATGACACCGCTGCTGATGCCGAAGTTCGTAGGCATCGAGGAGCAGGCCCGTGAGATCCGGGCGTTCCACCCGACGCTTGTGTGGGGCAGCCTCCAGACCGAGGCGTACGCGCGCGCCCTCTTCACGATGCA
Source organism: Streptomyces sp. NBC_01317 (assembly GCF_035961655.1). Lineage (NCBI taxonomy): Bacteria > Bacillati > Actinomycetota > Actinomycetes > Kitasatosporales > Streptomycetaceae > Streptomyces > Streptomyces sp. NBC_01317. The sequence continues at coordinate 1,830,882 of NZ_CP108393.1, read as the reverse complement.
GCAGCCCGTCCTGGAAGTGACGACGGAATCGGTCGATAAGGCTGTGGGACTACGCATGCGCCGTCACGGGTTCCTCGTGCGTGACGAGGAACCCGTGAAGCTCATTGCCATCATCGGTGAACCGGCGCTGCGCCACATCGCCGGCAGCATAGAGATTATGCGCGAGCAGTGCGAGGAGATCATCAAGCTCTCGGAACGCGAGAACGTGACGATCCAGATCCTGCCGTCGACCGGAAATCGATATCGGTTCACGGGCGACTTCAGCATTCTGGACATGGGGCACGTATTACCACCCCAGGTCCAGGCAGATAACGCGTGGGGAGCATTGGCGATGTCAGGCAAGCCACGTGACGTAGGGATCTTCAGTCGAAGGTTCGAGCGCCTTTCCGCATCGGCCCTGGCGCCTGAGGAGACCCCCGAGTTCATCCGAAAACTAGCGCGAGAGATGACATGATCCCAAAGCAGCCTCACCCTGGCACCTGGTTCAAATCCTCATACTCCGAGGGCAGCGGCAACGCCTGTGTCGAAGTCGCCGTCAGCCCCGTCACCATCCAAATCCGCGACTCCAAGGACACGAGTATTCCAAGCCTGACAGTGTCCCCCAAATCCTGGTCCGCTTTCCTGCCGACCATCATCGAATAGTTTTCACGAAAGCGAAGTGTCCCTCCTCGACCTATCGAGGAGGGACGCACCATTATCCATTTTGAGCTCGTGCCACCCCGCACGAGTTGTATGGAATGGGGCTCCTGGCGAACTTCACCCAGGCTCCTCGTTCGCTGCTTTCGACCGGATAGTGATGGTGTGCGCCATGACATCGTCGAGGCTGGGCAGCCGGTGACGAATCCTAGACGCCGGGCCACCTCCAGTCCGGCCGCACCCGGGCTCGGGCGGTACACCGCCATGCGAGGGCGGTCCGCCGGCGGGGGAAGCCCCGGGGGCGGCAGGCGTGGTCTCGCGGGTCTGGCCGAACGGCTCCGGCCGCCGTTCCTTCAACTGCTCGGCAGCCGCGGCGACCGCCTCCTCGTCGGCGTCGGGTTTGTCGTCCAGCACCCGGTCCATGAGGAGGATCGCGTCGCTGCGGTCGCCTTCCGCTGCGCCACGTCCGGAGAGGACGGCGAGTTGGAGGGCAGTGCGTTCTCTGACGGCAGCCTGTGCCGCGTGGGCCTCGGCTGTCCTCAGCTCCTGGCGTTCGACCTCCGTGAGTGCGGCCTGGTCTGCGTCGCGCTTCGTGGTGATGAACTCGCTCAGCCCCTCGGAGTTATCGAGGCCGAGATCGCCGAGGAGCTTCTTCACGGCTGCTCGTCCGCCCAGCGTCCTTTTACGGCTAGCAGCGGCGACAGGTCCTTTTGCGTGACCGTACGGCTGGCCGTGCCGCCGTCGGGTTTCGGCTCGTGGGGGGTCGTTCTCGGGAGAAGCACCCAAGGGTCGGGTAGATCGGCCGCCCGCCGCAGCGGTGCCCGACCGGTTCGAGCGGGTTGGGGAGTAAGGGGCGCGTCATGCGTGAACCATCCACAGGTCTCCAGCGCCCCCGCGCCAATGGTCAGTTGAGCGATCACTCAGGCAGCGCTCGAGTTCCATTGCTCGTCGAGCCCGCCTGTAGCCGCAATGCGTACTAGCTGCTCAATCCACGGCTCTCCCTTCATGCGTCGGTTGAACGCGTCCATCGCCGACTGCCAGGGCGGACTTCACCCCGTTCACCAGAGAGGCACTCACAGGTGACCGACCACATCAGCGAAGGACGATGAGGCCCAGAACTGTTGCGTCCCAGGCGGACAGCCGGACGCCTCAGGGTCGTTTCGGTCACGTTCCCCGCAAACCAGGTGGGTTGCTTGACCGCTGTCGCGCTGGCCGACGGTACGACGGCCTCATCCGGGCCGAGGCGGAGTGGTACATAGCCAAAACCCCTGCCTACGAATCGGTGTAGGGGGCGAGAAAGCTCTTCTCCTCTTCTGAGAGGCGTCGAGGGCTGCCGGTGTCCAGATTATATGCGGCCATGGTGGTTATGGCTTCGGCATACAGCTGGTCGGTATCCCGGATCTCGTAGCCAAGTTCGAGTATTGCCCCGCGTGCGTGAATTACCCAGACCCGTACGTCGACTGGATCCTCGCGGTACACCAGCGGGGCGATGTAGCTCACGACCGAACGACGTACGACGAACGCGTGTTGGCGGCGCTCCGCCTCGTCAGGAGGCAGCATCTGCTGGAACATCCGTGTCCGTGCTTCCTCCATGTATCTCAGGAACAGTGCGTTGTTGACGTGCCCGTACGCATCCGCGTCGGCCCAGCGCAACGGAAGATGATAGGTGTACTTCTCCACGGGAGCTTTCTTTCTGATGGCTTGTGAGGTGCGGGTGGCGGCCAGGGCGCCGACGCGCCTGGGGCATGAATCAGGGTGATGTTCGCGGGGATGGGTCCTCGGCTTGCTTCGCCAGCGCCCATGCGTTGCGTTGGCCGCCGAGGCTGTTGGTCTTTTCGTCGGCGTGGGCGCTCTCGATCCAGGTGAGTACGGTGAATCTGCAGTCGGGTGCGGATGCCGGGTACAGCACGTGGCTTACTACTTCGATCGTCTCCCAGTCCAAGGCCGGCACGCGCATGTGGAAGACGTGGCCGTCTCGGCTCTCCTCGAGTTCTGTCCCGGCCGACTCGCGCGCGTGGCCTTCGTCTGATCCCGCCTCAGGACAACCCCCGCAGGCGCGGGGCCGACCACCTGGCGCCCGTTGCGCGTGATGATCCCGCCCGGACAACCCCCGCAGGCGCGGGGCCGACCGGCCGTACCACCACATGAGCTGGCTCATGGTCGGACAACCCCCGCAGGCGCGGGGCCGACGCCCGGGTCGACGCGGTGCTCGCCCACGACCGGGGACAACCCCCGCAGGCGCGGGGCCGACGCCGCCGACCTCGCCCCGCTCACCTGGGAGCAGGGACAACCCCCGCAGGCGCGGGGCCGACGGAGGGTTGAGAATTCGGGAGGGGTGGGGGGAGGGACAACCCCCGCAGGCGCGGGGCCGACAGCGCGACGTACATGCCCTTCGCGGGGATCGGGGGACAACCCCCGCAGGCGCGGGGCCGACCCTGAGCCTCTTCGACACCCAGGGCAGAGGCGAGGACAACCCCCGCAGGCGCGGGGCCGACCAGGCGCGGAACCAGGCGGTCTTGGCGTCGCGGGGACAACCTCCGCAGGCGCGGGGCCGACGCCCGTAGCTCCCGGGCCAGGCTGGGGAGGATCGGACAACCCCCGCAGTCGCGGGGCCGACCCGCTGACGACGGGCACGGTCACCGACAAGACGGGACAACCCCCGCAGGCGCGGGGCCGACCGCCCCGAGGACGTCTAGCGCCGTGTAGGGCGCGGACAACCCCCGCAGGCGCGGGGCCGACCAAGGCGGCCTTCAGGAGCATCGCTGCATGACGGGACAACCCCCGCAGGCGCGGGGCCGACGAGGCGGCCGAAGAGATCTACGGGCACAACATCGGACAACCCCCGCAGGCGCGGGGCCGACGCTGCCGCCTTTCTGCTGGAAGGTCGAGATGACGGACAACCCCTGCAGGCGCGGGGCCGACAGGGTGTTCAGGTGCTCGCGGTGGCGGGCCCGGGGACAACCCCCGCAGGCGCGGGGCCGACTGCGTCGCCGGCCCAGCCGATCAGGGCTCCCAGGGACAACCCCCGCAGGCGCGGGGCCGACACCAGCTCCCCGCGGATCTCCGTGTTGTCCTGCGGACAACCCCCGCAGGCGCGGGGCCGACTGATCGACCGCTTTCCCTTCACCCTGGCCGTCTGGACAACCCCCGCAGGCGCGGGGCCGACCAGACGTCGAAGTGGGAGGACGCGGGCACCGACGGACAACCCCCGCAGGCGCGGGGCCGACCAGGACCGGACGTGCCCGACGACTCCCATGGACGGACAACCCCCGCAGGCGCGGGGCCGACGTTCCCATGATGGCTCCCCGATACGTTCCGGTAGGACAACCCCCACAGGCGCGGGGCCGACGACCGCTCCTCGTAAAGGGCCTGCCACGTGGGAGGACAACCCCCGCAGGCGCGGGGCCGACCCGGGTACGGGCGGCGCCTCGGGCTCGGCCGCCGGACAACCCCCGCAGGCGCGGGGCCGACATCGGCATGCCCTTTTCCCGCATCGCGATGATCGGACAACCCCCGCAGGCGCGGGGCCGACCCGACCACGACACGGTGCCGGGGCACCGCTGGCGGACAACCCCCGCAGGCGCGGGGCCGACGTTGGTCCCGTCGGGGACGAACGGGTCCACCACGGACAACCCCCGCAGGCGCGGGGCCGACCGGACCTTGCGGGCGGCCAGGGCGGGGCGGAGCGGACAACCCCCGCAGGCGCGGGGCCGACGAGAGCGACCCTTCCGTGCGCTCCGAGCAGCGGGGACAACCCCCGCAGGCGCGGGGCCGACATACCGCGCCGCACGACCAGCACGCCGCGTACCGGGCAACCCCCGCAGGCGCGGGGCCGACCGCGTCGGCCAGGAGCCGGTCGGCGTGGGCCAGGGACAACCCCCGCAGGCGCGGGGCCGACCGCGGGCCCAGCGGCCCCAGTCCGTCCAGGTGGGGACAACCCCCGCAGGCGCGGGGCCGACGGGCGGTACGGGGTGACGACGGCGCTGTGGCCGGGACAACCCCCGCAGGCGCGGGGCCGACGCCGTCCGACCTCCGCCGGCGGACCGGCCTCGGGGACAACCCCCGCAGGCGCGGGGCCGACGACAGGTACTTGTACCGGTCCTCCGAGCCCGCCGGACAACCCCCGCAGGCGCGGGGCCGACGTCCAGACCCTCCGCGACGCGGCCGTCATCCAGGGACAACCCCCGCAGGCGCGGGGCCGACCTCGACCTGGTCCATCCACGCGAGCAGCCCGGGGGACAACCCCCGCAGGCGCGGGGCCGATGCTGAGCGACTTGATCAGCGGGCGGTGAGCGACGGACAACCCCCGCAGGCGCGGGGCCGACGTCGCCGACGTACGGGATGGTCGCGAAGGTGCTGGACAACCCCCGCAGGCGCGGGGCCGACCGGTGGTCGTACATGAGTCTCGCGCGACCGCGCGGACAACCCCCGCAGGCGCGGGGCCGACTCCCACGCCTTCGAGCCGAGGCCCGACGTGGTCGGACAACCCCCGCAGGCGCGGGGCCGACTCGGAGAACGCCTCCTACCTCACCCCGGCCGCGGGACAACCCCCGCAGGCGCGGGGCCGACACGTACGAGATCAACACGTCGGCGAAGGGAACGGGACAACCCCCGCAGGCGCGGGGCCGACATGTACCAGGACCGCCGGTCCATGCCGGCGGGCGGACAACCCCCGCAGGCGCGGGGCCGACGCCCGCCCGCACGGGATGACCGGGATGCCACGGGGACAACCCCCGCAGGCGCGGGGCCGACCGGGTCGCCGCCTGTGAGGCGCTTCATGGTCGAGGACAACCCCCGCAGGCGCGGGGCCGACACCATGCCCGCGACGTGGTCCAGCGGCATGAAGGGACAACCCCCGCAGGCGCGGGGCCGACGCGACGGTCGTCTTGTGCCACCGGCCGCCGCGCGGACAACCCCCGCAGGCGCGGGGCCGACGCGGCCTGTATCAGACCCGAGCAGTCCCAGTGGGGACAACCCCCGCAGGCGCGGGGCCGACGCCTCGGCGGTCAGTCCCCAGATTCCCCAATGGGGACAACCCCCGCAGGCGCGGGGCCGACCTGCCGTCCGCCAGGCGGCGCCCGGCGTACAGCGGACAACCCCCGCAGGCGCGGGGCCGACAACTCACCGAGGAGCAGCAGGAACTCCAGGAGAGGACAACCCCCGCAGGCGCGGGGCCGACAACCCCAAGCGCAGCCTGCGCCGTTGCAGCTCCGGACAACCCCCGCAGGCGCGGGGCCGACGAGTCCTACGAGATGTTCCAGGGCTCCAACGGAGGACAACCCCCGCAGGCGCGGGGCCGACCGGGGAAACCTGACAGCGACCACGATGTCATGGGGACAACCCCCGCAGGCGCGGGGCCGACACCACCAGGCGCTACGCCGCGGCGCTCCGATCCGGACAACCCCCGCAGGCGCGGGGCCGACTCCAGCGTGATCGAGGAGAACACGTTCCAGGGGGGACAACCCCCGCAGGCGCGGGGCCGACGCCGGCCGCCGGGCGGGATGGTGGGAGCGCCATGGACAACCCCCGCAGGCGCGGGGCCGACACCCGCCAGCTCTTGGCGTAGGTGTCGACGGTGGGACAACCCCCGCAGGCGCGGGGCCGACGCTCGCTGCGGTCCAGAAGGAGCTGGCCGGCACGGACAACCCCCGCAGGCGCGGGGCCGACCACCGGGGGTTCCGGGCGATGAGCCGGGTGACCGGACAACCCCCGCAGGCGCGGGGCCAACGCTCTGGACGGGGTGTTCTAGGTGGCTCTGGAGGGACAACCCCCGCAGGCGCGGGGCCGACCGACTTGACCGTGTCGCTTCCCTCGACGCCAGCGGACAACCCCCGCAGGCGCGGGGCCGACGACTACGGGCCCTGGGTGACGCAGCGAAGTGGGGGACAACCCCCGCAGGCGCGGGGCCGACCGCCAGATCCGCATCGGAGACACCTGGTACGACGGACAACCCCCGCAGGCGCGGGGCCGACCGCAGCGCGTCGCGGTGGAACAGCCACCGTGCCGGACAACCCCCGCAGGCGCGGGGCCGACACCATCGCGACCGGTCTCGTAGCGGCCACCGGGGGACAACCCCCGCAGGCGCGGGGCCGACTAGGCGCGGGTGGGACTCACCCCGAACCCCGGGGGACAACCCCCGCAGGCGCGGGGCCGACCTCTGTTCGTGGTCCATGGGGTTCCTGTCGCGGGGACAACCCCCGCAGGCGCGGGGCCGACGTCACCTTCGCCAGCTCGGCCCGCAGCCGGGTGGGACAACCCCCGCAGGCGCGGGGCCGACACAGGGCACCTCCGGTGGTGCCCTGTGGGGCACGGACAACCCCCGCAGGCGCGGGGCCGACCGGGAGAGGGCGCCGATGAACGTGTTCAGGAGGGGACAACCCCCGCAGGCGCGGGGCCGACGTGCCCGGGGCGGTTCCCCCGGCGGTGGGACCGGGACAACCCCCGCAGGCGCGGGGCCGACGTGCTGGGGACCCTGGAAATCTGCGCCGAGCACGGACAACCCCCGCAGGCGCGGGGCCGACGCCGCGCGCAGCTCGGCGCGCACGTAGACCAGGGGACAACCCCCGCAGGCGCGGGGCCGACGGTAAGGGCTTCGTCATGTCCTGATCGTCCTATCGGACAACCCCCACAGGCGCGGGGCCGACAACTCCCGCCACAGCCACTCAGACAGAGCCCACGGACAACCCCCGCAGGCGCGGGGCCGACCCCGGAGCAGCGGCCAGGTTCAGCCGCCCCTCGGGACAACCCCCGCAGGCGCGGGGCCGACATCTGGCAGATGTTCAGCAGCCCGCCGAACGCCGGACAACCCCCGCAGGCGCGGGGCCGACTTGTGGCCGAGCGGCTCGGGCCGGCGCGCGGCAGGACAACCCCCGCAGGCGCGGGGCCGACACCGACTCGACCGGCTCGTCGGCGTACTGGAAGAGACAACCCCCGCAGGCGCGGGGCCGACGGCGTCGGGGTGGTCCTCCATCCCGGGGACCACGGACAACCCCCGCAGGCGCGGGGCCGACGCGAGCGCGGACACCGTGGCGCAGGTCGGCGGGGGACAACCCCCGCAGGCGCGGGGCCGACATCCGGTCAGCCACCGGACGGAGACGGCGAGACGGACAACCCCCGCAGGCGCGGGGCCGACACCCGCACCCGGGAGGTCGAGGACCACGGCGGGGGACAACCCCCGCAGGCGCGGGGCCGACGTACCGACCGTGGCGACGACCGCCCTGTGCCAGGGACAACCCCCGCAGGCGCGGGGCCGACGATGCCCGGCTGTCCACGCTGAGATCGACAGGGGGACAACCCCCGCAGGCGCGGGGCCGACGAAGGCGGAGACGATGACCCCGACGACAGCGTCGGACAACCCCCGCAGGCGCGGGGCCGACACCCTCTGGGCGCACCTGTTCACCGCGGCCGACGGACAACCCCCGCAGGCGCGGGGCCGACTTCATGACCGGCGCGGATGCGGTCGGCAAAGCCGGACAACCCCCGCAGGCGCGGGGCCGACCAGGCGGTATGGAACGCGCCCCAGAACGCCGCGGGACAACCCCCGCAGGCGCGGGGCCGACATCTCCAGCAGGATGTCGAGCGCGCCCTCCGTCGGACAACCCCCGCAGGCGCGGGGCCGACTGATCTCGTAGACGGGGCGGGACGCTGGGATGCGGACAACCCCCGCAGGCGCGGGGCCGACGTAGCTGCTCTGAGGGTGGCCACGGTCTGCCGGGGACAACCCCCGCAGGCGCGGGGCCGACCCCTCAGAGCAGCTACCCACCCCCGGCGCAGCAGGACAACCCCCGCAGGCGCGGGGCCGACCCCCGGGGGCCGGCCGTCGCGCAGGTCATGTGGGGACAACCCCCGCAGGCGCGGGGCCGACGTGGCGAGACGGTGACCGCAGACCAGGCCGCGGGGACAACCCCCGCAGGCGCGGGGCCGACCCGCCGCCTGCCGAGTTCCCCTACGTCGACACCGGACAACCCCCGCAGGCGCGGGGCCGACGTGGCGAGACGGTGACCGCAGACCAGGCCGCGGGGACAACCCCCGCAGGCGCGGGGCCGACCACACCAAAGACGACAGACGACCGGAAGGCGGAGGACAACCCCCGCAGGCGCGGGGCCGACAAGAACTAGCAGGTCAGCGGCTGTTCCCCCTGAGGACAACCCCCGCAGGCGCGGGGCCGACAAAACGACCGCCGCTGAGGCTGGGATCAGCACCGGACAACCCCCGCAGGCGCGGGGCCGACTGGTCGTAGACCTCCGTGTCGAGGCCGGTGAGGGGACAACCCCCGCAGGCGCGGGGCCGACGACCTTATCGAGCATGGGCGCGGTCATCGGGTCGGACAACCCCCGCAGGCGCGGGGCCGACGCCGGGCGACTGGAAATTTACGTGGCCAAGGAAGGACAACCCCCGCAGGCGCGGGGCCGACTGCTCGACGCGCGCGGCGCCTGGTCGTCGGTCAGGACAACCCCCGCAGGCGCGGGGCCGACACTTCCCCGGCGACGTCGCCTTCGGCACCCAGCGGACAACCCCCGCAGGCGCGGGGCCGACCACACCAAAGACGACAGACGACCGGAAGGCGGAGGACAACCCCCGCAGGCGTGGGGCCGACCAGGTCGGTCGCGGCGGCTTCTCCACCATGAACGGACAACCCCCGCAGGCGCGGGGCCGACGCGGGCACGGCGCGGCCGTCGTGCCCGGAGTGGGGACAACCCCCGCAGGCGCGGGGCCGACGCGTTTCCGGCCTGCATGGTCTGCTCGCCGCGGGGACAACCCCCGCAGGCGCGGGGCCGACGACGACGTCGACAGGGCCCTGGGGCTCGCCCTGGGACAACCCCCGCAGGCGCGGGGCCGACAAGACGCCCCCCTGGAACCCCGACAACCCTCTGGGACAACCCCCGCAGGCGCGGGGCCGACCTCCGAGAGTCCGAGGCCCGGGACCGTGCGGCGGGACAACCCCCGCAGGCGCGGGGCCGACACCGAGGCGCAGGGCGAGGTCTCCCGCACGGAGGGACAACCCCCGCAGGCGCGGGGCCGACCGCCGCCCGCCACTCGTCGGAACCGCTGGAGAGGGACAACCCCCGCAGGCGCGGGGCCGACTGGGTTCTGCTCGGAAGCCCGGGCTGCCGCGGGGGCCGGGTGGGACAACCCCCGCAGGCGCGGGGCCGACACCGCCTGCCACTGGGCTTTCGCACCCAGCAGCGGACAACCCCCGCAGGCGCGGGGCCGACGACTGGCCCCTGATGACGATGGCGAGGGTGTCGGGACAACCCCCGCAGGCGCGGGGCCGACGCCCATGGCAGCCAGCTGTACACGGAGTGCGGAGGACAACCCCCGCAGGCGCGGGGCCGACTTCTCCGCCTCGGCCAGCCGCTCCTGAGCCGACGGACAACCCCCGCAGGCGCGGGGCCGACGCGTTCTTCTGAGTGTTCTTCCGGTTCTTGCGGGGACAACCCCCGCAGGCGCGGGGCCGACATGATCGGCAGCAATCCGGCCTTCGACGCCGCGGGACAACCCCCGCAGGCGCGGGGCCGACAAGGAGCACGCTGTTTGCCCGAGCCCGGAGCGCGGACAACCCCCGCAGGCGCGGGGCCGACTGCTGCGAACGCACGCGGCCGACAGGAGCGGGCGGACAACCCCCGCAGGCGCGGGGCCGACCAGTTTGGAGAAATGGGGCAAGCCCTCCCCGGGGGACAACCCCCGCAGGCGCGGGGCCGACCTGGCCTCCGTCAAGGTCCGCGTCGACGCGCCGGGACAACCCCCGCAGGCGCGGGGCCGACCCCGGCCCCGGAGTGCCGGGGGTGACCGTGCCGGGACAACCCCCGCAGGCGCGGGGCCGACCTTCTTCTGTGGCTCGGTGACGACTACTTTGACGGACAACCCCCGCAGGCGCGGGGCCGACGGGGGCGGGTCGGCGACCTTCTTCGCGACCCTCGGACAACCCCCGCAGGCGCGGGGCCGACGCTGGAGAACTGCCGCCTGGTCGGCAGTGCCAGGGACAACCCCCGCAGGCGCGGGGCCGACGCTGGAGAACTGCCGCCTGGTCGGCAGTGCCAGGGACAACCCCCGCAGGCGCGGGGCCGACACCCCGTTGACTGGTCCGGGGCCAGTCAACCGGGGACAACCCCCGCAGGCGCGGGGCCGACGTCCCCGAGGCCGCCGTCCACCCCTACGTGAGCGGACAACCCCCGCAGGCGCGGGGCCGACCTGGTCGTCCACCTCCTCCGTGTCGTACGGGGGGGACAACCCCCGCAGGCGCGGGGCCGACGCGTGGGCGGTGGCGACGGCGGGTGCGAACAGAGGACAACCCCCGCAGGCGCGGGGCCGACCGCTGGTAGGCGATCGCGACGGCGTGGGCGCAGGGACAACCCCCGCAGGCGCGGGGCCGACTCGGGCAGCAGCTTCCCTACCACCTCGCGATGGGGACAACCCCCGCAGGCGCGGGGCCGACGTCACCGGCGCCGACGAGGACTGGAAAAGGCTGGGACAACCCCCGCAGGCGCGGGGCCGACGCCCCGGCCGGCCTCACCGGCACGACCACCCTCGGACAACCCCCGCAGGCGCGGGGCCGACGCCGCGCTCACCTACTCGGACGACGCCGGGCCGGGACAACCCCCGCAGGCGCGGGGCCGACGCATCGCGCACCTTGGTGTTCTCGTCGGCGAGCGGACAACCCCCGCAGGCGCGGGGCCGACGATGGTGTTGGCGTTCACGCGCTACCGCCCAGCGGACAACCCCCGCAGGCGCGGGGCCGACCCATCCGTCTTCCCCCACACCTCGGTACGCGCCGGACAACCCCCGCAGGCGCGGGGCCGACCCACGGACATCAGCACCCCGGCCGCTGCCCCCGGGACAACCCCCGCAGGCGCGGGGCCGACCCCGCCACAGAGCTTGACGCGGCTATGGAGCGGGGACAACCCCCGCAGGCGCGGGGCCGACTCTCGCGTTCACCGGGGGCGCGGTCCAGGCGTCGGACAACCCCCGCAGGCGCGGGGCCGACGCCGTCCGACCTCCGCCGGCGGACCGGCCTCGGGGACAACCCCCGCAGGCGCGGGGCCGACAATACCGGGGTCACCACGATGTCGTACCTCGCGAGGACAACCCCCGCAGGCGCGGGGCCGACTCGACCCCACCTGGCCGAGCGGGCCGGCCCGGCGGACAACCCCCGCAGGCGCGGGGCCGACACCGGGATCCACAAGCTGACCACGCTGTACGACGGACAACCCCCGCAGGCGCGGGGCCGACACCGAGTAGCCGAAGGGCCGCTCGGCCTCAGGTGGACAACCCCCGCAGGCGCGGGGCCGACGTGTCCATCGTCTGAGTGCCGGTGAGCAGGGTTGGACAACCCCCGCAGGCGCGGGGCCGACGTACGACACAACGGCCATCGTGTCAAGCTGCGCGGACAACCCCCGCAGGCGCGGGGCCGACACTTTCTGACCTGCGATCTTATCCGGTGATTGCCACGTTTTCGTTCAGTTGCGATCTGGCTTCGGGCCGCTTAGACACTCTGTTGGCGAAGGGGCTGGAAGGAGTCATGAGGGGCAATCTTGGGTCGTTGTCAGTGGTGTCGTCTAGTCTCCGAAGCCAGCTTACAAAGGTGGAGGACGGCGTGACCGACAGCGATTTACGAGCCGGTGGAAGGTGCGACAGCCCCGATGTTCTCGGAGTGCTGTGGGGGAAGTCCGAGGAGAAGGCCGGCGGCAGGATGAATCTCCTGTTGTCGCACCTTCTGGACACGGCGGCTGTGGCGGAGCGTCTCTGGGACGGTTTCGTTTCGCCGTCCACTCGGCGGATGTTGGACGCGGTCGCCGGGGGCGCGGGCAGGGGGCGTTTCCTGTTCATGTGGTTATGTGGCATTCATGACTGTGGGAAGGCTACGCCCGCTTTCCAGTCCATGTGGCCAAAGGGTGCGCTGGCTGTGCGTGCGGCCGGGTTGGGCTGGCACGAAGGCACGGTTTCGAAGAATAAGTGGCGGCACGATCGCGCGGGGGCGTATGTGTTGCGTGCCGTGCTTCCGCAGGCCGGTTGGTGCGATGAGCATGTGGAGTGGGTGTGGCCGCTGGTTGCTGGGCACCACGGTGCGTTCCCCGGTCATGGCGCTACGGAACCGCCCCGCAAGGGGCGAGGAGAGTTGGCCGGCCGACCTCCTTGGGCCGAGGCGCAGTGGTCCTTGGTGGAGCGCTTCACCACGGAGCTTGGCTTCGATGACCTGACTGACGTCGAGCCCTCCAGGGTCCCCTCGCGTGCCGCGCAGCTGCATCTGAGCGGTTTGATCGTGATGGCGGACTGGATCGCGAGCGACGAGCGGCATTTCCCGGGCGTTGACAAGCTGTCGGATGTGAGTTTCGGCGGAGCGAGGAAGCGGGCCGGACGAGCCTGGGAGGAGCTCGGGTTGCGAGGCGGTTGGGGGCGGTTGGACGAGCCCGGTCCGGAGTCGTTCCGCGACCGGTTCGGGCATGAGCCCCGCCCTTCCCAGACACTGGTCATGGAGGCTACCCGTCGCATGGAAGCGCCTGGCCTTCTGGTGGTTGAGGCACCCATGGGGGAGGGCAAGACCAAGGCTGCGCTGATGGCGGCCGAGATCCTGGCCGCGAGGTTCGGCGCGGACGGTGTGTTCGTGGGCATGCCGACGCAGGCCACCAGCGACCCGATGTTCGGGCAGATCCGGAACTGGGTCGGGGCCATCGATGAAGAACTCGCCTCGCAGGTCGCGCTGCTCCACGGCAAACGGATGTTCAACAAGGAGTGGCGCTGTTTGTTGGAAGGTGGTGCGGACGGGGTGGGAGCCACGTTCGGAGGGATCGACGAGTACGGCGAGTGTGAGGACGACGACCTTTACGGAGACGGGGTCTTCGCTCTGCGTGGAAGCCCTGCTGAGCAGGTGTCACGTGGGCCTGCCGAGTGGTTCCTCGGGGCCAAGCGTGGCTTGCTGTGCCCGTTCGTGGTGGGAACGATCGATCAATTACTGTTCGCCGCAGCACGGACCAAGCACGTGATGCTGCGGATGGCCGGCCTGGCAGGCAAGGTCGTGGTGCTGGACGAGGTACACGCCGCAGATGTGTACATGTCTCAGTTCCTCGTGGAGGGATTGCGCTGGCTCGGCCAGGCCCAGGTGCCGGTGGTTCTGCTGTCCGCGACCCTGCCGCCACAGCAGCGTCAGGAGCTTGTCGACGCCTACCTGGCCGGCGCCGCCTCTCGCGAGGAGTTCACCGCGGAGGAGCTTCCCGAGCCGCGTGGCTACCCGTCGGTGACAGCTGCGTGGATGGCCGCCGACAGTGCGGGGCCGCGGTTCGATGTCACGGCCTGTTCCAGTTGGCGTGAGGACCTGAACGTGACCCTTGAACTCATGCCGGAGACCATTCCCGGCCCGATCGCCACCCACGAGGCGCGGGACGGCGCGCAGGCAATGGCCGACGCGTCGGTCTGCGCGTATCTCGGTGTCGCACTCGCCGACGGGGGATGTGCACTGGTCATCCGTAACACCGTGCACCGTGCCCAGACGCTCTACAGCACCCTGCGCAAGGAGTTCGGTGACGACGTGGTGCTGCTGCACGGCCGGATCGCGGTGGGGGCACGGGCAGACCGCACCGAGCGCTGCCTTCGTCTTCTCGGCGCTCCACAGCCCGACGGGACCAGCTCACGGCCCTCCCGGTTGATCGTGGTCGCGACGCAACTGGCTGAGCAGTCCTTCGACGTCGACGCGGACCTTCTTGTCACGGACTTCGCCCCGATCGACCTTCTGCTCCAGCGGATTGGACGCCTTCACCGCCATGACGGCGTTTTCCGCCCCGTGCGGCTCAAAGAGCCGCACGTGGTGATCACTGGCTTCGGCAAGCAGGCCGTACCAGATGGCATCGACGCGGACTTCACTACGGATCCGGCGCCAGGCCGAGACCGCGCGCCGCAGTTCCTCAGCGCGTCCGAGTTCATTTACGGCCGGCACCTTCTTGTTCGTAGCGCAGCGGCGGTGTTCAAAGATGTGGTGGGCAAGGAAGGCTGGAGTGTCCCCGGACAGGTGCCGGAGCTTGTCGCGGCGGTATACGGAGCGGCCGATGCCATAGTTCCGATGTCCTGGCGAGAAGACGCTCAGAGGGCCCGTCTGGAGTGGGAGGCGAAGCAGCGCGAGCGGGCTGAAAAGGCTGCCGGCTATCTCCTGACGCGACGTGGCGACAAAGAGGGCGTCACGCTCGCGGGCCTGCACTATGCATCCGTCCCAGGTGGAGGGGGAGACACCGACCTTGATGCCGTCGTACGCGACGGTGAGGCCAGTACGGAAGTCATCCTCGTGACCCACGATGGCCATACATACCGGACCTTGACAGGCAGAAGCCTGAGTGCCAACGGCGATGTCGCTGACGCGCTGCTGGATGAGGTGCTCGGCGGGACGGTGAGACTCCCGGTCGGGGTTTCCGCCGAAGCCGTCCAGAAGCTGTCGCCCCTGCCCGGCTGGCTGGGGCATACGAGGCTGGGGCACAACCTGGCTCTCATCCTCGACTCGCAGCGCAGCACGGAACTCGCGGAGCGGGGGGTGCACTACGACGATGAGTTGGGGTTGGTCGTGCAGAGCAGGGCCGCCGACGCACGCACCTGGACCTGAAAGGGGTGGCGAGGACCGGCTCCTCACCACCCTGAAGTCCCGGGTCAAGCGGGGCCCATCCGCCGGGCAGACGGAAAAGGGGAGCACCCCCCCGCCGGCGGAACTCGGTAGAGGTGCGGGGGCAGTCATTCATCTTCTCATTCGCACGCCCTGGGCGGGGGGAGTGTGCCACGCTTGTTCTTCGTTGGTGCAGTACGTAAAAGCTTGTGGGGAAACCGAGTTGTTCAATTTGCAGGACGAGCCGTGGATGCCCGTACGTCCGGCGGCCGGGGCACAAAGAGACAGTCCGCCGGATGGCGGGGCGAACGCGGTCGGCCTACGCCGGCTGATTCTGGACGCGCAGGAATTCCAGGATCTCGTGGTCGATCTGCCGACACAGAAGCCGGCGATCTTCCGTCAACTCCTACTCCCCGTCGTCGTGGACGCCCTAGGCTGCCCGCGCAACAGCACCGCGTGGACAGAAATGTTCAAGGCGGGGCGCTTTTCGCCCGAGCAGCGGAAGATTCTGACCGCTTATCTGGACGACCATCACCAGCTCTTCGATCTGTTCGATCCCGTCGCACCATTCGCGCAGGTTGCCGGGCTTCGTACGGCGAAAGACGAGACGAAGGGATCTGCCCTCCTGGTGGCAACGGCGGCCACAGGTAACAATGTGCCGCTGTTCTCGTCCCGCACCGAGGGCGATCCACTGGAGCTGACTCCCGCGCAGGCCGCTCGCTGGCTGTTGCACACACACTGCTGGGACACCGCGGCCATCAAGACCGGGGTGGTCGGCGACCCGCGCGTGAAGTCCGGCAAGACGACCGGCAACCCGGTGGGCCCTCTAGGGCAACTCGGCGTCACCTTGCTCCGAGGGCGCACCGTTTACGAGACATTGCTGCTGAACATTCCCTTCGGACAGGCATCCTTGTCGGACGACCGCCCGCAGTGGCGCCGCCGGGAGACGCAGGGCGACATCGGAGTAACCCTCTCGTGTGCCACGTCTGCCTGGCAGTCCCGGGCCGCTCGCGGCCTGCTGGACCTATGGACCTGGCAGTCGCGCCGTATCCGGCTGATCGCCGAGGAGACGCCATCAGGGCTACGTGTCAGTCGGGTTGTCGTGGCCGCCGGCGATCGGCTGACCACCACTCCGCATGACACCGAGCCGCACACAGCGTGGGTCACCGAGCGCCTCACCCCTCGCGGTAGGAAGAACGCCAAGAGCACAGGGACTTCTTCGGTGCACCCGCGCAGGCATCGACCCGGACGTGCGGCATGGCGTGGACTAGAGGCGTTCCTGGCTGTCGGCAGCCGTACGGAAGAACTCCACGCGACGACGAAGCGCTCCGGCTTCCAATCCAGCCAGCTGCTTCGTCAGCTCGCCGAGGTCTGGAAAGGGATGCCACCGGCGTATCCGCTACAAGTCGAGCTGACAGGTATCGCCTACGGCAACCAGTCAGCGGTGATCGAGGACATTTTCTTCGACGAGATGCCGCTGCCGCTCACGGCGCTGGACCCTGACGGAATCGTCTACGGCACTCTTCTGGAGGCCACCGACCAGGCCGAGAAGCTCGCCACAGCTGTCAACCACCTTTCCGGCGACCTGCGAAGAGCAGGGGGTAGCGAGCCGATCCCCTGGGACAAGGGACAACGCCCCGGCGACACGCTGCTGCACGCTCTCGACCCCATGGTCCGCCGGCTTCTGACAGGCCTCCGGAAAGTCGGCGAGGACTTCGACCTCTCGGAACGTGGCCTTGAAGCATGGGAGCAGAAAGCCGGGAAGGAAACGTGGAAGGTGGCGGAGCACATTTTCTCCACCGCTGCCCCAGGACTTTTCACTGGGCGGACCGTGACCAAAGACGGCAAGGAAACCGTGTACCGCCTCAGCACGGCCGAGGCCGACTTCCGGGAACGCCTGGACGCGATTCTTACCCGCCGAGCCGCAGCACGCAAGGACCGTTGAACCACCCCGTCCGGAAGCTGACAGGACTCCGCAACATCATCACCCACGTTCGAGCGTCTTTCCGTTGAAAGGACCGCTGTGTCCACCCTCCCACTACCCGCCCCTGCGCCGACGCGCCCTCGGTACTGGAACCGGCACGTCGACAGTCACGGCAACTGGCGCATCGACCATGCCAGCGGCGCCAAGATGCACACCCCCGGAGAGGAACTGAGCGACCTGCGGGCCGGCCTGGGACAAACGGCGTTCACCGTGTCCCAACTCTGGCCTTACTACACCACTCCGACTGACGGCCGGGTCACGCCCGAACTCGAAGCAGAACATGCCGCCCTCGCCCTCTACGGCCTCCACCAACAGAGCCAGAACCGCCCCATGCATAGACGTGGCGTCAGCGCGGGAGCAGCACTTCGCGCCCTGCGCCGCAGCGGTCGATACAGCGAGGCAGCTCTGGACGGGCACGTCGCCGCCACCGTGCAAACCACCACTGTGGCCGCACTGGTCTACCGATTGCGAGGACTCATCACCCAACTGCGCTCCGTGGAGCAGCCACTCGACTACGACCAACTACTCACGGATATCCAGCGCTGGGATTCTCCTGTCGTCCGAAACCGGGTGAGGCGTGAATGGGGTCTCGCTTACCAGGTTGTTGAACGCGGAAACCGGTGACGAAGCAGCGACTCGGACTCCTGTCTCCCATGCCATCCGATAGTTCCCGCTTTCCTGACAAAAAAGGCTGCCCAATCCGCAGCCACGTTGCCACAGCGCGTCAGCAGAAACCGCCGAAGCGCCCAGACGCCAACTGATCGACCGGAGGGACCACTATGACACCGCCCAAAGCCCGTACCTACATCGATATTCACATCCTGCAGACGGTACCGCCGGCCAACCTCAACCGGGACGATCAAGGCAATCCCAAAGACGCATACTTCGGTGGAGTGCGCCGCTCGCGGGTTTCCTCACAAGCATGGAAGCGCTCCACCCGTACTCACTTCGCCGAGCGAATCCCGAAGCAGGACCTCGCCACTCGCACCCGCCGCATCAGCACCGCGCTAACGGAACGGATCGTCGAAGGCACAGATCTGGAGACCGAAGCCGCAGCCCGCCTGGCCGCCGCCCTCCTGGCACAGCTGAAAATCAGCGCGGGCAAGAAAGAAGGCGACACCGCGTACCTCTTCTTCTACGGCCGGCGTCAGCTCGACGCCGTCGCCGCGTTGGTACGGGACCGTGCGGTGCAGCTCTCCGAACTGGAGGACACCGAACTCGCCGACGAGATCACAAAGATCCCCGTACGGGAGCAGTTCAACGCCGGTCACCCCATGGACGTCGCACTGTTCGGGCGCATGGTGGCAGACATTCCTGCACTCAACGTCGACGCGGCAACACAGGTCGCCCATGCACTGTCAACCCATGCGGTCGAGTTGGAATTCGACTACTTCACCGCGGTCGACGACGAGCAGAAAGAGGAAGAGACCGGAGCCGGCATGATCGGAAATATCGGCTTCAACTCCGCCACCCTCTATCGCTACGCCACCGTCGGGCTGCACCAACTCCTGCACAACCTCACGGACGAGGAAGCAGCTGTCACCGCCGTCGAGGAATTCGTGACATCCTTCGCGCGCTCCATGCCCACCGGTTACGCCAACTCCTTCGCCCACCGCACCCTTCCCAGCATGGTTGTCGTCGTTGTGCGAACCGACCAGCCCGTCAATCTTGTCTCCGCCTTCGAGGAGCCGGTCGCGGCGTCCTCGGGCATTGCCGCAGCATCCGCCCGAAACCTGGCACGTGAACACGCCAAAGCGGTCCGCGCCTGGGGTGACACACCAGAATTCACCGGTTTGTGTCATACCTTCGCCGACTCCAGCGATACGGCCGAACTGCTCACGAGCACCTTCGGTGAGACCCGCGCTTTCCCGCAACTGCTCAGCGACCTGCGCGTACACCTCGTCGACACCCTCAAGCAGGCAGCCCGATGACATCCTTCCAGCCCGAGTCCCCCTCCGACGGCGAGGCCGTCCTGCTGCTGCGTCTCGCGGGGCCAATTCAGGCATGGGGTACGCGCAGCGCCTTCAACCGCCGTGAGACGGGTGCCGAACCCACCAAATCCGGGGTGATCGGGCTCCTGGCCGCTGCGGCCGGACTCGCCCGTGAGGACCCCCTCGACGAACTTCTCCCCCTCAGGCTGGGGATCCGTGTCGACCAGCCCGGAACCTTGCTGCGGGACTACCACACCGTCAGCGACTACCGTGGCCGCCCACTACCTCAGGCCGGGGTAACGGCCAAAGGCATCCAGAAGCCGACCTCGCCGGTCAAACTGACCCACATCACGACACGCTACTACCTACAGGACGCGATCTTCCTCGCCGCCGTCGCCGGCCCGTACGGCCTACTGAACACCCTCGACCAGGCCGTCAGGGCACCCGCCTTCCCGCTCGCACTGGGCCGCCGTTCCTGTCCGCCGACCCAGCCCGTCTCTCTCGGGCTGCGCGAGGCCACCCTCGAAGACGCGCTGCGTGAGGAGCGCTGGCAGGTGTCACGGCAGTCCGGCGAGCAGTTCGCCGCCCAGCTCGGGCGCGACCGGCAGCTCGACCGCCCGCTCTACCCAGCCCGCATCGACCGCTCGGCGACCCTCGAAGACCCAGATGGCGACGACGTCCTCCACGACGCCCCGGTCTCCTTCGACCCGCATCTGCGGACCTTCACCAGCCGACGCGTACGGCACACCTGGCTGAGTATCCCTACCTCCTTCCCGAATCCGGACGACACCACCAACGGCTCGGACGACGAAGCCGGCCACGACCCCTTCGCCCTCCTGGGCTGGTGAGCACCTTGACCTACCTCTCCCGCATCCGCATCAACCCGCTCCGCGCCGAAAGCAGGAAACTGCTGTCCAACCCACGCGCCATGCACGGCGCCGTCATGGGCGCCATCCCCGGCGACCAGACCAAAGAGCGCACTCTGTGGCGACTGGACGCGGACAATCCGCACCGGCCACATCTGTTCGCCCTCACCCAGTCCAAGCCCGACTGGACCCACGTCATCGAGCATGCCGGCTGGCCCAACGCCGACGGCGACCACGCAGCAGTCCGCGATTACGCCCCACTCCTCGGCCAGATCGCGACGGGCCGGGAGTTCGCTTTCCGCCTGACCGCCAGCCCGGTGCAGAACACCAACTCGCCTCGGACACCCACCCCCACCCAGACCGCCCACCTGGAGGCCAACGCGGATCGCAAGCTCGTACGCGGCTTCCGCCTCGGCCACCGCACGGCCGCCGCCCAACTCGACTGGTTCCTCACCCGCACCGAGCGCTGGGGCTTCGCGGTCCCGGTCTCCCGTACCGACCCCGCCGCTCCCGGACTTGAACAAAGTAAAAGCCCCGCTACTCATCTGGACGCCCCGGACACGTCTGAGGCGGCGAACGACGGGCGGGAAGCCAACGCGCCTCGCGAAGTGCGCATCACGGGCCGCCACCGCCACTCCTTCCAGAAGAACGGCAAGGGTCCCCACGTCACCTTCCACAGCGCGACCTTCGAGGGACGTCTCTGCGTGACCGACCCCGAGGCGTTCACCGCCCGTCTCCTTGAGGGAATCGGCCCATCCAAGGCGTACGGATGCGGGCTGCTCACGCTTGCCCCCATCCCCGGACGGGAGGACTAGTCGTGGCTGACGTCTGGTGGAAAGCCGACCCACACGACCTGCACCGGATCGTCGACCGGGTATCCAGCGTCTACGTGGAACGAAGCCACCTCGACCGCGACGAGAACGCCGTGGTCGTCATCAACAAACGCGAAACCGTCCGTATCCCCGCGGCCATGATCGCCGTCATGCTGCTCGGGCCGGGCACCCGCGTCACCCACGGCGCGATCCGCCTCCTTGCCGACTCAGGCACTGCTGTCTGCTGGGTCGGCGAACAAGGCGTACGGATGTACGCGGCAGGCCTGGGCCCCAGCCGCGGCGCCGGCCTGCTCCACCGGCAAGCATGGCTCGTGACCCGTCCCAAGGAACGTCTCGGCGTCGCCCGCACCATGTACGGCATGCGATTCCCCGGCGAAGACGTCTCGCGAGCCACCATGCAGCAGCTTCGAGGCCGCGAAGGCGCACGTTTCCGCAAGCTCTACAAAGAACACTCCCGTCGCACCGGCGTCCCCTGGGACGGACGGGTCTACAAGGCAGGCGACGCCTTTGCCGCCGGTGACGACCTCAACCGCCTGCTCTCCGCCGCCAACGCCGCCCTCTACGGCATCTGCCACGCCGTCATCGTCGGACTCGGCGCAAGCCCCGGACTCGGCTTCGTCCACACAGGCTCCGCCATCTCATTCGTCCTGGACATCGCCGACCTCTACAAAACGGAATACACCATCCCGCTCGCGTTCGACCTGGCCGCAAATGGCCTCACGGACGAACGTGACGCCCGCGTCGGCCTACGCGACCAGATCGCAGAACGAAAGCTGCTCAGCCGCATCGTGACCGACATCAAGAGCTTGTTGAACCCGCCCGGCACCGATTTCGACACGCCGGAAACCAGCGAGCTCTGGGACGAGCGGCTCGGCACGGTCTCCGCCGGAGTCAACTGGGCAGCAGATGCCTCGGAAGGACCAGGCAGCGACATCCTTGAAGCCGAATCAACACCCGACGAGACAGCGCAGCGCTCGGACTCAGCGAGCCTGATTGCCGCTGACATGGGTGATCACCACATTGCGATCATCGGACCGGACCTTGAAGGCCCGCCCTCTCCGGAAGAGCCCAAGAACAAGCCGGAGCAGCCTAAGTGACCGTCATCGTCCTCATCGCGGCCCCCGAAGGCCTCCGCGGGCACCTCACCCGCTGGATGGTAGAAGTCAACGCAGGCGTATTCGTAGGCAATCCCAACCGCCGCGTCCGCGACCGACTCTGGGAGCTCCTCGCCACTCGCATCGGCGACGGTCAAGCAGTCCTCGTCGAACCCGCCTCCAACGAACAAGGGTGGGCGATTCGAACGGCGGGCCGAGACCGATGGCGCCCGACCGATTTCGACGGACTCATTCTCTCGGCGCGCAACCGCCGCTAATCATCCCCCGTTGTCAGGTAACTCGTACTGCCAGGCGCAGGCACTTCGGTTGCCATATCGTTGAAAAACCCATGCCGGACGAAAGTCCACGGCCCCGCACAGCTGCTCTTTGCGGGGATGATTCTGCTCCGATCGTCACCTGCACCTCCAGGTGCGCGATGTGGCCCCGCCTCCGCGGGGATGTTTGTCGCTTTCGGAAGGCCGCTCAATCCCGCCTGGGACCGGGCGGCTTTTCTCATGGGTTCAAGGGCGATTGCCAGTTCGAGAAGAGTGAACCGCACCGGGGAAACGATTGGAGCGTTTGCAAGAAGAGCGCCTCATCGTGAGGTGCGGTGAGGGGTGAGGATAGTGAAATACGATTTTCCGGATGAGGGCCCTCCGGGCCGGCCGAGTCTCGATGTCTGGCACCTTGTGATTGGCCTACTTGGCCTGCTTGTTGCGGTCGTTGCCTGCGTGGCCGAGATCTCGCGATAGCGATCCGGTGAGGTAGGGAGGGGACAGGTCGCCTCGACAGGTCCTGCTCCGACCGCCTGCACTCGGTAGCAATCAAGCCTGCCACTGGTATGCCGACCTGCGGCTCGATCCTGGCTTGCGAGGAGTGCCCCCGACGCCACGGGATCTCCGACGACTTTCCGGAGGACAGTGTTGTGGGGCCAAGGGAACTCGTGCGGCGGGCTTGGCGAGTCAGACGTCGTCTCCGGGTCGTTGACTGGCCTGTTTCTTCGCGTTGGTCAGGTGATGAGCGTGACTGGCCCACGGCAAGGCCGCCCCGTGCCTGATCGGCGCGGGGCGGCCTTCTGCGGTTCGGTCATACCTGGGCGAGGCGGTTCGAGAGGTCGAGGGCGGCGCACAGGCCGAGTACCTCGTGGAGGGTCGGGCGGATCAGGCGCGGCCAGTCGTTCGGGACGGCAGACCAGGTGGCGAGATGTACCTCGGTGGTGGCGAGGCCCAGGTGGGCGGTGACGTCCCAGCCGGCGGGTGAGGCGGGCTCCCAGTGAAGGCGGATGCGGCAGTGAGTATCCGGGCGCTTCCCGGACGCGACACCTTCATGACACAGACCCAGCACGGCGGGGCTCGGTTCGTACGGGCGAAACGCCGACTCCCACCCGGATGGGCGCGCAGCCCAGACACGGCGCCCGAACAGGCTCAGTCGAGCCGCACGGCGGGATCCGCCAGGGCCATGATGATCCACCGCAGGGACCCGTCCATCCTGCGCCCACAGTAGGACACCCGCAGGGAGCACGGCATGCTCGCCGCCGCCCGCCGCCCGCCGCCCGCCGCCCGCCGCCCGCCGCCCGCCGCCCGCCGCCCGCTGCCCCCTGCTCATCGCACGCGCCCATCGTTGCGCGCGCGATCGTGCCGGGCGGGCCCACGCCCCGCGAGATCGGTCTCCCCGACGCCACCAAGCTGCTGCCGATCGTGGGAACGACCGACGGAGCCACAGCTTCAACGGCGGACCGTGCCTGCGGTGGGGCCTGCACCTCATGTCAGTGATTCAGACTCGGCGCGCCCACCAGGAGAGATCCTTCGAGGCCGAGGGGTTCGGCAGGGTGCGAGCCCGAAAGTCCTCGTCCAGCGGCTCGATCAGACGTTCAAGAGCGCGGGCAGCCGGGGCTGAGAGCATGGCGAGGACTTCGTCCAGCAGTCCGCGGCTGCTGCGGCCACAGCACGCGCAGGGATGGAAGTGACGTTGGGCAGGGTCGCGGGAGGAGTTTGTCCATCCAGACAGGGCTTCCGCCACGGCTCCAGGCCACAGACCGGCGGCCGCCCAGTTCGCGGCTGTCGGTATCTCGATCTGAGCGATCTCCTGCTGCACGGTAGCTGGGAGGCCGGGAACGTAAGGCACGGACCTCCAGTGAGGTCGATGGCTGACGAGTAGCCGCAGGTTATGGGGCCGCTTGTGCGGCATGTGCTTCTTTTTTCGCAGGTCAAGCAGAGTGATTGCAGGTCAGGCTGGCAACCGGGCCGGCTTCGGGGCCAGCCTTCCTTCCCCTCCGCAAACAGGAGGCATGGTGGCCCGGCCGCGCTCGTGGCCGGGCACCGGGCCACTGTGCGTGTTGTCAGCCGCTGATGATCGAGAACCCGATCACCACGCCCGCGGTGACACTGATCTTGCCGGGGGCGAGGTCGCCCTCGCCCCCGGCCCCGCCGGCTTGGCGGTGCCCGCGGTAGGAGTTCTGCAACTGATCGGAGTCCACGTCCTTGATGTGGATGACGGGGCCAAGCCGGACATCGGCAGCATCCGCATACAGGGCCGCCTTCTCACGGGCAGCGGCTACCGCGGCCGCGCGCGCCTGGGCGCGAAGTTCCTGCTTGGTACTCACATCGAACTCGACACCGTCGACCTGGTTCGCCCCGGCCTCGACAACGTCCACGAGCACGGTCTCCAGGATGTCCAGCTCCCGCAACTCGATCACGAACGAGGCCGTGCACTCGTAGCCGAGGAACGTGCGCTCATTGCCGAAATTCCATGAGGACTTCAGGTCTAGGCGCGACGTGGACACGGCAGTGTCGGGGACTCCGTGGCCGCGCAGCACCTCCCGGATCTGGTTGACGCTGCCTCGCGTGACCTCGAACGACTCACCCGGCTTCTGCCTCGTCTGCTTGATGGCGACGCGAAGTCGGGCTACATCCGGCGTGGCATCCACGCTCGCCGTGCCGAACACGGATATACCCCAAGGGGTGCCTATGGACTGAGTACCGTTCATGCCGCCCATCCAACCAGGTCAGCCGATCCGCGAGGTGCGGATTTCAGGGCCGCCCGGCATCGCCTCGCTGATCGACCGCACTACCACCCATCAGCCTGAAGTGTGAACTCGCCCCAGCACGCCGGGTTGACAAAACAGATTCCACGCAATGCTGCGGATGGTCGACCCGGTCGACGACACCTACCGCCGGCAGATGAACCGGCAGCTCACTGGGCAGGAGTCCCGCCACAAGCCGGCCCGGGACGTGTGCCACGGCAAGCGCGGCACCATCCACCAGCCGTACCGTGACGGGAACCGGCAGGGCCCGGAGACACACAAACTATCGCCGACCACGGCCGAAGCGCGGTGGACACGCGGTGGTCGGCGGCATCTGGCCGAGCACGGCACAGCTCGAAGACGTGCTCCTTGAGGTGTGAGACGCCGCGGCCCCGCAGCAGGCCACCGACCGTCCCGGCTTCGTAGCTCAGGCTGCCTCGAATGCGCGGCGGATCAGCGGTCCCGCCTTATCCAGGTCAGCCGCCGACGAGAGCCGTACCTCCAGGTCACCCGTCCCGAGGTGGCCGATACCGCGCATGTCGCGCGTGAATCCCTCCTCCAGCTCGACCGTGTCCGGGTCGAGAGTGAGATACACCAGGATCACCCCGTACGACGGACGGAAGAGCACCGAAGCGCGGTTCACCATCCGCCGGTACGCGATGTAGTGGGCAAGCTGAGCCACCTCTACCTCGCCCCACGCGGTCAACGCCTCGTCCAACTCTCCGTACAGATCCCGCAGACCCTCGGGAGCACCGTCCGGCACAGCCCGAGACCTCTCACCGACGAGGCCCGCCGACTGCCCCACCCGGCTGCGCCGACGTGCCGGCCCCGGGCTGGGAGACGCGGGTGAGGACTCGATCAGCAGCAGGCTCAACAGGCCCCCGTCGAAGACCCGGTAGCGCACCAGGTCGATCCGTCTGCGGTTCTCGTACACCGCCACCCGGTCATGGCGCGAGAAGTCGCCCGCGATGCACACCGCCCGCGCATTCCGCCAGTCGATCTCCTCGACCGCCTCGGAACCCAGCCGCTCCTTGACCAGCGCCTCGAACTCGTGACGTGCTGTGCACAGCCAGGACAGGTACGAAGCGGCCTGGGGCAGGACCCCACTGTCCGCCGTCTTCTTGTACTCCACGACCACCGGAGCGCCATTCTCGTCCAAGCCCAGGGTGTCGATCCGACCCCGGTGCCACGGCCCCGTCGGGTACTCCGACGCCAGGAAACGGATGCCGAGCATCATCTCCATGTTGCCTTCGACCCGGCGCTGCAGCTCCGCCTCCAGCGCCACCGTTGAACCCCGAAGCTCGACATTCCGACCGTTGGCATCCTGTCGGAACATCATCAAGTCGGCCATCAGCGTCCCCCCTCCACGATCAGTACAAGGGAAGCAATCGAAACCGGTGGAGGGGTATTCCAGGCCGGAGAGGAGCTGCCTGTCCTGGGATGGTGCACCACACTCGCCCAGCATGACGCACGGTGACGAGAGCTCTGGCGGTGCAGCAGCGACAAGTTCGGGGGCGTCAGCGTCCAGCCGCCCGGGGAAGACGAGTACTGGCGCCGTGCCTTCAGTCGAGGTCAGGGAATGAAGGAGGAGTCCTTGGTCTCAACCGGCGTCGCCAGAACCGGCGGCGGAGCGGTCAGTCAGCGGGCGCGAGCCTGCGGGCGGTGGCCGCCTCCCATCAACGCGGCACCTACCGGCTACGGTTGGAACACCTTTGGTCGCGTTTCCGCAGGGAGTGGAACCGATCACTGAAGGCACTGTGGAAGACGCACAACCCGTGCTGTAGTTCTTCTTGTCGCCTCCGGTGGCCAGCCGGTGGCCGGATGCCTTTGGACGACGTAACACGAGGCCGCACAGGCGATCAAGCCGCACGTGCTCTGATCAGGCAGAACAGCACCAGTCAGCACGACGAGGCAGCACGCAACATGATGGCTCACGGTCTCGTAATGCGTAGGTCTCGGGTTCGAATCCCGAAGGCGGCTCCAAGGTGAACCCCAAGTCAGGCCTCTGACCTGGTGTTTCTTGTTTTGGTTGACCTTGAATTCCGGGTGAATCGGGCATGTGTGACCTACGCATCGCAATGCGTAGGTCACAGGTTTACTCGCAGTCGCCGATGGGTGGTCGCAAGGCTGTGAACTGCTGTTTTGATCGGCCGTGCTGCGGAATTCATCTGGTGCGAGATGCCTCCGGTGGACAGCCGGTGGCCAGCTGTGCGTGATGAAACGTCAGAATTCTTGCGGGGCGTCCGAGTCCTGGGGCAAGTTGGGTTGTCCGTGACCTGGGCTTGGCGATCTCGGGCTTGTGCCGTTCTGGCAGCTGCCCGTGCCATACCCTCCCGCAGTGAAGTGCGCCGCCGGCCGCTGCGTCGTACGAGTCCGCCCGCCCCCTTGATCTCTATGGCTCTCCCTCGTCTGTTACGGCGGGCGGCCCATCGTCTGGGCGCTCAGGCATGGCTCCGCCGCCGCAGTTGCACCGGCCTCCGCCCGCCGGCTTCAGTCTGGGTGAAGCACCTGAGTAATCGAACGAATGATCCACTTTTAGCGAAGTGCGGATCTGGGCCCGTGGTGTAGCTGATACTGCATCAAATCGGTGTGCCTGTTGGGCCGGTGCGGCAGGCTAGGGGTGGAATACCTCGGGAGAGCCAGTGCAGCTGACCTGTGCCAAAGTGACGAACTTCCGCGTGTTGCAGGACGTAGAGGTGAAGATCGACAAGAAGGCCACGCTCGTAGTGGGCCGGAACAACAGCGGCAAGACGTCCTTCGCCAACCTCTTCGACAAGTTCTTCGGCAGCGACGACACCAAGTTCGTCCTGGAGGACCTGTCCGTCAGCAGGATCAAGGGGATCAAGTCGGCCGTGGAGGCTTACCGCACGGCCCGGGCGGTGCCGGAGGACAGCAGCGAGACCCGCGAAGAGCAGTTGAAGGCAGCGGAAGAACTCATCCCAGCCATCAGTCTGCAGGTCGTCATCGCCTACACCGTAGAGGACGACCTCGCTTTGCTGTCCGGGATCATCCTGGACCTGGGCGAGGACTGCTTGGAGGCCCGGCTCGAGGCAGTCCTAAGTGTGAAGCGGCCGCGTGACCTCCTCGAGCAGGCGGACGCTGCCCTGGCCCGGCAAGGACCGGCCTTCGACTGGGGCAAGTTCCTCCGCAAGAACTTTTCCACGTTCTACGCCCCATCCTACTGGGCGGTCTCTGCCCTGGACCCGAACGTCCGCCGGGAGATCACGCCCGCTGCGGCGCGCAGGGTGCTGTCGGTAAAGTCCATCCACGCCCAGCCCCGTATCGACGACGTCCCTGCGGACCGGGCCCGCACGCTGTCCAAGACCTTCGAGACCTTCTACAAAGCGAACAGCGCCGACGAGGAACGCAATCAGAACATCGAGGGCATCGAGCAGGCGCTGGCCGTCGCTTCGAAGAGTATCGACACCAACTACGACCTGTTGTTCCGACCCATCCTCGACGAACTGCGCACCTTCGGCGTGGGTACTATCGCTCCGCTGCAAACGCCGGAGATCATCTCGCTGATCGAGTCTGGGGATATTCTCCGCGGCAGCACCCGCATCCAGTACGCCTCGCCTGGGAGCGACCATCCGCTGCCTGAGGGCCACAACGGCCTCGGCTACAGCAAGCTCATCAGCACCGTGGTCCAGGTCATCGGCTTTTACCACGCCTACCTGCGCTTGAAGCCCCGGCCGGCCCTGCAGCTGCTCTTCATTGAGGAACCCGAAGCCCACCTGCACCCCCAGATGCAGGAAGTCTTCATCAGCAACATTAACCGCCTCTTGGAGAGAGAAGAGTGGGCCGTCCAGGCGGTCCTGACCACCCATTCCTCGCACATTGTCGCGAGTAGCGGTTTTGGTGCCGTGCGCTATTTCGACTCCAACGGCCCCACCCTTAAGGTCAAGGACCTCTCCGACTTCGAGCACGCCACCAAGCAGCAGACCAACGGGAAGACGACCCTTCAGTTCCTCGCCCAGTACATGCATACGCACCGCTGCGACATGTTCTTCGCCGACCGCATCATTTTGATCGAGGGGACCGCTGAACGGCTCCTCCTCCGCGCCATGATCAGCAAGTGTGCGCCGGAATTGGCAAACCAGTACATCTCGATCATTGAGGTCGGCGATGCATACGCCGCCCGGTTCAAGACTCTCCTGGAGTTCCTCGGCGTCCCGGCTCTGGTAATCACCGACCTCGACTCGGTAGACCCCGCCACCAAAAAACGTTGCGCGCCCGACACTGGCGGCGCCCTCACCTCCAATGCCACCCTCAAGGATTGGATGCCGAAGCTCAGTGAGGTCAAGGCGCTTCTGCAGGCTCCGGCAGGGGCGAAAGTCTGCGGGAACGTACGCGTCGCCTACGAGGTGCCGGAAGCGGACGGGGGGCCGTGCGGACGCAGCTTCGAGGACGCCATGATCATTGCCAACGCCGACATGTTCGCCCGCAACCTGGGCACCCTGGCCCTGAAGAACGCCTTCACCAGCGAGGTTGGCATCATGCCGAGCCCCGAGGCCATCGCTGCCGCCGCCTTCTCCATCGCCGAGCGACTGAGCCGCAAGAAAACCGACTTCGCGTTCGACATGGTCATCACGGAGGGCTGGACGGTCCCTCGCTATATCCGGGAAGGCCTGCAGTGGCTGATGAGGTAGAAGTCCGCGAAGGTATCCGCGCCGCTCTCGACGCCCGGAGCAACTTCCTTGTGGAAGCCGGGGCCGGCGCCGGCAAGACCACGGCCCTGGTGGAAGCCCTTCTCTACTTGCTCGACACCCGGCGGTCCGCCCTGGAACAGGCCGGTAAGCAGATCGCCTGCATCACCTACACCAACGTGGCCAAGAACCAGATCAAGCAGCGCATCGCTGACGACCCCCTGGTGTACGTCGGCACGATCCACGAGTTCCTGTGGAGTCTGATCCAAGATCATCAGCGCGAACTGCTGGACGCCCTCATCGAGTACAACCAAGGCTTGCCGCGCCCCCAGGACATGGCAGAACTCGCTTCCGGCCTCCGGATCGAGTACCACGATCGGGGTCGGCGCTTCGCCGACGGGAAAATCTCCCACGACGAGGTCCTCGCGCTCGCATCCGCGCTGATCGGCTCTCACTCCAAACTTGCGAGGATCATCGCCCACCGCTACCCGGTGGTCTTCGTCGACGAGTACCAGGACACCTTCCCCGCCACCGTCACCCTCCTCTTGGACCACATCGCCACGGCGACCGGACCCGCCTGCACCGTCGGCTTCTTCGGCGACTCCATGCAGAAGATCTACAACACCGGCGTCGGCGCCCTGGAGCGGGACGACCTGATCACGCTCACCATGCATGGCAACCACCGCTGCGCGAAGCCGATCGTTGACGTCCTGAATAAGATCCGACCAGACTTGATTCAGCAACCGGACACGGACAAAACTGCAGGTGAGGTCCGTCTGATCCTCAAGCTGCCCGGTGCTGAGGACGAGAACCCGGTCCAGCGGGCCCGGGCAGTGCTCGACACCTGCGGCTGGCCGGCGACGGGGGTCAAGTACCTGAGCCTCACGCACCGCAGCATCGCAGCCGCTCATGGCTACCCCAACCTCCTCCAGCTTTACAGCAAACGAGGGAGCCACGGGAGGGACGACCTTCTGGAGGGAACTGAGCCTTACGCCCAGTTCATGAAGAGCATCGAGGAGCTGTGCGCCGCCTACGAAGTCCAGGAGTACGCCCACCTCACCTCCCTGCTCGGCACAGGGCCCCTCACCATCCGCAAGCACTCGGACAAAGCCAGGATCAACGGCATACTCCAGGAGATCACCGCCGTCCGGGCCACGGGCACCGTTGGCGACGTCCTCGACGCCGTTACCCGCGCCAAGCTGATCACTCCGCCGGGCAGGGTCAAATCCATCGAACGCACCATCGGCGCGGAGGACCTCGACGAACGTGCCCAAAGAGACGCCGACTTCGCGGCTGGCCTGCGCGCCATCAAATACCAGGAGGTCGTCCGTCTCACCCAGTACCGCAACGAGCTCACCCCCTTCTCCACCCAGCACGGCGTCAAGGGCGACGAGTTCGAGAACGTCGTGGTCATGATCGACGACAGCGCATGGAACCAGTTCAACGTTGACCGCATGCTCACCGGAGACGACCACCGCAAGGAACGGGCCACTCGCTCCCGCAACCTCTTCTACGTCTGCTGTTCCCGGGCCATCAGGCGCCTCGCCGTCGTCTTCGTGACTCCGCTTAGCCCTCGTAGTGAAGCAGTGGCACGCGAATGGTTCAGCGGCGCCGCCGTTCACGACTAGGGACAGGCCCCTGAGCCTTTCGGTGCTCTCGTCATCCCTGGATCCCAGGGTGCGCGGCCTGTCATGGAGCCGGACGACGAGCGGCAAACGGTATCAGTACGGCATAAAATGCGCGTAACATTAATGGTCATGGATCTCGTGGCACGCGTACGCCGGGCATTGGGTGAACAGGCTATCCACTAAACGGAGTTCGAACGCTGTGCCTGTGCACTCCTGCAATCGCAGTACCCGGGTCTAGGGCCTGTCTCTTTGATGAGTCGATCGGCTGGCCAGCGCCCCCTGTGACGCGCGGTACTTCGAATATGAGATATGCAGCCCATATGATTTTCGCTTTGCTGGCACGGGTTGACCTCTATCGGATTCGCTCATAGCTGCACGGTTGCTGCGCTAGTCTTGCTCTGCGCCCGAAGATCATTGGTGCACAGCGGGCCATGCTCTATTTCAACGGACTTGAATCGGTGAGAAGTATGGAAGATGGACTCCCTGGCGGGGAATACGTGATCAGGCTCGGGGAGCAGACCCTCCGTATCGATAATGAGCGCTACGTCGTGGACAATCTGATCCCCCCGATGGTGTTCACAGTGCTGAGGTCCGCGCCGCACCCGCCCCCGGTGGGAAACGCTGCCTATATTCTCGGGGTTGGGCCCCTCCTGGAGGACAGGGCGCTGGTGGAGCTTGTCGAGGAGAACCAGTCCGCGGTTCCGGTCATCGCAGGCGGCCTCGGTACCAACTTCATGATCGAGGGAGACTCCGAGCAGGGGTGGACGATCTACTGGTTCAGTTTCCTCGCGCAACCCGTCCTGCGGCGGCCAGTGGGCATTCAACTTCTTAGGGGCGGCTCAGGGCCTCAAGTGGTTGTACTCCCAGAAGGCGAGGCGCCGCAGCGGTGGCATTTCGAGCGGGTTGGGGAGTAGTCCGATCGTTCACTGCGAGAGGGCGGCAGGCCCTTTCTTTATTGCGGGCATCCTGTCCTGAATCGTGACGCGGATCAGAGCCGCCCCGGACTGTTTCACCGGTCTGGGGCGGCTCTGATCGATGATGAACTATTTGTTCCCGCCGGGACGGGTGCGTCGGCCTTAGGGCAGACTCACCGGAAATTCCATCCGGCAGGAAGCTCGGTCGCTGACGGCCGTTTATCGCCGGGCCCAGATGAGGATTGCGGCGAGGTGGAGTGCGGCCTGGTAGGCGATGGCGAGCTTGTCCGTTCGCATGGCCAGGCCGCGCCACTGCTTGAGCCGGGCGATGCATCGCTCGACCGAGTTGCGCTGCTTGTACGCCTCCGCGTCGAAGGACGGCGGTCGGCCGCCGGCACTGCCTCGCCGCAGACGGTGGCCGATCTGGTCGGACGGCTGGGGGATGACGGCGTGGATGCCGCGTTGGCGGAGGTGACTGCGGATCGCGCGGGACGAGTACGCGCGGTCCGCGAGGACGGCATCAGGCCGGGTCCTCGGTCTCCCGGGTCCGCTTCGCGGAACACGGATGGCGGCCATGACGGTCTCGAAAGCTGGGGCGTCGCCTGCCTGGCCTGCGGTGACGCGGAGGGCCAGGGGCCGTGCACGGCTGTCGCTGGCGAGGTGGACCTTTGTGCTCAGGCCGCCGCGGGAGCGTCCGAGTGCGTGGTCGTCGGGTTCGGCCGGGCCTGGAGCCCCCTTTTCCTGGCTCCGGCGGAATGCTGGTGAGCCCTGCACACGGTGGAGTCCACCGACACAGTCCAGCCGATGTCGTCTGCCCTCTCGGCTGCTGCCAACATCGCGCCAAGGATGCGTTCCCAGGTTCCGTCGACGGCCCACCTGATCAGCCGTTTATGGGCGGTCTGGAACGAGCCGAGCTCGTCGGGCAGGTCCCGCCAGGGTGAGCCTGTTCTGTACTTCCACGCGATGGCTTCCAAGGTGCGGCGGTGATCGGCCCATCGTCGACCGCGGACCGGATCGGCCGGCATCAGCGACTCGATCCGGTCCCACATCACATCAGTGATCACTAATCGGACGGCCACATCAGATCAACTGACCAACCATTCAAAGAGACACGCTCTAGCCGCGGTTGAAGACGGGCATGACTTCGGCCGCGACGCCGATATCTACTTTCCGTGGGGCTCCGAGGACGTGGACGCTCGTGGGCGTCTGCTGGTCACCACCGGTGATCCGGTGGCGAATCTGCGCACGGGCCTTCGCAGAATGCACGAAGAGGATGTGCAGGCCGACCTGATCGTGATGGCCTGTTCACAACCGGTTGACGCAACAAAGCGCGCGACCATGGATCGGCTGTGTACCGAACGCGACCTCCCAGCACCACACATCTACGCCCAGGACTGGTTTGTCACCAGCCTCGTCACCGAGCCGGTGTGGCGGTTCAGCCTCCTCGGTATCAGAGGAGAGCTCGGTGCTCTGCTTGATCGGCCGCTGGACCTGCCGAAGGACCTGGCTGACCGAACCGACCTCCTCGGACGGGAAGCTACTCTCGCCACGCTTACCGACGCTGTCGCCCATGGCCAGGACGTCGTGCCGGTGGGCGTGCCTGGTGTGGGTAAGACGCGGCTCACCACCGAATTGGAAGGCCAGGTCGCTTATCTTGAGCAGGCGCAAGCGGACCGCATTCTGGATGGGCTGCTGGAAACCCGGCCCGCTGCCGTTGTCGTGGACGACGCCCATATTCGCCTCAATGAGATGCGTGTGCTGCGGCGGGCGCGTCACGGGGCGAAGCATGCCTTCGCCATCGTCGCGACTACCTGGCCTGACAGGGCAGACGAGGTAACAGCGGCCCCTCCCAGAGGTCTCCGCATCGACGTTGATCTGTTGGAGCGATCCGACATGAACACACTGGTTACCTCGCTGGGCGTCACCGGTCACCGGGCCCGGATGGTGGTCCTCGACCAAGCGGCCGGACGGCCGGGTTGGGCCCTCACCTTGTGTGAGATGTTCGCCAAGGGCGAGGGCAGCCAGGTGGCCAGCGGCGCAGCGCACCTGGCGAACGTAGAACGACATCTCCGCCGTATCACCGAGTCCGAGTCGGCCGTCGATGCTCTGGCCTGTGTAGCGGCACTGGGAGGGGCTTCCGGCGAGACGCTGTACGCGCTCGCGCCTCTTGTCCGCGAGCCGCCAGCCAGCATGTCCGGCCTCATGGAGCGCCTCGCGCGCAATGGCCTCGTTGGGACTGTCAACGGTGTCTGGCACCTGCAACCTGCGCTGCGCGCACCGCTGATTGCCCGGTGGTTCTTCACACAGCCGGCAGGCAGGCCGTGGTCCACCCTCTGCGACGCCTTCCCAGACCGGGACCGTGACCTCGCCTCCGCTGTGATGTCCGCCGCCCGGGTCTCGGGCTCCTCTGACGCTCGGATGACCGCCCATACCTGGGTCCGAACGCTGCCCACGCCAACCGAGTGGGGCACCAGAACCTTCGCTGTAGTGTCCGAATACGCCCGGCTGGACCGGGGGGCCGCTCAGTTCGCTGTCGCCCAGGCCCGAACGGTCCTCGCCAGCCCACGCGAGGCCGAGCAGACGTACGGGATCACAGTCGATCCGCAGGGTGACGCCGCTGCTCGTCAACTTGCGCAGTCGGCTGCTCAGTATCTGCTGCCCGAGGCGGTGACGGGCCTGCTCGACCTCGCAGTGGGAGACAACCGTCCACACCACTCCACCCCTCAGCACCCGCTACGCGTGCTCAGCGATGTGGCCAACGCCATAGACCCGGACTTTGGAACCGCGTTCGAGATCCGAGGGCTCTTGCTGCGACCAGTGCTGGAGTGGCTGCGTACTCACCGCGCCCCGTCGCACTGGGCCGTGGCCACCGAGGTGCTGGCGAGTGTCTTCGCCGTTGAAACATCAGGGAACTGGCCTGACCCGGGTGATCTGAACACGCTCACCCTCGCCCAGGGTGTCGAAAGCGCCGAAAACCTGGCGCGACTCATCTCCTTGTGGGACCAGGTTGTGCCCGTTCTCGCAGATACCGAAGGACAGGATGACCTGAGCAGCGTCCCGGCTGCGGTGGTTCCACTGCTGGACCTGGCGGGCTCATGGGTGCGGCTCGGCGAAGGGTTCGTGCCGCGGCAAACCACCGACCTGGACGTGGGGGCAGCCGGATGGCCGAAGGAGCGTCGGTGCCTGTGGAGGTCCGGGACCGAACTAGCCGCAGCGGTGTAGTGCGCTTGATGCGCGTGCGCGGAGAGGACTGAGGTCCGTATTCAACGAACGCCAGTGGCGGCGTTGGCGCTGGCATTGCACGGCCCCTCTGGTGAGCACTCTCCGTAAAGGCCGACGGGCGGTCAGGTGGCACTGATGCACCGTTACCTATTCAAGATCATCTTACACATGCGTTGCACAAGGTGATGAAAAACAGCGGTGAACAATGGAAGGTCGAGAAAGGGTATAGCCGCAGTTCGTCAGGCGTTTAGGGGTGTCGTGCTCCTTGCTGCCAAGGGGCACGACACCCCGTTGTTCAGATGTCGCGGAAGATCTCGATCTGCGCGCCCACCGAGTTGAGGCGCTCCGCAAGGTCCTCGTAACCCCGGTTGATGACGTAGACGTTGCGCAGGACGGACGTCCCCTCCGCCGCCATCATCGCCAGCAGGACCACCACCGCGGGCCGCAGTGCCGGCGGGCACATCATCTCGGCGGCGCGCCAGCGGGTGGGGCCCTCGACCAGGACCCGGTGCGGGTCGAGGAGTTGGAGCCGGCCGCCCAGGCGGTTGAGGTCCGTGAGGTAGATCGCGCGGTTGTCGTACACCCAGTCGTGGATCAGCGTCTTGCCCTGGGCCACCGCCGCGATGGCCGCGAAGAACGGCACGTTGTCGATGTTCAGGCCGGGGAACGGCATCGGGTGGATCTTGTCGATCGGCGCCTCCAGCTTGGAGGGCCGTACGGTCAGGTCGACCAGGCGGGTACGGCCGTTGTCGGCCGCGTACTCCGCCGTACGGTCGTGGTCGAGCCCCATCTCCTCCAGCACCGCGAGCTCGATCTCCAGGAACTCGATCGGCACCCGGCGGATCGTCAGCCGGGACTCGGTGACCACCGCCGCCGCGATCAGGCTCATCGCCTCGACCGGGTCCTCGGAGGGGGAGTAGTCGACGTCCACGTCGATGTTCGGCGTGCCGTGCACGGTGAGGGTCGTCGTACCGATGCCGTCGACCCGTACCCCCAGCGCCTCCAGGAAGAAGCACAGGTCCTGGACCATGTAGTTGGAGGAGGCGTTGCGGATGACGGTCGTGCCGTCGTGGCGGGCGGCGGCCAGCAGCGCGTTCTCGGTCACCGTGTCACCGCGCTCGGTCAGGACGATCGGGCGGTCCGGCGCCACCGTACGGTCCACCTGCGCGTGGTAGAGCCCCTCGGTCGCGGCGATGTCGAGGCCGAAGCGGCGCAGCGCGATCATGTGCGGCTCGATCGTGCGCGTACCGAGGTCGCAGCCGCCGGCGTACGGCAGCCGGAAGGTGTCCAGGCGGTGCAGCAGCGGGCCGAGGAACATGATGATGGAGCGGGTACGGCGGGCCGCGTCGGCGTCGATCGCCTCCATGTCCAGCTCGGCGGCGGGCACGATCTCCAGGTCCACGCCGTCGTTGATCCAGCGGGTGCGCACCCCGATGGAGTTCAGCACCTCCAGCAGCCGGAAGACCTCCTCGATCCTGGCCACGCGGCGCAGGACCGTACGGCCCTTGTTGAGCAGCGAACCGCAGAGCAGCGCCACACAGGCGTTCTTGCTCGTCTTGACGTCGATGGCGCCGGACAGCCGGCGCCCGCCGACGACCCGCAGATGCATCGGTCCGGCGTACCCGAGCGACACGATCTCGCTGTCGAGCGCCTCACCGATGCGCGCGATCATCTCAAGGCTGATGTTCTGGTTGCCACGCTCGATGCGGTTCACGGCGCTCTGGCTGGTGGCCAGTGCCTCGGCGAGCTGGGTCTGGGTCCAGCCCCTGTGCTGCCGGGCGACGCGGATGAGCTTGCCGATGCGTGCGAGGTAGTCGTCTGCCATAGGGGCAGGCTATATCAGCTGTGAGATAGGAAAGGGGCCAGGGTGGGCCGTTGGAGTGATGCACCAGGTGCATGTCCGATGGTCGCCGCCCCGGCCCCGCCCCGCCACCGGGGTCCGCCGTACGGGTGTGTCTCCGCGCCCGCGCCGCGTGTCAGCTCTTCTTGGTCCTCGTGGTCTTGCGCCAGCCGAACGGGCCCGGCAGGTCCATCGACGTCGTCCTGCGCCCCGTACTGCTCGACGTGTGGCGCGGCCCGTGCTTGCCGCCGCCCGTCGTGACGGACCAGGAGCGGCGGTTGATGTTGAGCCGCACCCCAGGCAGGATCCGGAAACTCTTGCGGAACGTGATCGGCATCGTGCGCCTCCTCTGTCTCTGTCTGGCGTACGGGTGTCCCGTCCGCGCCGATCCATGCCACCCAATGCGTTCCGGCCGCAAGGAGGGTGACTTCGCGTCACCTGTCGTCCATCATTTTAACGCTCTATCATGTGGTAATCACACCGCATATCCCGTGAGGCGGCGCGCCACGCCCTGGCGCGTGTGTCCATATGAGGCGTTAGGGCCCTTTATGTGCCGCCGAGTTGACACGTGGTCGGCACTCTTGACACCCCTGTGGGCGGCTCATAGTCTCCACGCCACGGAATTCACGTTAGATTCACGTCAGATTTCACATTCGACGTGGTCGTGTGCGCTGTCGCGGCGCCAAGGAAGGACGTGCTCGTGTCCGGTTCCCCGGCAGCGGACGCACGGACCCCGAGCCCCTCCGCCCCACCGTCCGGCCTGCGGCCCTACGCGCTGCGGTGCGACCACCGCACCACCCCCCTCGGTACGGACGAGCCCGCGCCCCTCCTCTCCTGGCGGCTGGCGTCCGACCGGCGCGGCGACGACCCCGTCGCCTACCGGGTCAGGGTCGCCGAGGATCCCCGGGACCTGGCCGGCGGGGGACGGCCGCTCTGGGACACCGGGCGGGTCGCGGACCCGGACGCCGTCGGAGTGGTCTACGGCGGACCCGCCCTGACGGCCCGTACGCGCTACCACTGGCGTGTCACCGTCTGGCCCGCGGGACCCTCGCCCCTGCGCCCCGCCGAGGCCACGTCGTGGTTCGAGACCGCGATGATGGACACCGACGCGTGGAGCGCCTCCTGGATCGCCCACGACCCCCGGCCCGTGGACGTCGTGGACGCCCCCACCGAAGGCGTCGTCGCCCTCGACCACCACGGACTCGCCCCCTGCCCCACCCTGCGCCGGGCCTTCTCCGCGGAGCGCCTGGCCCGCGCCCGCCTCTACGT
Organism: Streptomyces sp. NBC_01317; assembly: GCF_035961655.1. Lineage (NCBI taxonomy): Bacteria > Bacillati > Actinomycetota > Actinomycetes > Kitasatosporales > Streptomycetaceae > Streptomyces > Streptomyces sp. NBC_01317. Next base: position 1,792,419 of record NZ_CP108393.1, on the reverse strand, counting down.
CAGCGCGCGGGGCCTGTACGAGGTCAGGATCAACGGCGCCCGCGTCGGCGACGCCGAACTCGCCCCCGGCTGGACCGACTACCACCACCGCGTCCAGTACCAGGCGTACGACGTCACCGGCCTCGTCCGGGCCGGCGAGAACGTCCTCGCCGCGACCCTCGCCGACGGCTGGTGGAGCGGGTTCGTCGGCTTCGAGCCGCGCAGGGCCGGCGCCCACTACGGCACGTTCCCGCAGCTGATCGCCGAACTCCACCTCACCGCCGCCGACGGCCGTACGACCAAGGTCGTCACCGACCCCGCATGGCGCACCGCCACCGGCGCGACCCGCCACGCCGACCTGCTCATGGGCGAGTGCCACGACCTGCGGTACGCGGCCGACGGCTGGGACCTGCCCGGGTTCGACGACTCCGGCTGGTCGCCCGCCGTCGTCACGGACACCGGCCACCGGCTGCTGGTGGCCTCGCCCGACGAACCGGTCCGGGCCATCACCACTTTGCTGCCCCGTACGATCACCCGCGTCGCGCCCGAGACGCACCTGGTCGACTTCGGCCAGAACCTCGCCGGGCGCGTACGGCTCCGCGTCCCCGCCCTCCCGGCGGGAGGCCGGGTGGTCGTCCGGCACGCCGAAGTCCTCGACGGGGCCGAGCAGTTGTACACCGCCAACCTGAGGACGGCCGCCGCGACCGACGTTCTCGTCGGCGACGGGCGCGAGAACGTCATGTTCGAACCCCGCTTCACCTACCACGGCTTCCGCTACGCCGAGATCAGCGGACTCCCCGACGTCGACCCGTCGGACGTCGTCGCCGTCGTCCTGCACAGCGACACCCCGTGGGCCGGCGCGTTCGACTGCTCGGACCCCGGCATCCGCCGCCTGCACGACTGTGTCTCCTGGGGGCAGCGGTCCAACTTCGTCAGCGTCCCGACGGACTGCCCGCAGCGCGACGAACGCCTCGGCTGGCTCGCCGACGCCCAGGTGTTCCTCCCCACCGCCGCCCTCAACGCAGACGTCGCCGCGTTCTTCACCAAGTGGCTGCGGGACGTGGACGACGCGCGCACCCCCGACGGCGGATTCACCAACGTCGCCCCCCGCCTCGCGGGCGTGGACGACGAGGGGGCGCCCGGGTGGGGCGACGCCGGGGTGATCATCCCGTGGCACCTCTACCGTACGTACGACGACCCGCGCTTCCTCGCCCGCGCCCTCGACGGCATGCGCGCCTGGGTCGACCTGATCCACCGTCACAACCCGGACCTAGTATGGCGGAAGAGGGTGGGACCGCACTTCGCCGACTGGCTCGCGCCCGGCACCCCCACCCCGCGCGACGTCATCGCCACCGCGTACTTCGCCCACAGTGCCAGGATCACCTCCCTGGCCGCGGACGTCCTGGGGGAGCGGGAGACCGCGCGGCGGTACGGGGAACTGGCCGACGCCATCAGTGCCGTGTTCGCCGAACAGTTCGTCACGGTCGGAGTCACCGCTGAGGTGACCGCCGAGGTCACCACCGACGAGACCTCCGACGTCACCGCCGACGTGACCTCCGTACGGATCGAAGGCGACACCCAGACCGGCTACCTCGTCGCACTCGCCTTCGCACTCCTCCCCGCCGACCTCGCGCCCCCCGCCGCCCGCCGCCTCGCCGAACTGGTCGAACAGGCCGGACCCGCCCTCACCACCGGCTTCCTCGGCGTCGCCCTCGCCGCCCCCGTCCTGGACGCGCACGGCAGGGCCGACCTCGTACACGCGCTGCTGCGCCGTACGGACCACCCCTCCTGGCTCTTCCCCCTGCGCCACGGCGCCACCACCGTGTGGGAGCGCTGGGACGGCTGGACCCCCGAGGGCGGCTTCCAGGCGGCGTCCATGAACTCCTTCAACCACTACGCGCTCGGCTCGGTCGGCGAATGGCTCTACCGCGGGGTCGCCGGACTCGGCCAGCGCCCGGACTCCACCGGCTACCGCCACCTGAGCGTCCGGCCCCACCCCGGCGGGCTCACCCACGCCGGCGCCCGGCACGAATCGGTACGCGGCGCGATCGAGATCCGCTGGACCCGGGACGGCGACCGCTTCGAGCTGCGGGTCGAGGTGCCGCCGGGCGCCACCGCCGACGTCCGCGTCCCCACCACCGACCCTGCGTCGGTCCGCGAGTCGGACACGCGCGTCGAGGACGCCCCGCACGTCACACCGCTCAGCACCGGCCGCGACCACGTCCTGTACCGGGTCGGCTCCGGCGCGTACCGCTTCACCAGTGTGTACGCCGACACGTCCCCGACGGCCCGGCTCCCGCACGCGCTCCGCCAGGACCGGCGCCGACCGAGCCCGGCGGCGGCCTCGTTCGCCGGCACCCACGAGGAGGACACACCATGAGCACCGGCTCCCGCGCCCGTCCCGCCCGGCGTACGGTCAGCCGCCGGGGATTCCTCCGCATCGGCGGCGGGGCCGCCGCCGCCACCGCACTCCCCGGCCTCGCGGCCTGCTCGGGCTCCGGCTCCGGACGCGTACGGATCGTCGGGGTCACCGACCAGCAGAAGCCCCTCGACGAACTCCTCCCCGTCTACCTCAAGAGCCACCCGGACACGGAGTTCTCCACCTCCTACGCCCCCACCGACCAGGTGCAGACCGTCGTACGGACCCAACTCGCCGGCGGCAACGCCCCCGACGTCCACGTCCTGTTCCCCGGCAGCGGCAGCGCGATGTCGATGGTCGAGCTGGCGAAGGGCGGACTCCTCACCGACCTCTCCGACCAGGCGTGGACGAAGGGCATCCCGGAGAGCTTCGACGCCGCGTACCGCGACGACGGCAAGACCTACCTGTACTCGGCGGGCAGCAGCGTCATCGGCGCCGTCTACAACAAGAAGGCCTTCGCGAAGGCCGGGGTCTCCCCGCCCCGTACCTGGAGCGAACTGCTCACCGTCTGCGGCAAGTTGAAGGCGAAAGGCATCGTCCCCCTGGCACTCGGCGCCCAGACCCCCTGGGTCACCCAGCTGATCACCTACGCGCTGGTGCCCGACGCCGTCTACGCCGACAACCCGCGCTTCGACGACGACATGGCCGCCGGGCGGACGACCTTCGCGGACTCGGGCTGGGCCGACGCGATGGGCAAGTACCAGGAACTCCAGCGCCGCGGCTTCTTCAACGACAACCCCAACGGCACCACCTTCGAGCAGCAGACCGCGATGGTCGCCGCCGGGAAGGCCGCCATGGCCGTCCAGGTCTCCGCCGTGCTGGCCATGTACCGCGAGGCCACCCGGACGCCCCAGGATCTCGGCATGTTCCCCTTCCCCGGCGGCGAGGACCCGGCGAAGGCCTGGATCCCCGCCGGGATCGTCGTCGGCCTCGGCGTCGCCGCGCGGGCCGACAACAAGGAGAAGGCGAAGGCGTTGATCGCGTTCCTCGGACAGCAGGCGAACCTCAACCGCTGGGCCGCCGCCGTCTCGGCGATCCCCCTCACCCGGGACGCCACCACGAGGATCGACCCCATACTGGCCGACTTCCTGCCCATCGTCGACGCCGAGCGCGCCGTCCCCTTCATGGACCAGCGCTGGCCCAACGCCGAGGTACAGCCCGCCCACTTCGCGGCCGTACAGGACCTGCTCGCGGGGGAGACCGACGTCAAAGGAGCGCTCGGCCAGATGGACAAGGCCTACAGGATGGACTCGTGAACTCCCTTCCCGGGACGACCACTTCGGACGGGAACAGACCGCAGGACCCGGCCGCCGCCGGCACCACCGCCCGGCCCGGCACCCCGGACCCGGTCCGCCGCAAACGGGTCCGCCGCGACCAGACCGTACCCCCGTGGGCCTTTGTCGTCCCGGCCCTCGTCGTGTACGCCGTCGTGGTCCTCTACCCCAGCCTCGCGGGGGTCGTGTACGCCTTCACCGACTGGTCGGGCATCGGCGGCTTCTCCTTCATCGGCCTGGACAACTTCCGCACCCTGCTGGACGACGACCGGGCGCTGGAGTCCGTCGGCAACACACTGATGCTCACCGTCGCGGTGGTGGTGGTCCAGAACGCCGTCGGCCTGCTCCTCGCGCTCGGTGTGAACACGAACATCCACTCCCGGTCGCTGCTGCGGGTCATCTTCTTCGCCCCCGCCGTCGTCAGCCCCGTGATGGTCGCGTTCCTCTGGAAGTACGTCTACAACCCGGACAACGGCGCGGGACTCAACGGGGTCCTCGGCGCGATCGGCCTCGGCGGCCTGCGCCAGGACTGGCTCGGCAACCCGTCCCTCGCGCTGTGGTCCGTCGCCGCGATGGTGATCTGGCAGTACGCGGGCTACTCGATGGTCGTCTTCCTCGCCGGGCTCCAGGGTGTGCCCGTGGAACTCCACGAAGCGGCCCGGATCGACGGCGCGGGGACCTGGCAGCGCTTCCGGTACGTCACGTGGCCGCTGCTCGCCCCGGCGCTGACCATCAACCTGATGCTGTCGACCATCGGCGGACTGAAACTCTTCGACCAGGTGTACGCCGCCACCAACGGCGGCCCCGGCACGTCGAGCGAGACCCTGTCGACCGTCCTGTACAAGGAAGCCTTCGTGTTCGGGAAGTTCGGCTACAGCACCGCCGTCGCCCTGGTCCTCGCGCTGTTCGTCGCCGCCGTCTCCCTGGTCCAACTCCGTTATCTACGCGCCCGGGAGGTGACCGCGTGAGCGCCACCACGCTCGCGGGAAAGCCCGAACGACGGGCGGAGGACAAGCGCAAACGCCGTCCCCGATACGGGAGTTACGCCCTCGAACTGGGCATGGCCGCCGCCGCGGTCGTCTTCCTCTTCCCGGTGTACGCGCTGCTGACCCTGGCCCTCAAGGATCCCCAGCAGATCGCCGATTCGCCGCTGTCCCTGCCCGCCCCACCCACCCTGGGCAACTTCGGCGACGCCTGGACGTCCGCGTCCCTCGCCTCCGCCCTGGTGAACAGCGCGGTCATCACCGGGTTCAGCCTGCTGTTGCTCGTCGTCCTCGGCTCCACGGGCGCCTACTACCTCGCCCGGACGGCGAAGGGGCTCGGCTACGGGCTGTACGTCCTGTTCCTGCTGGGGATCGTCCTGCCCTTCCAGCTCGGGATGATCCCGCTGTACAAGCTGGTCGACAACCTGGGCTGGCTGGGGACGTACCACGGCATGGTCCTCTTCTACACCGGCATCCAGCTGCCGTTCACGATCTTCCTCTACACCGGGTTCATCCGCGCGCTGCCCGCGGACTACGCGCAGGCGGCGCTCATCGACGGCTGCGATCACCGGCAGGCGTTCACCCGGATCGTCTTCCCGCTGCTGCGGCCCATCACCGGGACCGTGATCATCCTGAACGCGGTCTTCGTCTGGAACGACTTCTTCACCCCGCTGCTCTACCTGGGCGGCTCGGGGAAGGAGACCGTGCCGGTGGGTGTCTTCTCCTTCGTGGGCCAGTACGTCTCCGACTATGGGCTCGTCTTCGCCGGCCTCGTCCTGGCGGCGCTGCCGATCCTGCTGGTCTTCCTCGTCCTCCAGCGCTTTGTGATCAAGGGGTTCGCGGGTGGCCTCAAGGGCTGAGGGGGCGGCCGACCCGCTCCCGGCGCGGGTCGCGGAGATCCTCGCCGACCCGCCGCGCGCCTTCTCGCCCACCGCCATCTGGTGGTGGAGCGGCGAACCGCTCGACCGGGCGCGGCTGCGGGCGCAGCTCGAACGGTTCGCGGAGGGCGGGGTGTTCCAGCTCGTCCTGCTCAACCTGGCCCCGTCAGGACCACTGTTCGGCTCCGACGCCGACGACCCGCCGTTCCTCTCCGACGCCTGGTGGACCCTGCTCGAAGGGGTCTGCGACGACGCCCGCGCGCTCGGGGTCAGCCTCTGGTTCTACGACCAACTGGGCTTCTCCGGGGCCGATCTCCAGGCCCGTCTCGTGGACGAACGGCCCGCGTTCGCCGGCCGCCGCCTCGCCCGCGCGCGGGCCGTGGTCGACGGCGGGGGAGAGCTGCGCCTCCCGCCACGGGGAGAACCGCTCGCGGCTTCCGCGCGACCCGTCGACGAGGAGGACCGGGCCGTGGGCCCGCCGATCACTCTGCCCGTCCTCGGCTCCGGCCCCGCATCCGGCGACGGGGTGGTCGTGCGGGCCCCCGACGGCCCCGGCCGCTGGCTCCTGACGGTCCATCACCACGCCTCGCAGGGATTCGACTACCTCGGCGCGGACGCGTGCGCCGTGCTCCTGGACGCGGTGCACGGCGCCTTCGAACGACGCCTGGGCGAGCGGCTGGGCACGGTCGTGGTCGGCTCGTTCCAGGACGAACTCCCGGCCCTGCCCACCTGGTCCGCCGACTTCGCGGACGCGTTCCTGCGGCGGCGCGGCTACGACCTGACCACCCACCTGGACGTGCTGTACGACGACGAGGGCGGCGGCACCTCGGACCCCGGCGTCCTGCGTACCCGCCGCGACTACCACCTCACCCGCGCCGAACTCGCGGAGGAGGCCTTCTTCCGGCCCCTCGCCGCCTGGCACGAGCGCCACGGCCTGCTCGTCGGCTGCGACCAGCAGGACCCCGCCCGCGCCGGACACCCGCTCGCCGGCGTCGAGTTGTACGCCGACTACGCCCGTACCCACCGCTGGTTCTCCGCCCCCGGCTCCGACCACCACGGCGACGCCCGTATCCACTCGTCCCTCGCCCACCTCTACGGCAGAGCGCGCACCTGGATCGAGGCCTTCCACTCCACCGGCTGGGGCGGGACGCTGGAGGAGACGTACGACTGGCTCCTGCCCTGGCTCCGCGCGGGCGCGACCCTCTACAACCCGCACGCCGTCTACTACACGACCAAGGGCGGCTGGTGGGAGTGGGCGCCTCCCGGCACCGACTGGCGTCAGCCCTACTGGCACCACCACCGCGTCTTCGCCGACGCCGTGACCCGGCTGTGCGCGATCCTGAGCCTCGGCAGCCATCTCTGCGACGTGGCGATCCTGCTGCCGACGACCACCGCCCAGGCCGGTTCCGCGCTGGACGGGGTCTCGGCGGAAGCGGTACGCGCGCAGTCGACGTACCTCGAACTGGTCGGCGACATGTCCTGGTTCAGGACCCGCCCCGGCCTCATGGACCGGCTCGGCCTGGACGCGGACGTCATCGACGACGCCTCGCTGGCGGGCGCCCAGGTCCGGCGGCCGGTCCCCGCCACCACGGTGGCCCGCCTCCACATGGCGGACGAGGCATATGCGGCGGTGGTCCTGCCCGCGTGCACGGTCCTGGAGGAGGAGACAGCACGCCGGCTGATCGAATTCGCCACGGCGGGAGGGCGGTTGATCGCGCTGGGGGCCGTCCCGGAGCTGATCCTCGGCCCGGAGGGAGCGGCGGCGCTGGAGGAGATGCGGGCGTGCTTCAAGGACGGCCGGGCGACGTTCCTGCCGGCGACGGACGATCTGCGCACCGAACTCACGGGCCTGCTGCCGGAGTTGCCCTCGACGTTCACCGAACACCGTGAACCGCGGGAACAGGCGGAACAGCCCGTACCGGCCGGGCCCGAGGACTTCGTACCCGCCGTACGGGCCACCGTCCCCGTGCTCGGGCGGCGCGTGGACGGGGCCACCGTGGTGTTCCTGACCGCCGGGGCGCCCCGCGCGACACAGGCGGCCGTCGCCGCGCCCGACGAGCGCGGGGCGGCTCTGGGCTGGCTCGACGCCCGGTACGACTTCGACCCGGCCCGCTATGCCCGCACGGCCCGGGTGCGGGTACGGGACGTGGCGGGCCCGGCCATCCTGCTCGACCCGTTCGGCGGCCCGCCCCGCACCCTGCCGGTCCGGGCGGTTGAGGACGACGTCCGGTGTGTGGAGGTCGAAGTGCCCTTTGATACGGGACCGGCGGCGCTGCTCGTCTTCCCGGCGGGTCCGGCGACGACCGCCGGGACGGCCGGCCCGCCCCGGGGGTTGGCCGACGAGGCGGACCACGCCGCCATGTCGGTGGAGATCCCGCCCGACGCGACGTGGCACATGACGCTCGTCCCGACCCTCGACAACACCTGGGGCGACTTCGCCCGCCCGGCCACCACCCCTTCTCCCCCTCACGTCACGACGTACCGCACCTTCCGCCACCGCGTCGAAGGGCCGGGCGAGGACGGCGTACGGGACGGATGGGCCCGGTCGCGGCGTGAGGACGCGGACAGCGGGGCGGAGGCGACCGCACACGCCACCTTCGGGCCCCGTGCCGTCCTGGTCGGCGCGGACGGCGACCGTACACCGCTGGTCTGGTCCGACACCCTGGGCATCCACAAGGACCCGATCCACCGTGCTGAGCTCGGCCCCAAGGGCCATGTCCCGGAGGAGTTCCTGCACCTCGGACCGACGGCGGCGGGCACCACGGTCCGTGTCGAGGCCGAACTCCGCCTGGACAGCGCCTTCGACGGCCACCTGGCGGTGGGAGCAGCGGCGGCCAAGTCCGCCCGCCTGGACGGCCGGACGGTCGCTCTGGACGACGAGGGCCACCTCGCCGTGGGACGGGTTCGCGTACAGCCGGGCCCACACCTCCTGGAACTCACGCTGACGCCCGATCAAGAAACCGACCTCCGGGCGCACATCGCGCTGATCCGCGATCCGAGCCGCTACCGCCGCCCCGAGTGGATCGGCGCGGACACGGACCGGAACGGGGTGGGAACCACCATCACCCTCACCGCCGTTCCCACCCGGGCGACGATCCAGATCGCCTCCCACGGCTCCTGCGTCCTGCGCGTCAACGGCCAAGTGGTGGGCCGACAGGGCGGATTCGACCCGTACACGGCCCATACCGTCCCGAGGGTGCGGCGGCACGACATCGCCCCGACCCTACGCGTCGGCGACAACACCATCGTGGTGGAATCCACCGCTGCCGCTTCCCCCGTACTGGTGGACGCGATCCTCGACCACGGTGACGGCCGGATCACCGGCCTGCACAGCGACGCCAGTTGGTGGTCCGAGCGTGCGGCGGGTGCGCGCGTCCCGGTGGTGGTGCGGCGTGAGCAGTCGGGCGACCCGGCCGCACTGTGCCTGCGCCGCCGCCCGCACCCCCTGCCCGGCGCGGCCTGGCTGGACCCGGAGGCCGACGACGGCACGGTCGTCCCCCTCCGGTTCGCGGTCCCGGGCGAGCGGGCGGCGGTGGAGTGGCTGTGGTGCGAACTCCCGTCAGCCGCAATGAAGTTGACCGTAGACGTGCACACCACTGGGACAAGGGCTTTTGTCGACGGCCGGGAGTGCCCAGCGGCAGAAGGGGAACCCGCCGCAGACGGCGTACGCACCCTGACCGTCGACCTGACCCAGCAATTTCCCCCCGCCCCATCATCCGGCCCCAGGACCCTCGCTCTGCGCCTGGAAACCCACCCGGGCCACCGGGGCGGCGCCGCGCTGGCCGGCCCCGTACGCTGCGTGGTCGGCCCAGGCCTGATCCGTACCGGCGACTGGGAGACGCGGGGCCTCGCCGAGTACAGCGGCGGGGTGCGCTACACCCGAGAGGTGACCCTGCCCGCCGACAGCGCGACGACGGGACGGATGATCCTCGACCTCGGACGGGTCCGGGGCACGGCCGAGGTACGGATCGACGGCACGCCGGCGGGTGTACGGATCTGCTCCCCGTACGAGTTCGACGTGCCGGACCTGACCGCCCCCGGCCCCCACACGATCGAGATCACGGTCTACGGCACCCTGGCCCCCCACCTGGACGCCACCAGCCCCACCCACTTCGTCTTCCCCGGCCAACGCGTCACCGGCCTGCTGGGCCCGGTCCGACTCCTCAACAGACCGGAACCCGGCGACGCGTGACGGGCCGCACCACGACACAACTGGTCAGGGGGAGCAGGAGGGCACGAGAGCCGGCCGGACATGCGCCGCCCACCGCGTCTCACAGCCCGGCGACACCGTCGACGCGCTCCCGGATCAGGTCGGCATGGCCGTTGTGACGTGCGTACTCCTCGATCATGTGGACCATGATCCAGCGCAGCGAGACCTCTTCGCCGCCCACGTGGCCGGCTTCCTCCTCGGACAGACGGCCGGAGTCGTCCAGCGAGGCGGCGGCGACGAGTTCACGCCCCCGACGGATCTCCGTCCGCCAGACCGCCACCACCTCGTCGAGCCCTCGGCCGTCCTCCAACGCGAAGCCGTCGACGTTGCTCTTACCGAAGACCGGGGGCACGTCCCGGCCGGCGAACATACGCTGGAACCAGTTACGTTCCACCTCGGCCATGTGCTGGAGGAGGCCCAGCAGGGTCATCGGCGACGGCGGGGCCGAGGCCAGCCGTAATTGATCGTCCTCCAGGCCCGAGCACTTCAGGGCGAGAGTCGCACGGTGGAAGTCGAGCCACGCTTCCAGCATGGCGCGCTCGCCGGCGCGCACGGGTGGGACCAGGCGTCCGTCCGGTGTCGAAGTCATGCCAGGACCCTGGCACACACCCCCCAGGGACGTCCCGGCCCTTCGCCGACGACGAACACGCGTCAGGGCGTGTCCGCGACGTGGCCGACCGTCACGCCGACGGTCGGGTGAGTCCGGCGGACGCGGACAAGACCGTCCGAGCCTTCGAGGAACCGATGTGGGTACGGGCCGGCGGGTGGGCGAAGATGACAACGGCCGGTCCGGAACGCCTCGTGAGCCCGGACCCCGCCGAGGCCCTCGACTTCTTCGATGAGGTGACGAGGTGACGAGGTGACGAGGTGACGAGGTCCAGCCCTCTCGATCCGACGCCGGAACTCACCCCCGCCGGCCCTCGGCCGGCCCCCGCCAGCGTTCCCGCGCGTTCGCGACCCGGAACAGGTAGTCCACATACGCGCTGTCGTAGAACGCGACAGCCGCCGGGTCCGGGTCCACCACCACCTCCGGTGCCGTCCACGCCGCCACGTCGAGGTCGTGGCCCAATTCCCCTCCCCGCGCCGCGACTCCGGACAGGACGGCGCCCCGCGCGCCCGGCTCCGGTCCCCGGGCCACCCGCAGCGGGCGGCCCAGCACGTCGGCGAACAGCCGCAGCCACGCCAGGCTGCGGGTGCCGCCGCCGGCGATGGCCAGTTCGCCGGTGAGCCCCGCCGCGTCCAGACAGTGCCGCGCCGCGAGAGCGATCGCCTCGCACATGCCCCGTACCAGATCCGCGCGGGACGCCCGCAGGTCCAGACCGGTGAACTCCGCGCGTGCGGTGGGGTCCACGAACGGGGCGCGCTCACCGGACGGCGAGAGGTACGGCAGCGCGGCCACGCCGTTCGCGCCGCGCGGCGACTCGTCCAGCATCCCCGACACCTGGTCGTGCGTGGCGCCCACCAGCCCCAGCACCCAGTCCAGCGCGACCGTGCCGGTCATCGCGGGCAGGGCCCTCATATGGCGGTCGGGCCTGGCCGTGGCGAGATGGAACCCCACCGGCTCCGCGTCGAACGCGACGCTCTCCACGACCACCTGGCACGCCAGCGTCGTACCGACGATCAGCAGACCGTCACCCGGCTCCGTCACCCCCGCGCCGATCGCCGTCGCGGGCAGGTCGTACGGTCCTGACGTGACCGGCGTGCCCGCGGGCAGCCCCGGCGTACGGCCGTCCGCCTTCCCGTACGGCAGGGTCGCCGCGATCGGCGGCAGCAGGTCCGCCCGACCCGCCACCCCCAGGGCCGCGAGCGCCTCGGGGGAGTATGCGCGGGTGCGCGGGTCGAGGAAAGGGACCGACGCGTCCGAGAGATCGGTCCCGCGCTCGCCCGTCAGCCGCAGATGGAGGACGTCCTTGCAGCACGCGGCGGTCGTGGCCGTCTCCAAGGACTCCGGTTCGTTACGGTCCAGCCAGGCCAGGAGCGGCCCGGGGGAGCCGGGGAACAGGACGTTCCCCGTCCGCCGGTACACACGCTCCGCCGTACCGTCCTCCATCCACCCCGCCACCAGGTCCCCGGCCCGGCCGTCCATCCACGACATCGCGGGGCGTACGGCCCGTCCCCCGGCGTCCACCAGCCACAGCCCGTCGCCCTGGCCGGTCATGGCGACCAGCTCCGGCGATTTGCCGTCGGTCACCGCCGCGAGGACGTGGGCGGCGGCCCGTACCACCTCTTCGAGATCCTGCTCGACCCGCTCGCCCCGGCCGCCGAGCGAGATCGGTGTGGACTCGACCCGCAGCGCGGTGCCGTCCTCCGCGAAGGCCGCCGCCTTGGCGACCGAGGTTCCCATGTCCAGTCCGACGAACACCGTGCCTCCTCTGTCGTGACCCGCGGAACTCAAGGCCCGTCCGGAGACGCCCGGTCCCGGGACGACCTGGTCCCCTGACGACCAGTCAAGCCTCAGACGACACGGTGGGCGAGAGGCTCGCCGCGCAGGAACCGGCCCACTTCGGCGGCGGCCGTCCTCGCCGCGTTGTGCGCGACCGCCGTGTTCGCGCCCGCCAGGTGAGGGGTCATCACCAGCCGCGGCGCCGACCGCAGCCGCGAGCCGGCCGGCGGCGGCTCCACCGCGAACACGTCGAGCCCGGCCGCCGCCAGCCGCCCCGACTCCAGCGCGTCGCACAGCGCGTCCTCGTCCAGCAGCGCGCCCCGCGCGCAGTTCACCACCACCGCGCCCTCGGGCAGCAGCGCCAGCTCGCGGGCGCCGAGCAGCCCCCGGGTCTCCGGGGTGAGCCGGGCGTGCAGCGACACCACGTCGGAGGTACGCAGCAGCTCGTCCAGGTCGGCGACGGGCGTGCCCACCTCGCGCAGCGACTCCGGGTCCGCGTACGGGTCGTACACCTGGACGTGCGCGCCGAACGCGCCCAGCGCCCGCGCCACCCGGCTGCCGACCGCGCCGCAGCCGATGAGCCCGACCCGCGCGCCGTCCAGACCGGGACCGCAGTTGTCGTACGTGTAGAACTCACCCGCCCACCGGCCGGCGGCGAGCGTGGCGGACGTCTCCGGGATACGGCGCATCGTGGCCAGCAGCAGGCCGACCGTGTACTCGGCGGTGGCGGCCGCGTTGCGTCCCGGGGTGTTGCAGACCTGGACCCCGCGTTCCTTCGCGGCGTCGAGGTTGACGTTCACGGGGCCGCCCCGGCCGACGACCACCAGCCGCAGTTCGGGGGCGCCTTCGAGGACCTTCCTGGTCACCGGGGCCATCTGGGTGACGCAGATCCGTACGTCGTCGAGCGCGGCCAGGAGCGTGGCCTCGTCGCCCGACGCCTCGACCACCTCGGAGACCGGGCCGAACGGGGTCAGGGGCCAGGGGAGGAGCAGTTCGCCGATCGTATGACTGTCACCGATCTCGGCGGTCAGTTCCCGGGCGAACAGGTCGGGGGCGACAAAATGGTCGCCGGCGGCGAGGATCTTCATCGTGGACTCTCCCTGGTCGTGGCGGTCCCGTAAGGACGGGCCGGTCCCGCCGGCATGGGCCGTCTCAGGTGGGGGCGATCTCGTAGCGGACACCGCTCTCGTCCAGCGAGCGCAGGACGTCCGGCGGGGTGCGGTCGTCGATCAGGACGAGGTCGAACGCGGAGAGCGGCGCCAGCCGGTACAGCGCGGTCCTGCCGATCTTGGAATGGTCGATCATCAGCACCTTACGGCCGGAGGCCGCGAGCATCGCGCGTTTGACGGCGACTATGCGCTGTTCCTGATGGAAGGCGTGGTCGCCGAACACCGACGACGTCGACACAAAACACAGGTCGACGCGCAGCGCCTCGACCGCCTCGACACACGGCACGCCGAGGAAGGAGTCGTGCAGCGGGTCGTAGTCGCCGCCCAGGGCCATCAGATGCACACCGCGTTCCCCGGAGAGGAGGTTCAGCGCCTCCAGGAAGTTGGTGACGACGGTGAGCGGTTCGAACCGGGGGAGGAGCTTCGCCAGCTCCAGCGCGGTGGTCGAGTCGTCGATCATCACCGACATGCCGGGCTCGACCAGGGTGGCGGCCTTCGCGGCGAGGGCCTCCTTCTCCGGCCGCATGGACTTCTTGCGGTACGCCACGTTGCTCTCGAACACCCCCGAGGGCTGGGCGGTGACACCGCCGCGGAACTTGCGCAGGACCCCTTCGCGTTCCAGCTCGTCGATGTCGCGGTAGATGGTCATCGGACTCACGCCGAACCGCTCCGCCAGGTCCGCCGCGGACGCCGATCCCTCGGTCAGTACGTGATCGGAGATCTCGCGGCGGCGCTGTGCGGGGCCGAGCTGGCTCTTGTCCTGTGACATTCCCCGGTCCTGTTCCTCACCAATAACATGAAGCTCTGAGGATATAACATAGATTGTTGAGGTCCGCCGTGGTCGCGGTGTGAAAAGCGTCGTGAGGACACAGCACACAGACACCGCACGCCGGAGACCGGAACAGACAGGAAGGCAGGCAGGGGTGACGGACGCACACCACGAGGACGTGTGGCTCGGGCTCGACCTCGGGACGCAGGGCGTCCGCGCCCTGGCCGTCACCGACGACGGGCGGGTACGGGGCCGGGGCTCGGCCCCCCTCACCGGCCACCGCGACGGCGACCGGCACGAACAACTCCCCGCCGACTGGTGGACGGCCGCGACCGCCGCCCTCCGCCGGACCCTCCGCGAGGTCCCCGCCGCCCGGGTGCGGGGGATCGCCGTGTGCGGCACGTCGGGTACCGTCCTGCTCACCGACGCCCACGGCACCCCCCTCACCCCCGCCCTCATGTACGACGACAGCCGGGCGGCGGCGGAGGCGCGGTACGCCCAGGAGACCTGCGCCGACGTGTGGCGGGAGCTGGGGATCCGTATCCAGCCGAGCTGGGCCCTCGCCAAACTCCTCTGGCTCACGGGGGCGCACCACGACGGCGCGCCCGGCGCGGAATCCGCCGCCCCCACCCGACTACGGGGCGCCCGCGTCTGCCATCAGGCCGACTTCGTCACCGGCCGGCTCGTCGGCCACCGCGTGGCCACCGACTCCAGCCACGCCCTCAAGACCGGGTACGACCTGTACTCCCGTACGTGGCCGACCGCCGCCCACGACCGGCTCGGGCTCTCCGGCCTCGACTTCCCCGCCGTGGTGGCGCCCGGCACCCCGCTCGGTACGGTGGGCCGCGAGGCCGCCGAGGCGACGGGCCTCGCCGAGGGCACGCCGGTCCTCGCCGGGATGACGGACGGCTGCGCGGCCCAACTGGGCTCCGGGGCCTGGGAGGTCGGGCAGTGGAACTCCGTCCTCGGCACCACCCTCGTCCTCAAGGGCGTCACCGCCTCCCCTCTCCACGACCCCGCCGGAGTCGTCTACAACCACCGCTCCCCGGACGGGAACTGGCTGCCCGGCGGCGCCTCCAGCGTCGGGGCCGGCGTCCTGACCCGGACGTTCCCCGGCGCCGACCTCGGGCAGCTCGACCTGGGCGCCGCCGCGCGGGAGCCGGCGAGCGTGGTCGCGTACCCCCTGGTCTCCCGTGGCGAACGCTTCCCCTTCCTGGCCTCCGACGCCGAGGCGTTCGTGCTCGGCAGCCCGGCCGACGAGGCCGACCACCACGCGGCGCTGCTCCAGGGCGTCGCCCTGGCCGAACGGCTCTGCCTCGCCTACGTACGGATGCTCGGCGCGTCGGTCGAGGGCCCGGTGACCTTCACCGGCGGCGCGACCCGCAGCGCCTACTGGAACCAGCTGCGCGCGGACGTCCTCGGCCGCCCCGCCGCGATCCCCGAACACACCGACCCGGCGCTCGGCATGGCGGTGCTGGCGGCGTACGGCGTACGGGGCGGCGGCCGGGTCGCCCGGGGCATGGTCCGTATCCGCACGACACTGGAGCCACGCCAGGACCACCACGACCGCTTCACGGGCCCGTTCGTGACGCTGGTGGACGAACTGGAACGCCGAGGCTGGCTCCCGAGGGAAACGGCGACGTACGCGAGGACAGAAGGATGACCACCCGCGAGCCGACCCTCACCTCGACCCCCACCCCCACCACGCTCTTCCTGTCCCGCCACGGGGAGACGGTCTGGCACGCGGAGAACCGCTACGCCGGGATCAGCGACATCGACCTGACCCCTCTGGGGGCCGAGCAGGCAGAGGCACTGGGCAGATGGGCCGCCGACGCGGCCCTGGACGCGATCGTCACGTCCCCCCTGTCCCGCGCCCGCCGCACGGCGGCCCCGGCGGCCCGCACGACCGGACTACGCCCCGTAGCCGAACCGGACCTGCTGGAACTCGACTTCGGAATCGCGGAGGGCCGGACGCTCACCGAACTGGAAGCCGTCCACCCCCGCGAGGTCGAGGCCTTCCGCCGCGACCCGGCCGCGCACCCGCTACCGGGCGGAGAGGACCCCGAGGCCGCCGCCACCCGAGGCGCGACAGCACTCCTCCGCCTCGCGACCACCCACCCGGGCGGCCGGATCCTGGTGGTGGCCCACAACACGCTCTTCCGCCTGGTCCTCTGCCACCTGCTGTCCATCCCGAAGAGCGACTACCGCCGGACCCTCCCGGGCCTGCGCAACTGCGCCGTCACCGAACTCCGCGTAACGGCCGACCAGACGTCCCTGATCTCGTACAACGTCCCGACCTGACCGCTTCCCGGCGCGGTCCCGCCCGCGATCGGCGGGGCGGCGCAGCGGGTCCGGGCATGACCCTGGCGCGCTCATGTACTAGAGTTATCTCGACATCGAGATATATGCCGAAGGCGTACCGGAGTCGCTCGATCGGTGAGGGTTACCTTAGTAAGTCTTACCTTAGCGGATCGGCGAGGGGTCGTGGCGGCATCACGCGGCGGTTGCCGCACCTGAGGTACGGCGCGGTAGAACGCGCACATTGATGAAGGAGACTGTCGTGTCGGCGAACAGCTTCGACGCCCGCAGCACGCTGCGCGTGGGTGACGAGTCGTACGAGATCTTCAAGCTGGACAAGGTCGAGGGCTCCGAGCGCCTCCCGTACAGCCTGAAGGTGCTGCTGGAGAACCTGCTCCGCACCGAGGACGGCGCGAACATCACCGCCGACCACATCCGCTCCGTCGGGGCCTGGGACTCCCAGGCCCAGCCGAGCCAGGAGATCCAGTTCACGCCGGCCCGCGTGATCATGCAGGACTTCACCGGGGTGCCCTGTGTGGTCGACCTCGCCACCATGCGTGAGGCCGTCAAGGAGCTGGGCGGTGACCCGGCGAAGATCAACCCGCTGGCCCCGGCCGAGCTGGTCATCGACCACTCCGTGATCGCCGACAAGTTCGGTACGCCGGACTCGTTCGCGCAGAACGTGGAGCTGGAGTACGGCCGCAACAAGGAGCGCTACCAGTTCCTGCGCTGGGGCCAGACCGCGTTCGACGAGTTCAAGGTCGTCCCGCCCGGCACCGGCATCGTCCACCAGGTCAACATCGAGCACCTGGCCCGTACGGTCATGGTCCGGGGCGGCCAGGCGTACCCCGACACCCTCGTCGGCACCGACTCGCACACCACCATGGTCAACGGCCTCGGTGTGCTGGGCTGGGGCGTCGGCGGGATCGAGGCCGAGGCGGCCATGCTCGGCCAGCCCGTCTCGATGCTCATCCCGCGCGTCGTCGGCTTCAAGCTGACCGGCGAGCTGACCCCGGGCACCACCGCCACGGACCTCGTCCTCACCATCACCGAGATGCTGCGCAAGCACGGCGTCGTCGGCAAGTTCGTGGAGTTCTACGGGGAGGGCGTCGCCGCCACCTCGCTGGCCAACCGCGCCACCATCGGCAACATGTCGCCGGAGTTCGGCTCCACCGCCGCGATCTTCCCGATCGACGACGAGACCATCAAGTACCTGAAGCTCACCGGCCGTTCCGACCAGCAGGTCGCGCTGGTCGAGGCGTACGCCAAGGAGCAGGGCCTCTGGCTGGACCCGGCCGCCGAGCCCGACTTCTCCGAGCGTCTTGAGCTCGACCTCTCCACGGTCGTCCCCTCGATCGCCGGCCCCAAGCGCCCGCAGGACCGCATCGTCCTCGCCGACGCCAAGGCCCAGTTCGCCCACGACGTGAAGAACTACGTCACGGACGACGAGGAGGCGGGCAAGGAGTCCTTCCCGGCCTCGGACTCCCCGGCCAGCAGCAACGGCGTGCCCACCAAGCCGACCCTGGTCACCACCCCGGACGGCTCGACGTACGAGATCGACCACGGCGCGGTCACCGTCGCCGCGATCACCTCCTGCACCAACACGTCGAACCCGTACGTGATGGTCGCCGCCGCGCTCGTCGCCAAGAAGGCCGTCGAGAAGGGCCTGACCCGCAAGCCGTGGGTCAAGACCACCCTCGCCCCCGGCTCCAAGGTCGTCACCGACTACTTCGACAAGGCCGGCCTCACGCCGTACCTCGACAAGCTCGGCTTCAACCTGGTCGGTTACGGCTGCACGACCTGCATCGGCAACTCGGGCCCGCTGGACGAGGAGATCTCGAAGGCGGTCAACGAGGCCGACCTCGCCGTCGCGGCCGTGCTCTCGGGCAACCGCAACTTCGAGGGCCGTATCAACCCCGACGTCAAGATGAACTACCTGGCCTCCCCGCCGCTGGTCGTCGCCTACGCCATCGCGGGCTCCATGAAGGTGGACATCACCCGGGACGCGATCGGCACCGACCAGGACGGCAAGCCGGTCCACCTGGAGGACATCTGGCCCACCGAGGCCGAGGTCAACGAGGTGGTCGCCTCCGCGATCGGCCAGGACATGTTCACCGACTCGTACAAGGACGTCTTCGCGGGCGACGCGCAGTGGAAGGCGCTGTCCATCCCCACCGGCAACACCTTCGAGTGGGACCCGCAGTCCACGTACGTCCGCAAGCCCCCCTACTTCGACGGCATGACGATGGAGACGACCCCGGTCGCCGACATCGCGGGCGCGCGGGTGCTTGCCAAGCTGGGCGACTCGGTCACCACCGACCACATCTCCCCGGCCGGCGCGATCAAGGCCGACACCCCGGCCGGCAAGTACCTTACGGAACACAGCGTCGAGCGCCGCGACTTCAACTCGTACGGCTCCCGCCGGGGCAACCACGAGGTCATGATCCGCGGCACGTTCGCCAACATCCGCCTGCGCAACCAGATCGCGCCGGGCACCGAGGGCGGCTACACCCGCGACTTCACCGCCGAGGGCGGCCCGGTCTCCTTCATCTACGACGCCTCGCAGAACTACCAGGCCGCCGGCGTCCCGCTGGTCGTCCTGGCGGGCAAGGAGTACGGCTCGGGCTCGTCCCGCGACTGGGCCGCGAAGGGCACCGCGCTGCTCGGTGTGAAGGCCGTCATCGCCGAGTCGTACGAGCGCATCCACCGCTCGAACCTGATCGGCATGGGCGTGCTCCCGCTCCAGTACCCGGAAGGCGCCTCGGCGGTGACCCTCGGGCTGACCGGTGAGGAGACCTTCTCCTTCACCGGCGTGACCGAGCTGAACAACGGCACCACCCCGCGCACGGTCAAGGTCACCACGGACACGGGCGTCGAGTTCGACGCGGTCGTCCGTATCGACACCCCCGGCGAGGCGGACTACTACCGCAACGGCGGCATCATGCAGTACGTGCTCCGCAGCCTGATCCGCAAGTAGGACCGGCGGCACCCCGCGTCGTCCCCCACCTGCTCGCAGGTGGGGGCCGACGCCGTCAGGCCGCGGTGGTCAGCACCATGCGGAAGCGGGCCTCGCCCGCCAGCATCCGCGCGTACGCCGTGCTCACCTCTTCCAGAGGCAGCTGCTCCGTCCACGGCCTGATCCCCGTCCTGACCGCGAAGCGGAACATCTCCTCGCGGTCCAGCGTCGTCCCCGAGATCAGACCGTAGATCTTCTTCGTACCGCCGATCAGCTCCCAGCCGCTGATCCGCAGATCATCCGCGGAGATCCCGACGAGGACCAGCTCGCCCCGGCGGCCCAGCCCGCCCAGGGCCGACGTCGTGGCCGCCGAGTCGGTGACCGTCGAGACGACGACCTTGGCGCCGCCGTACCCGCCGCCGTACTCCGTCAGCGTCTGCGCGACGTCCTGTTCCGTACTGTCGATGTAGTGGTCGGCGCCCAGATCCACCGCGAGCCGGGCCTTCTCCCTGCCCCGCGCGACCGCCACCGTCTCGAAGCCCATCCGGGCCGCGATCCGCACCGCCAGGTGTCCCACCCCGCCGAGCCCCTGCACCGCGACCAGATCCCCCGGCCTGGCCACGCTGTTGCGCAGCGCGTTGAAGGCGCTCAGGCCCGCGCACGCCAGCGCAGCCGCGTCGGCCGACGCCAGCCCCTCAGGGATCACGGAGAGGGCGCTCACCGGGAGCACCACCGTGTCGGCGAAACCGCCGGGGTACGAGAGGCCCGGGGTCTTCGCCTCCACACAGTTCACCGTGTCCCCCGACCGGCACGCCTCGCAGTGCCCACAGGTGCCCGCGATGTAGCCGCACGCGACGCGCTGCCCCTTCCGTACACCGGTGACTCCGTCACCCACCGCCTCGATCCGCCCGGCGATCTCGTGGCCCGGTGTGAGGGGGAAGGCCGTGCCCGGCAGCCACCCCTCGATGATCGACACATCCGAATGGCAGATCCCGCACGCCTCCACGGCGACCCGGACCTCGCCGGGGCCGGGCTCGGGTACGGCGGTCTCGGTGACGCTGAACGGGCCGCCCGGCTCCGACACGAGCACCACACGGTTCACATCACGACCGGTGAGGGCCATCGCGAGTCCCCTCTGCGTGGAAGCACACCACATCCACTCTGCGCCGGACGGGAGCCGCCCGCCACCCGAACGCCGGCCGCACGAAGAGACGCCCCGGAACGCCGGACGGGCCACCGGCGTACGCCGATGACCCGTCCTCGCCCGAGGGCTCCGTCCTCCGGTGCGTCAGCGCAGCAGCTCCACCTCCGCCAGCGCCGCCTGACCGTCCGTCACCAGCCGGTAGTGCGCGTACGACCCCGGACGCGGCACCGTGAACGCCCGCGTCTGCTTGTCCCACGCGAAGGTCTCACCCGCCCGCGTGTCCAGCGTCCTCCACGTCGTGCCGTCGGCCGAGCCCTCCAGCCGCCAGCCGGTCGGCGCCGTCCCGGCCTTCGCCGACGTCAGCGTGTACTGCACCGCCCGGGTGGACGCGGCCACCGGCAGGTCCACCGACCCGACAGGGGCCTCCGTGCGGGAGGAGTTGTCGAAGAGCGGGCCCGACGCGGTCAGCGCGTCCGTGCGCGGCGCCGGCACCTTGTCGTCCTTCGTGATCGAGACCGGGGCCGCGTTCGCGCCCGTCCCCCACGTGGAGGGCTTGGAGCCCATGGCGAACTCCAGCACGCCGCCCTTCTCCAGCACGTCGTGCGGCAGGGACGTGGAGTTCCACGTCTTGCCGTTGACCTTCAGACCCTGGACGTAGATGTTCTTCGCGCTGTTCTTCGGCGCCTTGACGACCAGGTCGCGGCCGTTGTCCAGGTGGACCGTCGTCTTCGTGAAGAGCGGCGAGCCGATCGCGTACTCCCCACTGCCCATCACCAGCGGGTAGAAGCCCAGGGAGGAGAAGAGGTACCACGCCGACTGCTCGCCGTTGTCCTCGTCGCCGTGGTAACCCTGGCCGATCTCGCTGCCGGTGTAGAGGCGGGAGAGGACCTCGCGGACCTTCTCCTGCGTCTTCCACGGCTGCGAGGCCGCGTTGTACATGTACGTGACGTGGTGGGCGACCTGGTTGGAGTGGCCGTACATGCCCATCCGGACGTCGCGTGCCTCCGTCATCTCGTGGATGACCCCGCCGTACGAGCCGACGAACTCGGCCCCGGCCGTCTCCGGCGTCGAGAAGTACGTGTCGAGCTTCTCGCCGAGCCCGGCGCGGCCGCCGTACAGGTTGGCCAGACCGCGGCTGTCCTGCGGCGCGGTGAAGGCGTAACCCCAGCCGTTCGTCTCGGTGTAGTCGTACCCCCAGATCCGCGGGTCGTAGCTGGCCGACGGCACCCGCCAGTCGCCCTTGAGGTTGCGGCCCTGGAAGAAGCCGGCCTGGGTGTCGAAGAGCGAGACGTAGTTCTGGGCGCGGTTGAGGAAGTACGCGGACTCCTCCTTGTAGCGCGGCTTCTTCGTCTTCTTGTAGAGCGCCTGGCCCATCTCCGCCAGGCCGTAGTCGTTGAGGTAGCCCTCCAGCGACCAGGAGAGGCCCTCATGGGTCTCCGTGGAGGCGTAGCCGAGGAACGGCGACGTCTCCATGCCCTTGCGGCCCACGCCCGACATGGGGGGCGCGACGGTCGCGTTCTTGAGCGCCGCCTCGTACGCCGTCTCCGCGTCGAAGTCGACGCCCTTGACGTACGCGTCGGCGAAGGCCACGTCCGAGCTGGTGCCGGTCATCAGGTCGGCGTACCCGGGCGAGGACCAGCGCGAGATCCAGCCACCGTCCTTGTACTGCTGCACGAACCCGTCGACGAGCTTCCCGGCCTTCTTCGGGGTGAGGAAGGAGTACGCGGGCCAGGTCGTCCGGTACGTGTCCCAGAAGCCGTTGTTGACGTACACCTCGCCGTCGACGATCTTCGCGCCGGTCTGCGTCGGCGTGTCGGGCCCGGTCTGCGGCGAGAAGGGGCTGGCGTACTGCTGCTTCGGCCGGGACTTCGTGCCGGTGTTCTCGAAGCCGGAGTTCGGATAGAGGTAGAGCCGGTAGAGGCTGGAGTACAGGGACGTCAGCTGGTCGTGGTCCGCGCCCTCCACCTCGATCCGGCCCAGCAGGGAGTCCCACGCCCTCTGTGCGCCGCTCTCGACCTTCTCGAAGCGGGTGCCGGCGGGGATCTCGTCGGCGAGGTTCTTCTTCGCCTGGTCGACGCTGATCAGCGATGTCGCGAGGCGCAGTCCGACGGTACGGTCCGCTCCCGCGTCGAAGCGCAGGTAGCCGGTGACGTCGTCACGCCCGCCGCCGGTGAGCTTGCCGCTCGCCGTGACGGGTGCGTCGAAGACGCCGTATACGAAAAGCCGGGTGGCGCCGGTCGACAGACCGCTCTTGACGTCCGAGAAGCCGGTGAAGGAGTCGGTCGCCGGATCGAGGGTCAGCCCACCCGCGTTCGAGATGTTGTCGAACACGATGCTGGCGTCGTCACCGGGATAGGTGAAGCGCATCATCGCCGCGTGGTCGGTCGGGGTCATCTCGGCCTTCAGGCCGTTCTCGAACGTGACGCCGTAGTAGTGCGGCTTCGCGGTCTCGTTCTCGTGCCGGAAGGGCAGCGCCCGCTCGGCGCGGTCCGGGTCCGGGACGCCGGCCGCCACGGACGGCATCAGCTGGAAGGTCTGCCGGTCGCCCATCCACGGGCTCGGCTCGTGGCTGGCGCTGAACGCCTGGAGCGTGGGCAGGTTGTCGGCGTTGTTCGCGCGGGCGTATTCGTACAGCCAGCTGTCCGAACCGGCGTTGGTCACCGGCGTCCAGAAGTTGAAGCCGTTGGGCACGGCGGTCGCCGGGAAGGTGTTGCCGCGCGAGAACGACCCGCTGGAGTTGGTCCCGCGGACCGTGGACGCGTAGTCCGACAGGTGCGCGAGCCGCTTCTCCGGCGCCTTGGGCGCCAGGGTGATGTCGTCGATCCAGCCCTGGAACTTCCCGGGGCCCTTGGGGGCGTCGTACGCCACCAGGACGCGGTCCACGGTCTTGCCGGCGGCGACCGAGCCGATCCGGGCGTCGACCTGGTTCCACTGGTTGACGTACAGGCGCTTGGCGGCGCCCTGGCCCTGCGGGGTCAGCAGCCCGCCGTGCGAGTCGAGCGCCTTGAGGTCGCTGAGGTACGTGCCGTCCGTGAAGGCCAGGTCCACCGCGACGTTGGTCGCCGGGTAGTTGAGATCCGTCTCCGGGAGGGACGGGTAGATCCGGTACGAGAGCGCGGTGTCGCGCCGTACCGCCGTGTTGACGTCGAAGACCTTGTTGTACGAGTACGCGCGCCCCTCGGGCTGGTGCGTACCGGCGTACTTCAGCGCCCGGGTGCCGGTGAACCCGGCGCCGGACTTGGCGGTCGGGGAGCCGGACGGGCCGCGGTCGACCTGGGTACGCATCTCGGCGGGCGCCGGCGGGGTGGTGTCCCCGTCGGAGAACTGGACGTCCGCCAGCTGGGTGATGTCGGAACCGCCGTCGTTCGCGGCGATGTTCAGCCGGTAGTGCGCGTACGCGGTGGGATTGTCGAATTCATATGATTTGGTCTGGAAGCGTTCCGCGAAGGTCTCGCCGGTGCGGGAGTCGAGGTCCTTCCACTCCTTGCCGTCGGCGGAACCCTGGAGCGTCCAGTCCGCGGGATCGCGCTCCGCGTGGTCGTTCGCCGACGTCAGGGCGTAGGTGACGACCTTGACCGGCTCGGCCAGGTCGAATTCGAGCCAGGCGGTCGATTCAAAGGCGAGCCACTTCGTGCCGGGAGTGACGTCGACGAGGTTCTCCTTGGTCTCGCCCCCGCCCGTGTTCTCGGCGCTGGCGCGGACCTCGGTCACCTGGTCCGTGACATTTCCGGGGATACCGGCGTTGAAGCCGCCGTCGACCCCCGATGCCCGTTTCTCGCCGCCAGGTCCGACTTCTACGGTGTTGCGCCAGTCCGGCTGGGATTCGTCCGCCTCGAAAGAGGAGGTGAATTCCCTTTCCGCCGGAGTCGGCCGGGCGGTCTGGGCGGTGGCGGCGGACGGGGCCGTCATGACGAGCAGCGACGCGGTCGCCACGAGGGCGGCCGCATGCCATTGTCTGCGCCGGGGGGCGGATCTCTCCTGCATACCGAGTTTCCTCCTGCGAAACCAAGCCGGACAACGTTGTCAAACAAGACGCGCGCGGTCCAGTAGGAGGCAACTCCGGGGTGGTGTCAAGGGTGTTGAAGGTGTGTCGGTGACGGGAGTGGCTGAGACTCGGTCATTTCGAAGTGGCCGTCGTGGTCGAATGAGGACACCACCGGCTCACATATCCGCGAGGTCTCAACTAGGGAAAGACTGCCGTCCAAACCTGCTTTCGATCTTGCTCCCCCGGCGGCAAGTGGACTATACCTGTCGAACACCGGCCCGCGAGGTTTCAAGCGGCGGGCGGATCAGGGGGAACCGGGGACGGCGGGGAGGGCTCTGCCCGCATCCGACCGGCCATTCAGGCCGTTCTCTCTGTATTCGAGCACCACAATCCTGCACGACCCAGCTTCATTTGACCGCGGTGGCGGGGCCCTTCGCCTCAAACGAGAAGGACGGGCGACCGGTACACCGCCTGAGTCCTGGAGAAGGCGAGGACTTGAGCATGGGATCCACCTCCGCTCAGCACACCAACGAGGGCCTCGGCCGTCGAGACGTGATCAAGCGATCCGCAGCGATCGGCCTGATCACGGTCCCGACGATGGGCTTCCTGGCTTCGTGCGCGAGCAGCGACAGCGGGACCGACAAGAAGGTCGAGAAGGGCAAGACGTCCGCGCAGAACCCGCTCGGGGTGAACGAGACGGCGCCGCTCGACTTCGTCCTGTTCGACGGAGGGTTCGGTACGGAGTACGCGAAGGACTCGGTCGCGCTGTTCGAGAAGGCGTACCCGAAGGCGAAGGTCAAGTTCTCTTCGACGCAGAAGATCCAGTCCGAGCTGTCGCCCCGGTTCAACGGCGGTACCCCGCCGGACCTGATCGACAACTCGGGCGCCGAGCAGATGGACATGGGCGTCCTGGTCGGCAAGAAGCAGCTGACCGACCTCACGCCGCTGCTCGACGCGCCGTCGATCGACGACCCGGCGAAGAAGGTCCGCGACACCCTGCGGCCCGGCATCGTCGAGATGGGCCAGTACGACGGCGAGCCCGTCTGGATCATGAACTACGCCTACACCGTGTACGGCGTGTGGTACTCGCAGACCGCGCTCGACAACCTCGACGCGGAGTACCCCCAGGACTGGGACGCGATGCTGGCCCTGTGTGCGAAGGCCAAGAAGAAGGGCATCGCGGGCTGGACGTACGCGGGCAAGTACCCGTACTACATCCCGTTCTCGCTGTACCCGTTCATCGGCAAGATCGGTGGCCGCGAGGTCCTCGACGCGATCGACAACCTTGAGCCCAACGCCTGGAAGAACCCGGCCGTGAAGGCCGCCTTCGAGGCGTACTACGAGCTGTTCAAGAAGGGCTACATCCTCAAGGGCACCCCCGGTATCGACCACATCCAGTCGCAGACCGCGTGGACCGAGGGCAAGGCGCTGTTCATCCCGAACGGCTCCTGGGTCGAGAACGAGGCGGCGAAGACCACGCCGAAGGACTTCCAGATGAAGGTGGCCGCGCCGTCCAGCCTGGACAGCTCGGACAAGCTGCCGTTCGGCACCCTCTGGGCGGGCGGCGGTGAGCCGTTCATCGTACCGGCGAAGGCCGCGAACCCGCAGGGCGGCATGGAGCAGCTGCGCGTCATGCTGAGCGAGGCCGCGTCGAAGAACTTCACCACGAAGGTGAAGTCCCTGAGCGCGTACAACGGCGGCACGGACGGGCTGACCCTCTCGACCGCGATGCAGGCGGGTGTCGACGCGCTGAAGCTCGCGGGTGACAACGTGCTCAACCCGCGGCTCCAGGACTGGTACGTGGCTCTCCAGAAGGAGAAGATCGGTACCGGTGTCCTCGGTGAGCTGATGGCCGGCCGCATCACGCCGGCCGAGGCCGTCAAGAAGGCCCAGGGCTTCGCCGACGAAGCCGCCAAGGACACCTCGATCAAGCACTACAAGCACCAGTAGGAGCGGACGTGACCGGAAGCCCCACCGGGGCTTCCGGTTCCCCAAGGCAGTACGGCGGCACCCGCCGAGGATTCGGGGTCGGGAGACATGCAACACGGCAAGTACCGGTTCATCGTGGGATTTTTGGTGGTCCCCTTGGCGATGTACACCATTTTCGTCATTTGGCCATTCATTCAGTCCATCTACTATTCGTTCACGGACTGGACCGGTCTGAGCCCCGACTTCAAGATGGTCGGCTTCGGGAACTATTCCCGTCTGCTGGACGACGACACCTTCTGGAAGTCGTTGCAGCACAGCGTTCTCCTGGCGCTGCTGCTGCCCGTCGTCGTACTGGGTCTCGCGCTGTTCTTCTCGTTCATGCTGAACGTGGGAGGACGCCGTAAAAAGGGAGCGGCGATCGCCGGGGTCCAGGGCTCGGGCTTCTACAAGATCGTCTACTTCTTCCCCCAGGTGCTCTCGATCGCGATCGTCGCGCTGCTCTTCCAGTTCGCGTACAACCCGAACAGCGGTCTGATCAACTCCGCCCTCAGCGGGGTGGGCCTGGGCAGTGTCCAGCCGGAATGGCTGGGCGACCCGGACCTCGCGCTGTGGTGCGTGATGGCCGTGCTGGTCTGGAGCCAGGTCGGCTTCTTCGTCGTCCTGTTCTCCGCGGGCATGGCCTCCATCCCCAAGGACTTCTACGAGGCGGCGCTGCTGGACGGCGCCAGCCGGATCACCACCTTCTTCCGCATCACCCTGCCGCTGCTGTGGGACACCGTGCAGTCGGGCTGGGTCTACATGGGCATCCTCGCCCTGGGCGCGGAGTCGTTCGCCGTCGTCCAGATCATCACCGTCGGCCCCGGCGGGCCGGACGGTTCCACCAGTGTGCTGACGTTGCTCGTCTACCAGAAGGCGTTCCGTGACGGTCAGGCCGGATACGCGACCACGATCGGCGTCGCCCTTCTCATCGTCACACTGATCTTCTCCGCCGTCGTGATGCGGCTGGGTCGGCGTGAGCGGCTGGAGTTCTGATGAAGACCACTGACACCCCTCCTCCTCCCGCCGAGACCGTCGAGGCGCGGCCGGTCGTCAAGAAGCAGGCGGCGCCCGCCGGCAAGGACCGCAGCGGCGGCGTCCTCAACGTCTTCTCGCACGGCGTCCTGGTCATCTGGTCCGTCCTGGTCGTGCTGCCGCTGCTCTGGGCGGTGATGACGTCCTTCAAGGACGACAAGTCGATCCTGACCTCGCCGTGGGCGCTGCCGGACAAGCTGCACTTCGAGAACTGGTCGCGTGCCTGGACCCAGGCGCACATGAGCGACTACTTCCTCAACACCATCCTGGTGGTGGCCGGTTCGCTCGTCGGCACGCTGCTGCTCGGCTCGATGGCCGCGTACGTCCTGGCGCGTTTCGAGTTCCCGGGCAACCGCTTCATCTACTTCCTGTTCGTGGGCGGGATGAGCTTCCCGGTCATCCTGGCGCTCGTGCCGCTGTTCTACGTCATGAACAACCTGGGCCTGCTGAACACCATCCACGGCCTGATCCTGGTGTACATCGCCTACTCGCTGCCGTTCACGGTGTTCTTCCTGACGTCGTTCTTCAAGACGCTGCCCACGTCGGTCGCGGAGGCGGCCATCATCGACGGGGCCTCGCACACGCGGACGTTCTTCCAGGTGATGCTGCCGATGGCCAAGCCCGGCCTGATCAGCGTCGGCATCTTCAACTTCCTCGGGCAGTGGAACCAGTACCTCCTGCCGACGGTGCTCAACACCGACCCGGACAAGAAGGTCCTCACCCAGGGGCTCGTACAGCTCGCGAGCAGCCAGGGCTACAAGGGGGACTGGTCCGGTCTCTTCGCCGGCCTCGTGATGGCGATGCTCCCGGTGCTGGGGGCGTACATCATCTTCCAGCGCCAGGTGGTGGCCGGGCTGACCGCGGGCGCGCTCAAGTAGGGGTCACGCTCAAGTAACGGTTCCGCGGGCGGAGATAGCGGAGATCGCGCGGAGATAACGGTTCCGCATCCGTACAGCACCCGTACCCGTGACGCGGTGGAAGGGCCCCGGCAGACGCCGGGGCCCTTCCCGCTGTCCCCGTACGGGTGCGTCCCGCGTGAGGGATATGTCTCCCTCGGTGTCCGAATATCGCCGCTGGAACCGGCCACCGGGCCGGGAAACACCAAGGGGGACCGCTCCCCGGCGGGCCGGGTCCCGAGGCCGCGCGGCCCAGGCGCCCCATGATCCGACGGCGGATCAGAGGTGGTCGGACCCGGTCACTCCGTGAACTCGGCCATGGTCCCGCTCCGTTCAAGGTCTTGACGGGGGACCGCCCGAAAGGCTGAGCTTAGGCTTCACAAGTTGGAGATACGTCGGGGTCTCATTGGCGCGGCCCCGGCCGGGGGACGGTCGTCGTGCCGTCCGCCAAGGGCGGGAGTGGATGAGTCGTGGAGACTCCAGGGTCGCAGTCGTCGCTGCACCGGGCCAACCTCGAAAGGGTCGTACGTGCGGTACGCATGGCGGGCGCGCTCACCCAGGCGGAGATCGCCAGGAGCACAGGCCTGTCGGCGGCGACCGTCTCCAACATCGTCCGGGAGCTGAAGGACGGCGGCACCGTCGAGGTGACGCCCACCTCCGCGGGCGGCCGCCGGGCCCGCAGCGTCTCGCTCAGCGGGGACGCCGGCATTGTCATCGGAGTGGACTTCGGACACACCCATCTCCGGGTCGCCGTGGGGAATCTGGCGCACCAGGTGCTCGCGGAGGAGTCCGAGCCGCTGGATGTGGACGCCTCCTCGGCGCAGGGTTTCGGCCGGGCCGAGGAACTGGTCGAGCGGCTGATCGTGACCACCGGCGTCAACCGCCAGAAGGTGATCGGCGTGGGCCTCGGCGTGCCAGGACCCATCGACGTCGAGTCGGGCACGCTCGGCTCCACCTCGATCCTGCCGGGCTGGACCGGGATCAACCCCAGCGAGGAACTGGCCGCGCGCCTGGGGGTGCCGGTGTACGTCGACAACGACGCCAATCTCGGCGCGCTGGGCGAGCTGGTGTGGGGG
Organism: Streptomyces sp. NBC_01317; assembly: GCF_035961655.1. Classification (NCBI taxonomy): domain Bacteria; kingdom Bacillati; phylum Actinomycetota; class Actinomycetes; order Kitasatosporales; family Streptomycetaceae; genus Streptomyces; species Streptomyces sp. NBC_01317. The sequence goes on along the minus strand of NZ_CP108393.1, from coordinate 1,763,000 downwards.
AGCGGACGCGGGGTCAGGGACCTGGCGTACATCAAGGTCGCCAGCGGGGTCGGCGCGGGACTGGTCATAGACGGCCAGATCTACCGGGGGCCCGGCGGTACGGCGGGGGAGATCGGGCACATCACGCTGGACGAGTCGGGGCCCGTCTGCCGCTGCGGCAACCGGGGCTGTCTGGAGACCTTCACGGCGGCCCGCTACGTCCTGCCCCTCCTCCAGTCGAGCCATGGCCCCGACCTCACCATGGAGCGGGTGGTCCAGCTCGCCAGGGACGGCGATCCGGGCTGCCGCCGGGTGGTGGGCGACGTGGGCCGTCACATCGGCAGCGGGGTGGCCAATCTGTGCAACCTCCTGAACCCGAGCCGGGTGGTGCTCGGCGGTGATCTGGCGGAGGCTGGGGAACTGGTGCTCGGGCCGATAAGGGAGTCGGTCTCCCGGTACGCGATCCCGAGCGCGGCGCGACAGCTCTCGGTGCTCCCCGGGGCGCTCGGCAGCCGGGCGGAAGTGCTGGGGGCACTGGCCCTGGTCCTGAGCGAAATGGGCGATTCGTCCCTTATTGAGAACGCTCAGCCCGTCGCTGCGCCTGCCTTCACTTAGATAACAAATGGCACCGTTGTCATCTCGTTAAGGATTTACTCCTTGACGTCGGCCCCAGGGGCGAGTTGACTTCCAGCCACCTCGGCCGCAACGACGCGGCCTCGTCAGGGAGGTTTCTGAAGTGAACGCGAACATGCGTCGTGCCGCCGTGGCTGCCGCAGCCACCGCGATGGCTGTATCTCTCGCCGCCTGTGGTAGTGCCAAGGAGTCCGGCGACAAGGCGGACGCCCCCAAGACTGTCAAGACAGACGCGATCAAGGTCGGGCTGCTCCTTCCGGAGAACCAGACCGCGCGGTACGAGAAGCTCGACCGCCCGCTGATCGAGAAGAAGATCTCGGAGCTGACCAACGGCAAGGGCAAGATCGTCTACGCCAACGCCAAGCAGGATGCCTCGCTGCAGAACCAGCAGGTCGACACGATGATCACCAACAAGGTGAACGTGCTGATCGTGGACTCGGTGGACTCCAAGGCCATAGCCGGCTCGGTGCAGAAGGCCAAGGACGCCGGCATCCCCGTCGTCGCCTACGACCGTCTGGCCGAGGGCCCGATCGACGCCTACACCTCCTTCGACAACGAAGAGGTCGGCAAGGTCCAGGGCAAGGCGCTCCTGGACGAGCTGGGCGCCAACGCGTCCAAGGGCGACATCGTCATGATGAACGGTGCCATCACCGACCCGAACGCCGCCCTGTTCAAGAAGGGCGCCCACTCGGTGCTCGACGGCAAGGTGAAGATCGGCAAGGAGTACGACACCAAGGAGTGGAAGCCGGAGAACGCCAACGCCAACATGGAGGCGGCGATCTCGGCCCTCGGCAAGGACAAGATCGTCGGCGTCTACTCGGCCAACGACGGCATGGCCGGCGGTATCATCACCGCCCTCCAGAGTGCCAACTTCAAGAAGCTCCCCCCGGTCACCGGCCAGGACGCCGAGCTCGCGGGCGTGCAGCGCATCGTCTCGGGCACGCAGTTCATGAGCGTCTACAAGCCGTACGGCCAGGAAGCGGACATCGCCGCGCAGATGGCGGTCGCGCTGGCCAAGGGCGAGAAGCTCGACTCGATCACCAAGACCACGGTCGACAGCCCCACCACCAAGGGCGTGCCGTCGGTGCTGGTCCCGGTCGTCTCGCTGACCAAGGCCAACATCAACGACACCGTCGTCAAGGACGGCCTCTACTCGGTCCAGGAGATCTGCACCGCGCAGTTCAAGGCCGCCTGTGACGCCGCCGGCGTGAAGTAGGTCCTCACCGGGTCCGCCCGGTGACCTGCTTCCGGTGAAAGCCTGTCCGGCACCTCGCTCTTCATTCAGCCCCGCAGGCGGGGCGAGGTGCCGGACGGAACGCTTCACCCGGGCCGCCGGCTTCGCGGCGCTTTTTGTCTGTTCTCTTCTGCTCGACCACCGCGCCTCCCCCCAGGCGCGGCATCCCCGCCGGTCAGGCGGCGAAGGAGATGGTTCACGTGACCGCTACGCCCGTGTTGGCGTTGCGAGGGGTCTCCAAGCGATTCGGTGCCGTCCAGGCGCTCACCGATGTTGAGCTTGAGGTCCACGCCGGTGAAGTGCTCGCCCTGGTGGGCGACAACGGAGCCGGTAAATCGACGCTGGTGAAGACCATCGCCGGTGTCCACCCCATCGATGACGGTGTCATCGAGTGGGAAGGCAATCCCGTCTCGATCGGGCGCCCCCACGACGCGCAGCGTCTCGGCGTCGCGACCGTCTACCAGGATCTCTCGCTGGCCGACAACATCGACGTCGTCGGGAACCTCTTCCTCGGCCGTGAGCTCCGTCGCTGGGGCGTGCTCGACGAGGTCGAGATGGAGCGCCGCTCGCGCGAGCTGCTCGACACCCTGTCGATCCGGATACCCAGCGTCCGTATCCCCATCGCCTCCCTCTCCGGCGGGCAGCGCCAGACCGTGGCGATCGCCCGCTCCATGCTCGGCGAGCCCAAGCTCGTGATCCTCGACGAGCCGACCGCCGCCCTGGGCGTCGAGCAGACGGCCCAGGTGCTCGACCTGGTCGAGCGGCTGCGGGACCGCGGCCTCGCCGTGCTCCTCATCAGCCACAACATGGCGGACGTCAAGGCCGTCGCCGACAAGGTGGCCGTGCTCCGGCTGGGCACCAACAACGGTGTCTTCGACGTCAAGACCACGTCGCAGGAAGAGATCATCGCCGCCATCACCGGTGCCACGGACAACGCCGTGACCCGGCGGGCGTCGCGCAATGTGGAGGTTCAGAAGTGACTATCGACAAGGCCTCCACCACGGCCTCGGGCGGCACGAGTCCCGCCGGGCAGACCGCGGTCGGGACACCGGGAGCGGCGGCCGGCGCGGTCGCGGCGGTGGACCCGCGGCTGCTCGTACGGGAACAGGGCTTCGGCGGGTACATCTCGGAGTTCAAGCGCAAGATCCGCGCCGGTGACCTGGGCTCCCTGCCGGTCATCGTCGGACTGGTCATCATCTGTGTGGTCTTCCAGAGCCTGAACTCGGCGTTCCTCTCCGCCGGCAACCTCACCGACATATCCGTGGCCATGGTCGGCACGGGCATGATCGCGGTCGGTATCGTCTTCGTCCTGCTGCTCGGCGAGATCGACCTGTCGGTCGGCTCGGTGAGTGGTGTGGCGGGCGCGATCGTCGCGGTGATGAGCGTCACCCACGGCGTCAACGAGTGGCTGGCCGTCCTGACCGCGATCGTCAGCGGCGCGGTGATCGGCGCGATCCACGGCTTCTTCTTCGCCCGCATCGGGGCCCCGGCGTTCGCCGTCACCCTGGCCGGTCTGCTCTTCTGGCTGGGCTTCATGCTCCAGCTGCTCGGCGACAACGGCACCATCAACATCGACCGCGACGGCGTGGTCGGCAAGCTGACCTCGTACTACTTCTCGGACATCGCGGTCGCCTACGGTGTCGCGATCGTCGCGGTGGTCGTCTTCTTCGCGACGTCGTTCTTCGAGAACCGGCGCCGTGAGGCGGCCGGCGTGCCGTCGCGTCCGCTCAACGAGACCGTGGCCCGTACCGTCGTGCTGGCGATCGTGGCCTTCGGCGCCGCGTTCATGTTCAACCAGTCCAAGGGCCTTCCCCTCGCCCTGCTCATCTTCCTCATCGTCCTCGTCGTGACGGACTTCGTGCTCCGCCGTACCGTCTACGGCCGGAAGATCTTCGCGCTCGGTGGCAGCGTCGAGGCCTCCCGCCGCGCCGGTATCAACGTCACCATGGTCCGGATCTCGGTCTACTCGATCGCCGGTGGCTTCGCCGCCATCGGCGGTCTGTTCCTGGCCTCCAAGGTCGCCGCCGCCAACCAGGGCGCCGGTACCGGTGACCTGCTGATGAACGCCATCGCGGCGGCCGTCATCGGTGGCACCAGCCTCTTCGGCGGCCGGGGACGCACCTGGAACGCGCTTCTCGGTGTCATGGTCATCACGTCGATCCAGTACGGCCTGGCCCTCGAAGGCATCGCCACGCCCGTGGTGTACATGATCACGGGTGGCGTGCTTCTGCTCACGGTCGTCATCGACTCGGTCACCCGGAAGACGCAGAAGACGGCGGGTCGCGCCTGACCGCGGTTCCCGCGGGCCTGTGCCCGGCACCCGAACCCTGGGTGCCGGGCACAGCCGTGTTCCGGGTGCCGCAGATATGACGTACATACAGCCGATCGGGTGACATACAACGCACAGCCCGCCCACGGAGTGCGCGAGCGGAACATTAGACTCGGCGGATCGGCAAGCTCGACCAGCTCAAACCCAAGGAGGCACGGGTGGCGTTGCTGACCCACATCAGGGGACCGCGCGATCTGGACCGGCTCGGCCCGGAGCAGCTGGAGCAGTTGGCCGGAGAGATCCGGTCCTTTCTCGTGGACGCGGTCTCCAAGACCGGTGGCCACCTCGGACCCAACCTCGGTGTGGTCGAGCTGACCATCGCCCTGCACCGCGTGTTCGAGTCCCCGAAGGACCGTGTCCTCTTCGACACGGGCCACCAGTCCTACGTGCACAAGCTGCTCACAGGGCGCCAGGACTTCTCCCGGCTCAAGAGCAAGGGCGGGCTCTCCGGCTACCCCTCCCGCGCGGAGTCCGACCACGACGTCATCGAGAACTCGCACGCCTCCACCGTGCTGGGCTGGGCGGACGGACTCGCCAAGGCCAACCAGGTGCTGAGGAAGGACGACCACGTCGTCGCCGTCATCGGTGACGGCGCGCTCACCGGCGGAATGGCCTGGGAGGCGCTGAACAACATCGCCGCGGCCAAGGACCGCCCGCTCGTCATCGTGGTCAACGACAACGAGCGCTCGTACGCGCCGACCATCGGCGGCCTCGCGAACCACCTCGCGACCCTGCGGACCACCGACGGCTACGAGCGGTTCCTGGCCCGCGGCAAGGACCTCCTGGAGCGCACCCCGGTCGTCGGCCGACCGCTCTACGAGACCCTGCACGGCGCGAAGAAGGGCCTCAAGGACTTCATCGCCCCCCAGGGCATGTTCGAGGACCTCGGCCTCAAGTACGTCGGCCCGATCGACGGACACGACATCGAGGCGCTGGAGTCCGCGCTCCTGCGGGCGAAGCGTTTCGGCGGCCCCGTCATCGTGCACTGCCTGACCGAGAAGGGCCGCGGCTACAAGCCGGCCGAGCAGGACGAGGCCGACCGGTTCCACGGCATCGGCCCCATCCACCCCGACACCGGCCTGCCCATCGCCGCCGCCGGGATGGACTGGACCTCGGTGTTCGGCGAGGAGATGGTCAAACTCGGCACGGAACGCCCGGACATCGTCGCCATCACCGCCGCGATGCTCCAGCCGGTCGGCCTCGCCGCGTTCGCCAAGACGTTCCCCGACCGGGTGTACGACGTCGGCATCGCCGAGCAGCACGGGGCGACCTCCGCGGCGGGCCTGGCCACCGGCGGGCTGCACCCCGTCTTCGCCGTGTACGCGACGTTCCTCAACCGCGCCTTCGACCAGGTGCTGATGGATGTGGCGCTGCACCGCTGCGGGGTGACCTTCGTCCTGGACCGCGCGGGCATCACCGGCACCGACGGCGCCTCGCACAACGGCATGTGGGACATGTCCATCCTCCAGTGCGTCCCCGGCCTGCGCATCGCCGCGCCCCGCGACGCCGACCAGGTCCGCTCCCAGCTGCGTGAGGCCGTCGCCGTGGACGACGCGCCGACCGTGGTCCGCTTCTCCAAGGGCGCGGTCGGCCCGGCGGTGGCCGCCGTCGCCCGGGTCGGCGGGATCGACGTCCTGCGGAAGACCGACGAGGGCACGGCCGACGTGCTGCTGGTCTCCGTCGGCGCGCTCGCCCCGATGTGCCTGGAGATCGCCGATCTCCTCGACAAGCAGGGCATCACGACGACGGTGGTCGACCCGCGCTGGGTCAAGCCCGTCGACGAGGCGCTCGTCCCGCTCGCCGAGCAGCACCGCGTGGTGGTCACGGTCGAGGACAACAGCCGTGTCGGCGGCGTCGGTTCGGCGATCGCCCAGGCACTGCGCGACGCCGGGGTCGACGTACCGCTGCGGGACTTCGGCATCCCGCCGCGCTTCCTGGACCACGCGTCCCGCAAGGAGGTCCTCGCCGAGATCGGGCTGACCGCCCCGGACATCGCCCGCCAGGTCACCGGCCTGGTCGCGAAGCTGGACGGCCGGCTGGTGGACTCGCCCACCGAGGTCGCCCGCGACTGAGCCGCGACCGAGCCGCGACCGGCGGCCCGAGCGGCCGGACCCGGCCCGACAGGCCGGACGCGCGCCGGATCCGACGCCCCCCCCGGGCCGGTCGGACCGCCTCATCGAGGCGGTCCGACCGGCCCGTCCGTGTGAAATACGCCGTTACGGGCTGTCCGGGGTCGATCATGTCCGGGGACGACGCGCGCACGGAGGTACGCCGATGAGGACGCAGCAGGATCTGGAGCAGGCCGACAAGGATCTGCCGACCGGCGGCACCGGCATGTTCCGTACCAAATCGGTCGAGCAGTCCCTCCGTGACACCGAGGACCCCGAGTTCGCGCTCAAGAAGTCCCTCTCCGCCCTGGACCTCACGGTCTTCGGCGTCGGTGTGATCATCGGTACGGGCATCTTCGTCCTCACCGGCAAGGTCGCCAGGGACACCGCGGGACCCGCCACCGCCCTCGCGTTCGTCACCGCCGGAGTCGTCTGCGCGCTCGCCGCCCTCTGCTACGCCGAGTTCGCCTCGACCGTGCCGGTCGCCGGATCCGCGTACACCTTCTCCTACGCCTCCCTCGGCGAACTGCCCGCCTGGATCATCGGCTGGGACCTCGTCCTCGAACTGGCCCTGGGCTCCGCGGTCGTGGCCGTCGGCTGGTCCGGCTATCTGCGCTCCCTGCTCGACACCGCCGGATTCCAGCTTCCGGCATCCCTGTCCGGCACCCACGACGGGACGTTCGGCTTCGATCTGCTCGCCTGTCTGCTGGTGCTCGCCCTGACGGGCATCCTCGTCGCCGGGATGAAGCTCTCCTCGCTCATCACGAACGTGATCGTCGCCGTCAAGGTCACCGTCGTCCTGATCGTGATCGTCGTGGGCGCGTTCCTGATCAAGGGCGCCAACTACCAGCCGTTCGTCCCGCCGGCCGAGAGCACCGGCGGCGCCGGCGGCCTCCAGGCCCCCCTCGTCCAGCTGATCTTCGGCTACACCCCCACCGACTTCGGCGTCCTCGGCGTCTTCACCGCCGCGGCCGTCGTCTTCTTCGCCTTCATCGGCTTCGACATCGTCGCGACCGCCGCCGAGGAGACCCGCAACCCGCAGCGGGACGTCCCGCGCGGCATCCTCGGCTCCCTCGTCATCTGCACCGTGCTGTACGTGGCCGTCTCGCTCGTCGTCACCGGAATGCAGAAGTACACCGAGCTGTCGGTCGACGCGCCCCTCGCCGACGCCTTCAAAGCCGTCGGACACCCCTTCTGGGCCGGTCTGATCAGCTTCGGCGCCGCCGTCGGACTCACCTCCGTCTGCATGATCCTGCTGCTCGGCCAGACCCGGGTGTTCTTCGCCATGAGCCGCGACGGACTGCTCCCGAGGACGTTCTCCCGCGTCCACCCCCGGTTCGGCACGCCCTACCGGTCGACCCTCCTCCTCGGGTCGATCGTCGCGGCCGTCGCCGGCTTCACCTCCATCGACGAACTGGCCTCCCTGGTGAACATCGGCACGCTCTTCGCGTTCATCGTCGTCGCGATCGGCGTGGTCCTGCTGCGCCGCCAACGGCCCGACCTGCCCCGCTCGTTCCGTACCCCTCTGGTGCCGTACGTCCCGATCGCGTCCGTGCTCGCCTCGCTCTGGCTGATGCTCAACCTGCCCGCCGAGACGTGGGTACGGTTCGGGATCTGGATGCTGGTCGGCTTCGCGGTCTACCTGGTGTACGGACGAGGGCACAGCCGCCTCGGCCGGTCGCGCTGACGGCGGTACGCCCCCGCATGCTCGCCGAGCCGACGCCCGCCGCCCTGGAAGCCCCGGGGCCCGCCGCCCCCGTACCCCCGCCGCCCCGCACCGGCCAGGACCCGGACGCCACCCCCAACGTCCCCCGCCCGCGCGCCCGCGCCGACCATCCCGCCGACCGGGTCACGGGCTACTGGCGGCGTCTGCTCCCCCTCCTCGCCCTCCTGGCGCTCGTCACCCGGCTGCCCTCCTTCCGCCACCCGCTGTGGAGCCCCGACGAGGGCTATCTCGCCGTCCAGGCCCGGATGCTGGCCGGCGGGGGAGTGCTGTACGACACCGTCGTCGACCGGAAACCACCCCTGCTGCCCTGGCTGTACGAAGCCACCTTCGCCGTCCTCGGCGACTCCACCCTGACCGGCGTGCGCGCCCTCGCCGTCCTCGCCCACCTGCTCACCGCCGCCCTGCTCGCCGCCACCGCGCGCGACCGCCGGGGCGACCGGGCCGGCCGCACCGCCGGAGTGCTGTACCTGCTCGTCTCCGTCGGCCTCAACCCCGAGGACACCCAGGCCGCCACCTTCGAGGTCTTCATACTGCCGTTCACCGCCGCCGCCATGTGGTGCGCGGGAAAGGCCCGTTGGGGCGCGGCCGGGCTCGCGGTCGCCGGCGCGCTGCTGATGAAACAGACCGGCGGAGCCGTTCTCCTGCCCGTCCTGTGGCTGCTCGGCCGCACCCCGCGCGCCCGCACCGGGCTGCCCCGCCTCGCGGCCGGACTCGCCCTGCCCCTCCTGGCCGCCGCCCTGCTCACCACCCCGTCAGGGCTCGTCTTCTGGACGGTCACCGGATCAGGCTCGTACGCCACCCCCACCGGCTCCGAACTCCACGTCCTCCTGCGGGCGGTGGCCAACACCGCCCTCCTCGCCCTCGGCTGCCTCGGACTGCTCCCGCCCCTGCTGCGCCTCGCGCGCAGGACGGCCCCGCGAACCGACGGCGACCTGTGGCTGTGGCTCGCCTCCTCGGCCGTCGCCGTCCTCACCGGCTTCCACTTCTTCGGCCACTACTTCCTCCAACTCCTGCCGCCCCTGGTGCTGCTGGCGACCGAAGGCCTCCACCTCCCGCCCCGCGACCGCCTCACCGCCACGCTGACCACCGCCGCCTGCACCTGCGCGCTGTTCCTCGCCTGGGGCGTCCTCGCCCCACGTCCCGAACTGGCCCACGCCCAGCGCCTCGCGGACGTCGTACGGGACCGCACGGCGCCCACCGACCGGGTACTGGTGTGGGGGATACACCCCGAGACGTACTGGTTCGCCGACCGCGCCCCGGCCAGCCGCTACCTGACGGCCGGGCTGCTCACCAACTACAGCGGGGGCCGCGACGGACCACGGGTCGGCGAGGCGTACGCGGTCGCGGGTGCCTGGCCCGCGCTCACCGCCGAACTCCGCGCCCACCCGCCGGCCCTGATCGTCGACGACTCGCGCGGCAAGCCCTTCGCGCCGGAACGGCTGCCCACCCTGCGCCGCTTCCTGGCCCGTCACTACGAGCCGCTGCCGGACACGGTCGACGGCGCGGTGATCTACGTACCGTCACCGGCTTCTGACGTACCGTCATCGAATCCTGACGCCCCGTCACCGGGCCGCTGACGCACCGCCGAAGGCCCCACACACGACGCCCCGTACGCCAACACCCGGCGGCGCAGCTCCCGGTCGGCCGTGGCGACCACACAGGCACGGCCCGCCGCCGCGGCCTCCGCCGCCAGCTCCACGATCCGGTCGTCCCCGCCGCCCCGCGCCGCCTCGACCCGTACCCCCGGCACGGACTCCACCTCCCGGGCCGCGCCCTCGACCACGAGCACGGTCTCCACGGGCCCCGGATGCCCCGCCACCCCCCGCTCGCCGTACGACACCAGGGCGTCGCGCAGCCGCTCGTTGGCCCCCCGCCGGTCGCGCCACCACCCGTCCGGGACGGAACCGACCACGTTGGCCGCGTCGACGACCAGCAGAATCCTCATCCGGCCACCCTGGCACAGGCGCGGGCCGGGACGGGGTCACGGACCACCCGTCGGCGAGCGCGGGCCAGGGGGCAGGCGGGGGACGGCGGCGGGTAAAGTCGCCAACTGAGTTTTCCGCGACCGCGGAACGCTCCGATCTGTGTCATCGGCGTCCAGGAAGGCGGCTGCGGGGCATGACCACCGGCTGGCTGCTGCGCGGCAAGGACGACAGGCTGACGGCGTACGCCGCGACGGCGGACGGTGTCCTGCGGTGGACGGAGACCCTGCCGGGCGGCCCCGGCTGGACCGGACCCGAACTGCTGCCGTTCCCGGGGCTGTTGCCCCATCTGGCGTTCGCCCAGACCGCCGAGGGCTATGTGCACCTGCTGGGGGTACGGGAACGCCCGCGCCCCGAAGGGCCCAAGAACCGGGACGTCGTGCACGCGGTGCAGTTCCAGACGGGCCGCGCGTTGCGGGACTGGCAGTCCCTGGGCACCCCGCACACGAAGGACATGAAGGCCGCCGCCCGGATCGGCCGCCCCACGGCGGTCGTCGACGCGCGGGGCGCGCTGCACCTGTTCGTACGCAACGGCAACGGCAACCTCTCCTACCGCAACCAGTCGCCCACCGGCCGCTGGCTCGGCTGGGGCGGCGCCCCGGTGACGGGCAAGAAGCTGACGGGCGAGGCGGGTGCGGCCGTCACCGACGACGGACAGATCGAGATACTGGCGGCGGGGCCCGGTCTGATGACGCACTGGCGCAGGCCCAAACTCGACGTGAAGCCCGAGCGGGCCGAGGAGGGCACCGAGCCGGCGGCGTCGGCGGACGCGGTCACCGGTCTGTGCACGGCACCCGGCCGGCTGACGCACTTCTGGCGCGACACCGACACCGGCACGGTCCTCGCCTGGCGGCCCGGCACGGACCCGGTGGACCTCGGCGGCCCGGGCACGGGACTGCCGGCCCTGCTCCGTACCCCCGTCGACGGCCTCGACTGCACGATCCTGGCGGGGCGGGGCCAGGACGGCCGCCCGCAGGTCGCCGCGTACCCCACGGAGACCGAGGACGCCGGCCTCAACTGGACGTCGACGGGCGAGCCGTGCACGGGCGTCCCCGCCCTGGCCCTGGACGGGCTGGGCCGGGTGGTCCTGGCGGTCCTGGGCGAGGACGGCTCGCTGCGGGTGACCCGGCAGAAGGACGAGCCGGGCCTGGCGCTGGAGGCCTGGACCCAGGTCTGAGCGACCGGGCGGGAAACGCGCCGGACGGGACCAGCGGGAAACGCAGGACGGGCCGGTACGGATGTCCCGTACCGGCCCGCCCACCTGCCTGTTCGCGTCGGCGCCTACACCGGCACGCTGGCCACACCCGGCGCCAGGAACCGCTTGCCGTTCACCCGCTCCGCGACACCCTCACGGTCCAGGTACGGAGTGATGCCGCCCAGATGGAACGGCCACCCCGCGCCCGTGATCAGACACAGGTCGATGTCCTCGGGCTCGGCGACGACACCTTCGGCCAGCATCAGCCCGATCTCCTGAGCCACCGCGTCCAGGACGCGTGCGCGGGTCTGCTCCTCGGTGAGGACGCTGTCCCCCTGGTCGAGCAGGGCGGCGACCTCCGGGTCCAGCTCCGGCTTCCCGGAGTCGTACGTGTAGAAGCCGCGCTTGCCGGCCTTCACGACCGCCGCCAGGTTCGGCGACACCGTGAAGCGGTCCGGGAACGCGCCGTGCAGGGTCTCGGAGACGTGCAGGCCGATCGCCGGGCCCACCAGCTCCAGCAGCACCAACGGCGACATCGGCAGACCCAGCGGCTCCACGGCGCGCTCGGCGACCGCGACGGGGGTGCCCTCGTCGATGACGTTCTGGATCTCGCCCATGAAGCGCGTCAGGATGCGGTTCACCACGAACGCCGGAGCGTCCTTCACCAGTACGGCGGTCTTCTTGAGCTTGCGCGCGACGCCGAACGCCGTGGCCAGCGAGGCCTCGTCGGTCTGCTGGCCGCGCACGATCTCCAGCAGCGGCAGCACGGCGACCGGGTTGAAGAAGTGGAAACCGACCACCCGCTCCGGGTGGTTCAGCTTCGACGCCATCTCGGAGACCGACAGCGACGAGGTGTTGGTCGCGAAGATGGCGTGCGCCGGGGTGACCGCCTCCAGCTCCGCGAACACCTTTTGCTTGACGCCCAGTTCCTCGAACACGGCCTCGATGACGAAGTCGGCGTCCGAGAACGCCTCCGCCTTGTCCAGCACGCCCGTGACCAGCGCCTTGAGCTGGTTGGACTTGTCGGGGTTGATACGGGACTTGAGCAGCAGCTTGTCGATCTCGCCGTGGACGTACGCCACGCCCTTGTCGACGCGCTCCTGGTCGATGTCCGTGAGGACGACCGGCACCTCCAGGCGCCGTACGAAGAGCAGCGCCAACTGCGAGGCCATCAGACCCGCGCCGACCACGCCGACCTTGGTCACCGGGCGGGCCAGGCTCTTGTCCGGCGCCCCCGCGGGCCGCTTCGCGCGCTTCTGTACGAGGTTGAACGCGTAGTTGCCCGAACGGAGTTCGCTGCTGAGGATCAGTTCCGCGAGCGCGCGGTCCTCGGCGTCGAAGCCCGCCTGGAGGTCCCCGTCCTTGACGGCGGCGATGATGTCCAGCGCGCGGTACGCGGCCGGTGCCGCGCCGTGCACCTTCGCGTCGGCGATCGCCCTGCCGCGCGCCACGGCCGCGTCCCAGGCCTCGCCCCGGTCCACGTCGGGCCGTGCGACGGCCAGTTCGCCCTTGAGTACGGCGGCGGTCCAGAGCAGCGACTGCTCCAGGAAGTCGGCGCCTTCGAAGAGCGCGTCGGCGATGCCGAGGTCGTACACCTGGCCGCCCTTGAGCTGGCGGTTCTGGTTGAGCGAGTTCTCGATGATCACCGAGACCGCGCGGTCCGCGCCGATCAGGTTCGGCAGCAGCGTGCAGCCGCCCCAGCCGGGGACGAGCCCGAGGAAGACCTCGGGCAGCGAGAAGGCGGCCGTCGCGGCGGACACCGTGCGGTAGGTGCAGTGGAGGCCGATCTCGACCCCGCCACCCATCGCCGCGCCGTTGTAGTACGCGAAGGTCGGGACGGCCAGGCCCGCGAGGCGCTTGAACACGTCGTGCCCCGCCCGGCCGGACGCGAGGCCGTCCTCCAGGCGCTTGACCCCGACGAGGCCCTTGAGGTCGGCGCCGACGGCGAAGATGAACGGCTTGCCGGTGACGCCGGCGCCGACGATCGTGCCCTCGGACGCCTCCTTCTCGACCTGGTCCATCGCGGCGTCGATGTTCGCCAGGGACCGGGGGCCGAAGGTGGTCGGCTTCGTGTGGTCGAAGCCGTTGTCCAGTGTGACGAGCGCGAAGCGCCCCACCCCGCCGGGGAGGTCCAGGTGGCGTACGTGCGCCTGGGTGACGACCTCGTCGGGGAACAACTCGGCCGCGCCCTTCAGGAGTTCGGCGATGCTCACTTGGTGCCTCCGTCGAAGTGCGGGTTCTCCCAGATGACCGTCGCGCCCATGCCGAAACCGACACACATGGTGGTCAGGCCGAACCGGACGTGCGGCTGCTCCTCGAACTGCCGGGCGAGCTGCGTCATCAGCCGTACCCCGGAGGAGGCCAGCGGGTGGCCGTACGCGATGGCGCCGCCGTACTGGTTGACGCGCTCGTCGTCGTCCGCGATGCCGTAGTGGTCGAGCAGGGCGAGCACCTGGACGGCGAAGGCCTCGTTGACCTCGAACAGGCCGATGTCGGAGATCGACAGGCCCGCCTTGGCGAGCGCCTTCTCCGTCGCCGGGATCGGGCCGTACCCCATGACCTCGGGCTCGACGCCCGCGAAGGCGTACGACACCAGCCGCATCCTGACCGGCAGGCCGTGCTCGCGCGCGAAGTCCTCGGCGGCGATGAGGGAGGCGGTGGCGCCGTCGTTGAGCCCCGCGGCGTTGCCGGCGGTGACGCGGCCGTGCGGGCGGAAGGGTGTCTTCAACCCGGCCAGCATCTCCAGCGTCGTGCCCGGACGCATCGGCTCGTCGGCGGTGGCCAGGCCCCAGCCCGTCTCGCCGGCGGCGGGGTCGGTGCGGCGTACGGAGACCGGCACCAGGTCCTGCTGGATCTTGCCGTTGGCGTAGGCCTTGGCGGCCTTCTCCTGCGAGCGCACCGCGTACTCGTCCGCCCGCTGCTTGGTCAGGTGCGGGAAGCGGTCGTGGAGGTTCTCCGCCGTCATGCCCATGAAGAGCGCGGAGTCGTCGACGAGCCTCTCCGAGACGAAGCGGGGGTTCGGGTCGACGCCCTCGCCCATGGGGTGGCGGCCCATGTGCTCGACACCGCCCGCGATCACGATGTCGTAGGCGCCGAACGCGATCGACCCGGCGGTGGTCGTCACGGCGGTGAGCGCGCCCGCGCACATCCGGTCGATGGAGTACCCGGGCACGGACTGCGGCAGCCCCGCGAGGATCCCGGCGGTACGGCCGAGGGTGAGGCCCTGGTCGCCGATCTGGGTGGTGGCGGCGATGGCGACCTCGTCGATGGCGGCGGGGTCGAGGTCCGGGTTGCGGCGCAGCAGCTCCCGGATGGCCTTCACGACGAGATCATCGGCACGGGTCTCGTGGTAGATGCCCTTGGGGCCCGCCTTGCCGAACGGGGTGCGGACGCCGTCGACGAAGACGACGTCCCTGACGGTACGAGGCACGATGGCTCTCCTCCAGGGGTGCGGTTGCTGCCGCCCATGCTACTTGTGGGTAACCAGCCTGCCCACCCTTGACGCTGCGCGGTGGTGCGGGTCACTACTTTGTCCTCAATTGCCGGACGGGCTTGGTTGTACCTCTGCCCGGTGCGGGCGGGTGCGGCTTACTGATTGTCCTCAATCGCCGGACGGGCTTGGTTGTGCCGCTGCGGGCCGGTGGCCATGGTGCGGGTTGTTGCCGGGGGCCGGGCAGGGGTCGTGTCCTGCACTGCATGTTTTACGTCGCGTTCGGGGACTTCGGACATTCACGGTAGCCACGCGACACAAAACACGCTTTACGTTCCGGACACGACCCCTGCCCGTCCCCCTTCCAGGCCCGCGCCAAAACAAGCAGGCCCGCCCCGGTCTTTAAGCCCGTCCGGCGCTTGAGGACATCGGTAAGCCGCGCTCGCGCACCGCGCAGGGGCACACTCCAGCCTGTCCGGCGCTTGAGGACATCCTTGACCCGCACTGATGGCACCACCTGGACGCAACTCAAGCCGTCCGGTGATTAACCCGCGCCCGCGCACCGCGCAGGGGCACACTCCAGCCCGTCCGGCGATTGAGGACATCAGTAAGCCGCGCTCGCCCGCCGGGCAGAGGCCAGGCTCCCCGGGCGGGCGGGGGCGTTCGGCTCACCCTCGGCGTGAGGGGGGTGGGGTCGGAGGAGGTGCGTGTGTCCGGACGTAAAGCGTGTTTTGTGGCGCATGGCGAACGTGAATGTCCGGAGTCCCTGAACGCGCCGTAAAACATGCAGTCCGGACATACGTACCTCCGGAGGCCCCGGCCCCCGTCACCACGGCACACCCAGCCCGTCCGGCGATTGAGGACAATCAGTAAGCCGCACCGGACACCGGGCAGAGGTCGAAGCGGGTCAGTCCGACAGGGCCTCCGACAGGACCGGGGCCACCTGGGTCACCTGCCACGCGCGGGCGCCATGCGACGTCAGCGCCTCCGCCACCGCCTCCGGCGTCGGAGCGGACGGGGGCTCCCAGCACACGCGGCGGACCGTGTCCGGCGTGATCAGGTTCTCCTGCGGCATGTTCAGCCGCTCCGCCAGCGAAGACACCGCCGCCCGCGCAGCGGACAGCCGCGCCGCCGCCTCCGGGTCCTTGTCCGCCCAGGACCTGGGCGGAGGCGGGCCCGAGACGGGCTGGCCCGGCTGGGGCAGCTCACTGTCCGGCAGCGCCTTCGCGCGGTCGACCGCCGCCTGCCACTGCTCCAGCTGCCGCCGCCCCATCCGGTGCCCGAACCCGGGCAGCGCGGTGAGCGCGTGCACGTTCACCGGCAGCGCCAGCGACGCCTCGACGATCGCCGTGTCGCTCAGCACCTTGCCGGGAGAGACGTCACGCCGCTGCGCCACACTGTCGCGCGTGTTCCACAGCTCCCGTACCGCCGCCATCTGGCGCCGACGCCGCACCTTGTGCATCCCGGACGTACGCCGCCACGGATCCTTGCGGGGCGGCGCCGGCGGCGCCGAGGCGATCGCGTCGAACTCCTGGTGGGCCCAGTCCAGCTTGCCCTGCCGGTCCAGTTCCTTCTCCAGCGCGTCCCGCAGGTCCACCAGCAGCTCCACGTCGAGCGCCGCGTACCGCAGCCAGGGCTCGGGCAGCGGCCGCGTCGACCAGTCGACCGCGGAGTGGCCCTTCTCCAGGGCGAAACCGAGCACGTTCTCGACCATCGCGCCGAGCCCGACCCGGGGGAAGCCCGCCAGCCGGCCCGCCAGCTCCGTGTCGAACAGCCGGGTGGGCGTCATGCCTATTTCCCGCAGGCACGGAAGATCCTGGGTGGCCGCGTGCAGGATCCACTCCGTGTCGGAGAGGGCCTCGCCGAGCCCGGAGAGGTCGGGGCAGCCGACCGGGTCGATCAGCGCCGTACCCGCGCCGGCGCGGCGCAGCTGAACCAAATACGCGCGCTGACCGTATCTATAACCGGAAGCGCGTTCCGCGTCGACGGCCACGGGCCCCGTCCCCGCGGCGAACGCGGCGATCACCCGGGCGAGGGCGTCATCGGTCTCCACCACGGGGGGAATGCCCTCGCGGGGCTCCAACAAAGGGATCGGCGCCGTTTCGACGTCGTCCGGGGGTGCGCCCCCGGTGGTTCGCAGTGCTGGGTCTGCTGCGGTCTCTTGGGCGTCGGTCACCTGTCAAGGGTATCCGCCTGCGCGAACCGCTGACCTGCACTTTCGGTCCAAGAGTCGGATGACCTGCGAAAACACCTCTCACAGGCCCCACAGGGACGCCCCGAACAGACGCCTGAACGCACACCGCCCGCCGACGGAACGTTCCGTCGGCGGGCGGTGTGCGTGGGGGAAAGGGGTGGGGGACGCGGCAGGGAGTGGAGGGGGTGGCGGGGGTCAGTGGATGATTCCGGTACGGAGGGCCACGGCGACCATCCCCGCCCGGTCACCCGTGCCGAGCTTGCGCGCGATACGGGCGAGGTGGCTCTTCACGGTCAGGGCCGACAGGCCCATCGAGACGCCGATGGCCTTGTTGGACTGGCCCTCGGCCACGAGTCTGAGCACCTCGACCTCACGGCCGGAGAGCTCGCGGTAACCGCCCGGGTGGCTCGGGGCGCCCGGGGGGCGGCGGTGCATCCGCGGTCCCGCGCCGATGGGCGCGGCGCCGGGACGGGTCGGGTGGCCGATGTTCGTACGCGTGCCGGTCACGACGTAGCCCTTGACGCCGCCCGCGAGGGCGTTGCGCACCGCGCCGATGTCGTCGGCGGCGGAGAGGGCCAGACCGTTGGGCCAGCCTGCGGCCCGGGTCTCGGACAGCAGGGTCAGCCCGGAACCGTCGGGCAGGTGGACGTCGGCCACGCAGATGTCGCGCGGGTTGCCGACGCGGGGACGGGCCTCCGCGATGGACGACGCCTCGATGACGTCACGGACTCCAAGGGCCCACAGGTGGCGGGTGACGGTGGAGCGGACGCGCGGGTCGGCCACGACGACCATGGCCGTCGGCTTGTTCGGGCGGTAGGCGACCAGGCTTGCGGGCTGCTCGAGGAGAACGGACACCAGGCCTCCTGGGGGAAGGTGCGTGCGGGACGTCTCCGGCGCTGGGGATGAAGCCGGGGCGAACCGTGCTTGAAGGGTCATTGACCTCTTCGGCACCAAACCCGTCGGCCTTTAGAGAATGATCACGATTTGGTGAGTAACAATTCGGGCAATTCGGATGCGTGATCGATCATCCTACGAGTGGTCAGTCACGGAAGGCCTCCCCGGAGATGGTCCGGAGAGGCCTTCGGAACGTGTGGTGCACACGCGGCGCGGCGTGCTGAGGGGGCGTCAGGAGACCTGCGGGCCGCGCCGCTGGGGAAGGGACACCACACCCGCGTCCGGCCCTCCGTGGCCCGTTCCAGGCCCTACCGGGGGCAACCCGGCCAGCTGGCACAGCAGATCGCACCAGGCCGCCAGGTGCGCGGCCGTGTCCGGCACCCCGCCCCGGCCCTCCCGGGGCGTCCACGACGCCCGGATCTCGATCTGCGTCGCGGGCCTGCGCTCCGCGAGCCCGCCGAAGTAGTGCGACCCCGCACGGGTGACGGTGCCGCTCGCCTCCCCGTACGACAGCCCCCGCGCCTCCAGCGCGCCGGTCAGCCACGACCAGCACACCTCGGGGAGCAGCGGGTCCGCCGCCATCTCCGGTTCCAGTTCCGCCCGTACGAGAGTCACCAGCCGGAAGGTCCCCTGCCAGGCGTCGTGCCCCGCCGGGTCGTGGAGCAGGACCAGCCTGCCGTCCGCCAGGTCGTCCTCACCGTCGACGACCGCCGCCTCCAGGGCGTACGCGTGCGGAGCCAGCCGCTTCGGCGGCGGGGTCGGGTCGATCTCGATCTCGGGACGCAACCGTGCCGCCCGCAGGGCCTCGACCGCCTGCCGGAAGGCCCGTGGAACGGCGTCCCCCTCCGCGTCCCCGTCCCTGCCCTCCGTTCCCTCGGTGCCGTTGGAATGATCGGAAAACTGTCCCTGAGCCGCAGCCATGCGGGGAAGAGTAGGCGGAACGGGGGCCGCGCGCAGGGAGGGACACCCGGGCCGGGCCCGCGGCTTACCCGTACATGCGAAGATTCTGGTCGTGAGCGCCATGGAACGCCCCTCGGGCCAGCAGCCGACAACGTACGACTCCGCCTTCATGAAGGCGTGCAGACGTGAACCGGTGCCGCACACGCCGGTCTGGTTCATGCGCCAGGCGGGCCGCTCGCTGCCCGAGTACCTCAAGGCGCGCGAGGGCATTCCGATGCTGGAGTCCTGCACGCGCCCGGAGTTGGTGGCGGAGATCACGCTCCAGCCGGTACGGCGCCACAAGGTCGACGCCGCGATCTACTACAGCGACATCGTCGTCCCCCTCAAGGCCATCGGCCTCGACCTGGACATCAAGCCGGGCGTCGGCCCCGTCGTCGCGGACCCCGTCAGGACCCGCGCCGACCTGGCGCGCCTGCGCGACCTCACCCCTGAGGACGTGTCGTACGTCACGGAGGCGATCGGCCTGCTCACGGCCGAGCTGGGGACCACCCCGCTGATCGGCTTCGCCGGTGCCCCCTTCACGCTCGCCAGCTACCTCATCGAGGGCGGGCCCTCGCGGACGTACGAGCGCACGAAGGCCATGATGTACGGCGACCCGGACCTCTGGTCCGACCTCCTCGACCGCCTCGCGGCCATCACGGGCGCCTTCCTCAAGGTCCAGATCGAGGCGGGCGCGAGCGCCGTCCAGCTCTTCGACTCCTGGGCCGGGGCGCTCGCCCCCAAGGACTACCGCGGCTATGTGATGCCGGCCTCGGCCAAGGTCTTCGAGACGGTCGCCCCGTACGGGGTCCCGCGCCTCCACTTCGGCGTCGGTACGGGCGAACTGCTCGGGCTGATGGGCGAGGCGGGCGCGGACGTCGTCGGTGTCGACTGGCGCGTCCCGCTGGACGAGGCGGTCCGCCGGATCGGGCCCGGCAAGGCGCTCCAGGGCAACCTCGACCCGACCGTGCTCTTCGCCCCCACCGAGGTGGTGGAGACCAAGGCGCGCGAGGTGCTGGACGCGGCGGCGGGCCTGGAGGGACACGTCTTCAACCTGGGCCACGGCGTCATGCCGAGCACCGACCCGGACTCCCTGACGCGCCTGGTCGACTACGTGCACACGCAGAGCGCCCGCTGAGACAGCGGTCGGGTGTCCCGGTCACATCCCCGCCGCCCGCACCGCCGTCACGGCCTTGCGGGCGGCCACCAGGACCGGGTCCCAGACCGGTGAGAACGGCGGCGCGTAACCGAGGTCCAGGGTGGTCATCCGCTCCACCGTCATGCCCGCGGTGAGCGCCACCGCCGCGATGTCCACCCGCTTCGCCGCGCCCTCGCGCCCGACGATCTGCACGCCGAGGAGCCGTCCCGTACGGCGCTCCGCGAGCATCTTCACCGTCATCAGGGTGGCACCGGGGTAGTAGCCGGCGCTGTGGGTGGACTCGACGGTCGCGGTGACGAACCGGAGCCCCGCCCCGCGCGCGTCCTTCTCCCGCAGGCCCGTCCTGGCGATCTCCAGGTCGCAGACCTTGCTGACGGCCGTACCGACCACGCCGGGGAACGTGGCGTACCCGCCGCCCACGTTCGCGCCGATGATCTGGCCGTGCTTGTTGGCGTGGGTGCCGAGCGCGAGGTGCCGGGTCGCGCCCGAGACCAGGTCGAGCACCTCGACGCAGTCGCCGCCCGCCCAGATGTTCTCGTGGCCGCGCACCCGCATCGACAGGTCGGTGAGCAGCCCGCCGTGCGCGCCGAGCGGCAGTCCCGCCGCGCGGGCCAGGGCCGTCTCCGGCCGGACGCCCATGCCGAGGACGATCACATCGGCCGGGTACGTGGTGTCCTCGGTGGCCACCGCCCGTGCCCGGCCGTCCTCGCCGGTGAGGATCGCGGTGACGGTGGCGCCGCCGACGGTCGTGATGCCGAGGCCGTCCATCGCCGTGCCCACCAGCCGGCCCATGTCCGGGTCCAGCGTGGCCATCGGCTGCTCGTCGCGGTGGACGACGGTGACCTCGTAACCGCGCTTGAGGAGCGCCTCGGCCATCTCGACGCCGATGTACCCGGCGCCGACGACCACCGCGCGCCCGCCGTCGTGTCCCGCCAGGCCGTCGAGCAGCGCCTGCCCGTCGTCGAGGGTCTGTACGCCGTACACCCCCGGCGCGTCGATGCCGGGCAGCGGCGGCCTGACGGGGTGCGCGCCCGTGCCGATGACCAGGTGGTCGTAGCCGGTCCAGCTCTCCGTACCGTCGCCGAGATCACGCGACCGCACCCGCCCGCCCGCCACGTCGATCGCGACCACTTCCGTGCGGGTCCGCAGGTCGATCGCGCGCTCGCGGTGCTCCTCGGGTGTGCGCGCGATCAGCGCGTCGGGACCCGCCACGTCACCGCTCACCCAGTACGGGATCCCGCACGCGGAGTACGAGGTGAAGTGGCCGCGTTCGAAGGCGACGATCTCCAGCCGGTCGGGCCCCTTCAGCCTGCGGGCCTGCGACGCGGCGGACATGCCCGCCGCGTCGCCGCCGATGACCACCATGCGCTCCGCTGCCATTCCGCGTCCTTCCGGTCCGTCGTCCGCTACGGAACGCTACGCGGGCGCGGTTCATCAGTCCTGCTCGCGGGGCCCTTCCTGACCACCGGCGGCCGGGGCGGTCGTCTGAGCGGGGACAGCGGCCGGTGCGGGGACGGCGGCCGGTGCGGTCCGCCGCCGCAGCTGGGCGCGGACCAGCCGCCACAGCAGGTAGAGCACGGCGAGCACGGCGGCGAACGGCGCCACCGCCCCGATCGCGACGGCGATCCACCGCAGGGTCGCGACCAACGCGTCCCACCCGCCGCCGAGCGCGTCCACGAAGGTCGGATCGTCGTCCGAGCCGTCCTTCTCCTCCACCGGGGTCTCGGTGAGGTCGAGCGTGACCGTCGCCAGCGTCGTGCGGTCCTTGAGCGAGGACTGCTGGGCGAGCAGTGACTCCAGATCCGCCTGACGGCGGCTCAACTCCCCTTCCAGCGTGACCACATCACTCAGCTTGGTCGCCTGGTCCATCAACTCCCGCACCCGCGCCACACTCACGCGCTGCGAGGCCACCCGGCTGTCCACGTCGACCACCTTGTCGGTGACGTCCTTGGCGTTCGCCGTACGGGACAACAGCTTGCCGGTGCCCGCCAGTTCGCGCAGCACACGGTCGTACGACTCCTGCGGGACCCGCAGCACGACCGTGGTCGACACGTGGTCGTCCTCGACCCGCTCCGTACTCTCCTTCTCGACCAGACCACCGGCCCCCAGCGCCACCGACCGGGCCGTGGCGAGTGCCTTCTGGGCGTTCCTGACCTCGATGGCGAGCCGCGCGGTCCTGATGACATGGGTCACGGCCGGGACCTTGTCCCCCGGGTCCTGTCCCGTGACCCTCCCGGCCGCGGCCGGACCTTCGGCGGCGGCCCCCGCGCCCTTCTGGTCGGACACCGCCCCGTCGGCGGCCTTGGCCTGCGAATCGGCGCCACTGTCGCCGGACGCGGAGCAACCGGCGAGTGCGAGCGACACCGTCAATAGCGCAGCCGCGAGTGCGGACATCTTCCGCATGAGACCCCCCCTGGGACATTCACGAGTGATGCCGGTTCGACGTGCGACCCCGGCGGACGGGTTTCCCTTTCGCGGTCCCGAAGAGGTCACGGTCGGGACTCGTTACGGGTTTGAGAGAGTGGGCCCATGGAGTCGAACGCGCAGCACGTCAGCACGCACACGGGCCGGGTTGTTGTCATCGGCGGCGGGATCGCCGGACTCGCCGCCGCACACCGGCTGCTGGGCGCGGGCGTCGCGGTGACGGTGCTCGAAGGCTCCGCACGCCTCGGCGGGAAGCTCCTCACGGGGGAGATCGAGGGGGTGCCCGTCGACCTCGGCGCGGAGTCCATGCTCGCGCGCCGGCCCGAGGCCGTCGACCTCGCGGAGGCCGTGGGCCTCGGCGACCTGCTCCAGCCGCCCACCGCCGGCGGCGCCTCCGTGTGGACCAGGGGCGCGCTGCGGCCGATGCCCACGGGCCATGTGATGGGCGTGCCCGGCGACGCGAGAGCCCTCGCCGGTCTGCTCTCCGACGAAGGGCTCGCCCGGATCGCCCAGGAGCCGGATCTCGCGCCCACCGAGGTCGGGGACGACGTGTCGGTCGGGGAGTACGTCGCCGAACGGCTCGGCCGCGAGGTGGTCGACCGGCTGGTGGAGCCGCTCCTCGGCGGGGTCTACGCGGGCGACGCGTACCGCATCTCCATGAAGGCCGCCGTACCGCAGCTCTTCGCCGCCGTCCGTACCCACGACTCGCTGCTCGCCGGCGTCCGCGACCTCCAGGAGAAGGCCGGGGCACGGCCGCGGTCCGCCGCGGTCTTCGCGGGCATCGCCGGGGGAGTGGGGACCCTGCCCGGAGCCGTCGCCGACGCCGTACGGGCCGGGGGCGGCGAGATCCTCCTCGACACCCCCGTCCTCGGCCTCACCAGGACACCCGACGGCTGGCGGATCCGTACCGGCACCGGGGAACTGACCGCCGACGGGGTGGTCCTCGCGACCCCCGCGTGGTCCGCCGCCACCTTGCTCGCCGCCGAATCCCCCGCCGCCTCCGCCGAGTTGGCCGCCGTCGAGTACGCCTCCATGGCCCTGGTCACCCTGGCCTTCCGCCGGTCCGAACTCACCGGGATGCCCAGCGGCAGCGGTTTTCTCGTACCGCCCGTCGACGGACTCACCATCAAGGCCTCCACCTTCTCCACCCGCAAGTGGGGCTGGGTCGCCGACGCCGCGCCCGATCTCTTCCTCCTGCGCACCTCCATCGGCCGGTACGGCGAGGAGGAACACCTGCACCAGGAGGACGCCGACCTGGTCGACGTATCGCTGCGCGACCTGGGCGAGGCGACCGGGCTCGACGCGAAACCGGTGGCGAGCGAGGTCACCCGGTGGATCGGCGGCCTGCCCCAGTACCCCGTCGGCCACCAGGCCCGGGTCGAGCGTGTCCGCGCCGCCGTCGCCGCCCTCCCCGGCCTGCGGGTCTGCGGCGCCGCGTACGACGGCGTCGGCATCCCCGCCTGCGTCGCGAGCGCCCGGCGCGCCGCCGACGAGATCATCGCCACGTCGACCCTGGCGCGGGGCACCGGACGCGGCGCGGGAGAATAGCCGTATGACTGCTGCACCAGACAAGACGCCGAACGCCGGCAAGAAGGCGAAGGACCTCAACGAGGTCATCCGCTACACCCTGTGGTCCGTCTTCAAGCTGCGCGAGGCGCTGCCCGAGGACCGGGGCGGGTACGCCGAGGAGGTCCAGGAGCTGTTCGACCAGCTCGACGCCAAGGACGTGACGGTACGCGGTACGTACGACGTGTCCGGGCTGCGCGCCGACGCCGATGTCATGATCTGGTGGCACGCCGAGACCGCCGACGAACTCCAGGACGCGTACAACCGCTTCCGCCGCACCCGGCTCGGCCGGGCGCTGGAGCCGGTCTGGTCGAACATGGCACTGCACCGCCCCGCCGAGTTCAACAAGTCGCACGTGCCGGCGTTCCTCGCCGACGAGACGCCCCGCGACTACGTGAGCGTCTACCCCTTCGTTCGCTCGTACGACTGGTACCTGCTGCCGGACGAGGAGCGCCGGCAGATGCTCGCGGACCACGGCAAGATGGCCCGCGGCTTCCCGGACGTACGCGCCAACACCGTGGCGTCGTTCTCGCTCGGGGACTACGAGTGGATTCTCGCCTTCGAGGCCGACGAGCTGTACCGCATCGTGGACCTGATGCGTCACCTCCGCGCCTCCAAGGCCCGGCTGTACGTCCGTGAAGAGGTGCCGTTCTACACCGGGCGGCGCAGGTCCGTGGCGGACCTGGTCGCCGGGCTCGCGTAGCGCCCCCCCGAAAGAGCCCCGAAAAGCCCCGGAAAAGCCCGGTGGCCGGGTCCGTTCTCTTCGAACGGACCCGGCCACTCCGCCCGGAAGATCAGACGACCGGCGGCAGCTTCCTGCCCGCCGTCCGCTCGTCCACCGACACCGGGTCCGGCTCCGCGTGCGGCGCGCACTCCGCGCGCCGCACCGGCGTCGTCCCCCGCAGCAGGTAGTCCTCCAGGTACCGGTTGACACAGGCGTTGTCGCCGCCCGCGATGCCGTGCGTCCCGGCGTCCCGCTCGGTCACCAGCACCGAGCCCGCCAGCCGCCGCTCCAGCTCCAGCGCCCCCTCGTACGGGGTCGCCGCGTCGCGCTCCGCCGCCAGGATCAGCGTCGGCGGCAGCTCACCCGGCCAGGTGCGGACGTCCACCGGCTGCTGCCGGGGCGCGGACCAGAAGGCGCAGGGGAGATTCATCCACGCGTTGTCCCACGTCTCGAAGGGGGCGGTTTCCGCGAGTTGGCTGTTGTCGCGGTCCCAGACCCGCCACTCCGTGGGCCAGGGCGCGTCGTTGCACTCGACGGCCGTGTAGACGGCGTTGCCGTTCTCGCCCTCCGCGGCGGCCCCCTCCCTCGGGGCCGCCTGCTCGACCAGCGGCTTCTCGTTGCCCTTCAGGTACTCGGAGAGCGCCGTGGCGCGCATCACCCAGTAGTCGTCGTAGTACCCGGCCCCGAGCATCGCCGCGTGCAGCTGCGCGGGACCGACCGTCCCGCCCGCCGGCTCGTGCGCGACCCTGGCGCGCACCCGCTCGTAACTGCGCGTCACCTGCTCGGCGTCGGTGCCCAGGTGGTACGTCGTGTCGTGCTTGGCCACCCAGGTACGGAAGTCGGCCCAGCGCCGCTCGAACGCCCGTGACTGGTCGAGGTTGTTGCCGTACCAGATCTGCCGGGGGTCGGGGTCGACCGCCGAGTCGAAGACCATGCGCCGGACGTGCGACGGGAAGAGCGAGGCGTACAGCGCGCCGAAGTACGTGCCGTACGAGGCGCCCATGAAGGTGAGCTTCTTCTCGCCGAGCGCCGCGCGCAGCACGTCGAGGTCACGGGCGTTGTTCAGCGAGGTGTAGTGCCGCAGGGCCGGTCCCGCGCTGCGGGCGCAGCCCAGCGCGTACGCCTGCGCCTCGGCGATCCGCTCCCTCTTGTACGACTCCGAGGGGTGCGTGGGGGACGGGGACGGCGCCTTGGCGAAGTCCGCCGGGTCCTGGCAGGAGAGCGGGGCGGAGCGGCCGACGCCGCGCGGGGCGTAGCCGACGATGTCGTACGCCTCGGCGATCCGCTTCCACTTCGGCAGGGTCGCGGCCATCGGGAAGTACATGCCGGAGGCGCCGGGGCCGCCCGGGTTGTAGACCAGCGCGCCCTGCCGGTCGGCTGCCTTGCCGCCTGCGAGGGCCCGGCTGACGGTGAGCTTGATGGCCGGCCCTTCGGGGTCGGCGTAGTCGAGCGGGACCTCGACCGTGCCGCAGGTGACCGGGGCGGGCAGCATCTCCGCCTTGGGGCAGCGGCCGAAGGCGATCCCGGCGTCGGCGGCCCGTTCGGCGGCGCGGATCACTCCGTGCGTCTCGGCGGTGAGGGTCTCGCGGGTGGTGGCCCGGGGGCCGCCGGTGTCGGCGCCGTCCGCTCCGTCCGCGGGGGCGGCGACGAGGGCCGACAGGACCAGGGAGCCCAGGGTGGTCAGAGCCCCGTACTTCACTACCGCTCGCATCGCGTTCCCTTCGTGCGTGCGGCCGAGGGGCCGGCCGCACGACCGAGGGTCGGCGGAGGGGCGGGGCGGGACAAGGACCGCCGGGCGGTGTCGGAGGCTATGACTCCGATGCGCGGTGGGGTCACTCCGGAGCACCTCCCGGGGTGCGGAAGCGCCCGGAGTGTGCGTGTACGCACTCCGGGCGCTCCCGCCCCCGTCCCCCCGCCCCCGTCCCCCCGCCCCCGTTCCCCTGCCCCCGTTTCCCCCCGGTCAGGAGCCGCCGCCCCCGCACCCCCCGCCGCCCCCACCACAGCTGGAGCTGGACCCTCCGCAGCTGGAACCGCCGCCGCAACTGGAGGCCCCGCCGTCCGAGCCTCCTCCGCCGCAGCCGCCGCTCGCGGCGCATCCCCCGCCGTGCCCGCCGTGCGACGAGCGGTCCGTGCTCGCCCCGCAGCCGGCGCCCGGCGTGGCGCCCGCGCACCAGGTCGTGACCGTCGCGGTCGCGATGGCGGTCGGCAGGAGGGCGTCCTCGGGCCTGACCCGCGAGGCCGCCCCCAGCTGCTGCCGCAACTCCTCGTCCGGCAGGGCCCGCAGTCCGCCGGTGGCGACCAGCCGGGCCGGGTCCGTGGAGGAGGGATCCCGGAGCGCGAAGTCCTTGAGGGCGGTCTGGCCCGCGCCGGTCAGCCGGCTCCTGGCCCGGCCCGCGCAGATCAGACCCACGAAGGCGCTCACGATCATCAGGGGCGGCAGGGCGAAGAGGGCCAGCGGGAGGCCGTCGCCGGGGTCGGAGTTCACGGTCAGCACAGCCGCCACGACAAACGAGAACGGCACCCCGATGACGCTCAGAATCCCCTGGATCAGCCCCCATCGCGCGTACGGCCTCGCCTCGGCCGGCGGTATCAGCAGGCCGCGCGCCGCGAGCGCGTCGCCGACCCGCTGGACGGCCTCGCCGCGCATCACGGCGCGGCGCAGTGTGTGCAGGGCGCCGCTGGGCGCGGTGGCGTGCTCCTGCATCACGGCCAGTTCGACGGCGTTGCGCGCGTCGGACGGGCGCAGCGCGACGATGCCGGGTCCGCCGACGGTCAGCCGGCCGTCGGCCTGCATCCCGGCGATCACGGCGTCCACGACCCGGCCGGGTCCTCCGGCGAGGAAGGCGCCCTCCAGGACGTCGTGGACGGGGGTGGGTGTGCCGCGTCCACGGAGCCGGACCACACCGCTGATCAGCAGGACGGAGGAGACGGCGACCGCGAGTGCGATCACCACGGGAAGAACGGTCATGGTCATTCACTTCCTCACGAGAACGGCACGGGCGGCGGCGCGGGTGGCGGCACGGACCAGACGGGTCGCCCGCCGCGGCGGGCGCGGGGCGGCGCGGTCCTTCCACCAGAGCGTCAGCCGCCGCCGGGCGGCGGCGTCCTCGGGCCGCCCGTCGATCAGCAGGTGCTCGGCGAAGTCGAGCGCGTCGCGGCGGTAGCCGCCGCGCAGCGGCCGTATCTGCGCGTACGCGAGGAACGCGGCCCGGTAGCCACCGCCGAGGATCTCCGGCAGCTCCGGAGCGAGCTTGGCGACCACCCCGGCGCGTTTGGCGGCGAGCGCCCGGCTCTGCACCCCAAGACGCCGCGCGTCGAACCCCTCGGGCGCGGGCGTACCCGCGACGAGCGCCGACAACAGGGCGGCCTGCTCCAGTGCGACCCGCGCCCGCACACCGTCCCCGGCGGCTTCGACGGAGCGCGGGGCCTCCCGCACTTCGCGTACGGGCCCGGCGAGCGTGCGACGGCCGTACGCCGCCCCGCCCTCCGCCGGGCCGCTGCCCGGGTCGGGCGACTCGGCGACGGGGGCGCCGGCGACAGCGTGCCGTTGTGCGGTTCCGCCAACGAGGTGCTGCGCATCGCCCTCCGCCGACGCGCTGCCCCGTGCGGGCGTCCCGGGGACGGAAGGTCCGGCCACGGCGTGGCGTTGTGCGGTTCCGCCTGCGAGGCGCCGCGCATCGCCCTTCGCCGGGCCGCTGCCCGGGGCGTGCGCCTTGGGGGCGGAAGCTCCGGCCACGGCGTGGCGTTGTGCGGGTTCGCCCGCCAAGTGCCGCGCGTCGCCCTCCGCGGAGGCGCCGCCCTGCACGGGCGCCTCCGGGACGGAGGCCCCGGCCGCGGCGGGCCGCCGCCGGTCTCCGCCGGCCGTGGCCGGCCCCGCCGCGATCGTCTCCCTGATCGCCGTCAGTTCACCGGCCAGTTCCGCCGCCGGCGGGAAGTCGTCGTCGCGTTCCAGGAGTACGCCGGGCGGTGCGACCCGGGCGCGCAGTTCCGCCAGGATGTCGAGGACGGGCTTGGTCACCGGATGGGCGTGGGTGTCGTGCCAGACACCGTCCCGCTCCAGGCCGCCCGCGACATGGACGTACGCGATCGCCTCGACCGGCAGTTCGTCCAGCGCCTTGACCGGGTCCTCGCCCCGGTTCACGTGGTTCGTGTGCAGGTTGGCGACGTCGATGAGGAGCCGTATCCCCGTACGCTCCACCAGCTCCGCCAGGAACTGCCCCTCGCTCAGCTCCTCGCCCGGCCAGGAGATCAGCGCCGCGATGTTCTCGACGGCGAGCGGCACGGGCAGCGCGTCCTGGGCGATGCGTACGTTCTCGCACAGCACCCGAAGCGCGTCCCACGTCCGCGGCACCGGCAGCAGGTGGCCGGCCTCCAGCACGGGCGACGCCGTGAGCGCCCCGCCGGCCCGTACGAACGCGATGTGTTCCGTGACCAGCGGGGCGCCCAGCGCCTCCGCCCGGGCCGCGAGGTCCGCCAGCCGCTGTACGTCGGGCCGGTCCGCGCCGCCCAGGCCGAGCGAGACACCGTGCGGAACGACGGTGACCCCGCGTTCCCTGAGCCGGACCAGCGCGTCGGGCAGATGCCCCGGGCAGATGTTCTCCGCGACCGCCTCGACCCAGTCGACGCCGGACAGCCCTTCGATCGCGTCCGCGATCTCCGGACGCCAGCCGATCCCCATCCCCAGCTGTGGTGTGCCGTTGCCCTTGCCCGGTGTGCCGTTGCCGTTCATGAAAATCCCCCTCCGCACTCCCGCGACCAGTTGCGGTGCAGGAGTAATGGCCCCGCCGGACGACGGCGAACCCGCGAAGGGGGACGTTCAGAGGTTGATTTGAGGTTCCGGGGTTACGGCTGTCCCACCCTTCTCACGGGCTCTCCCCGGCCGGGCTCTCCCCGGTCTCCGGCGCCGGACGGTTGGTGTTGATCGCCGTCGGCGCTCCGGGGCCCGTCGAGGGCCGGGACGTGAAGGACTGGTCGTCCCCGGTCGGCACCACGGCCGACGGCGACGGCGGGAGGTTGCCGTCCGGCGGCGGCGGTCCCGTGGGGCTGGCGGTCGCCGCGCCCGCCGCCTGGTTGGCGATGGCGTCGAAGTCGACCAGCCCGGTGGCTTCGAGCATGGTGATGTGGTCCAGGACCGTCTGGTTGGCGTCGCTGGCCAGCTGCCGTATCAGCGTGTTCCGCGTGCTGTTCCTGACCTGCGCGACCAGCGAGAAGACCTTTCCGTGCGCGGCGCGCAGCAGATTGGCGAACTTGATCTCGTAGTCCCTGCCGGTCGCGGCCGACAGCTCCCTGAGCCAGCCCTGCTGCTGGTCGTTGGGCTGGTTGGGCAGCTCCACGCCGAGCTTCGCCGCCACGTCACGGGCCCGCTTGTCGAGGTCCGCGTGACCGACCACCAGGTGGTCACCGCACTCCTTGATCGCCTGGCTGGGGGCGCGTTCGATGGCTTGCTGGCCGGCCGGCAGCTCCCAGAGCCCGGCCAGCCGCACCCGTATCAGGAAGTCACGGTCGGTCGCCGAGAGTGGCCCCCACTGGGTCGACACGCTCGACGCGTTGAGGTTGGCCTGGCCCGTACCTGAACGTTCGGCGTACGACCAGACGGGGAAGGCCAGCGCCCCGACCGTGGCGACCAGTGCCGCGATGATGAGCGCCGTACCGTTGATGCGTCGCAACAATGTGCTGCCTCCCGAGCCGATGTGTGCACCGCTGAACGAACCGCCGACCGACGGGGCCGTTCAACCTACGTGGCGGTACCGGGAGGTACGTAATCCGGGGGCGCGGTGTTCAGTCCCTCAGCGCCGGATGATCAGCGATCACGGTGCGGGAACCGGGCGCGATCTCCGTGAATCCGGCATCCAGGACGGCCGGCAGCCCGCCGGCGACGAGCCGGGCCCAGCGCTCCGGTCCCGCGGTGCGGACGGCGAGGGGGAAGCCGGCCTCGCGCCACTCCTTGCGGTCGGTGTCCGACAGGTCCCACCAGGCGAGTTGGGCGGCGTGGCCGGCCTGGGCCATCGCCTTGCCCGCCGACATCTCCACCTCGGGGTTCAGCCACAGCACGGGGTACGCGGGGTCGGGCGCGGGCGGCGGGTGGGGGTCGTCCAGGTCGGTGCCGGAGACCTGGAGCTTGGCCAGCTCCTTGGGCCAGCCGTCGAGGGGGATCGGCGGGAAGACCCGTACCTCGGCGGGGGAGCGGTCCGGGGTGGGCCCGGTGGCGGCATCGGCGCTGGTGGCGGCGTCGGTGCTGATGGTGGTGGCGATCTCGGCGCTCGCGCTGGTGGTCGTCAGGCCCGGCAGCGCCGACGCCTTCCGCCACTCCGCGCCGCGCGCCCTCCTGACCACCTTGCGGATCCGCGCGTCCTGCCAGTCCCGCATGGCGCGCGCCCACTCGCCCTCGTCCTCGCCCTCTCCCAGCGACCGCTCGTCGGAGAGCATGAAGAGCACCGCCCGCGCCGCCGTTTCCAGTGCGCCGGTACGGGTTGGGGGCGCGGCCTTCTCGATGTGGACGACCAGGGGCAGGACGTACTGAGGGGCGGCGTCCCGCTCGGTCGGCTCGTTCCTGAACGGATGGTCGGCTTGGGGATTCTCGGCTGGGGTGTTCAAGGCACTCTCGCTGCTCACGCGACCAGTCTGCCAGCCCCGTCCGGCAAGCCGGTTGGCGGAATGGATGCCTCCGCGCGACGATGCACGCCATGAAGAGCGATCTGTTCGGCACAGAGCACATGGCGCAGCAGGCGACCGTCCCCGGGATGACGCTTCAGAACGCCAAATCGATCAAGTACGCGGTCAACGGCGAGATGCACGCCCGCCAGGGTTCCATGATCGCCTGGCGCGGGAACCTCCAGTTCGAGCGCAAGGGCCAGGGCATAGGGGGCATGCTCAAGCGGGCCGTCACGGGGGAGGGCCTGGCGCTGATGGCCGTGCGCGGCCAGGGGGAGGCGTGGTTCGCGCACGAGGCGGAGAACTGTTTCATCGTCGAGATCGAGCAGGGCGACGCGCTCACGATCAACGGCCGCAACGTGCTGTGCTTCGACCCGACCCTCGCGTACGAGATCAAGACGGTGAAGGGCGCCGGCATGACCGGCGGCGGCCTCTTCAACAGCGTCTTCACCGGTTACGGCAAGCTCGCCGTCATCTGTGACGGCAACCCGCTCGTGATCCCCGTCACCGCGCAGGCGCCGGTGTACGTGGACACGGACGCGGTGGTCGGCTGGAGCGCGCACCTCAACACCTCGCTGCACCGCTCCCAGTCGGTCGGTTCGATGATCCGGGGCGGCTCGGGCGAGGCCGTGCAGCTGATGCTCCAGGGCGAGGGCTTCGTGATCGTACGGCCGAGCGAGGTCACGCCCGCCAAGACGGCCAGCTGACACGAGGGCCTGGCACCGGGGCCGGGGGTGCCGCGCGGGGGCGGGTTCCGGTCTCTCCCCGCGCACCCCGGTCCGTCGGGTCGTGTGGCTGGGTACGCTGGAAGGCATGGGAGACACGGGAGACCTGGGAGTCGCGGGAGAAGCGGCTACGGCGGAAGCGACGACCGCGCAGGAGATCACGTACGCCGAGTGTGTGCTGTGCCGGAAGCCCACCGAGTACCCGGAGACGGTCAAGGGCGCGACGCTCTGCCCCGTCTGCGAGTGGCAGGAAGCGCAGCGGATGGCCTGCTCGGGCTGACCTGACCCGACGTGCTTCGTTTCGTCAGTGCTTCATCAGGTCCGAGACCTTGACCAGGCGGTACCCGCGCTCACGCAGCTCCGGCACGATCCGCCGTACCGCGTCCTCCGTCACCGGCGCCGCGCTCCGCGTGCAGTGCAGCACCACCAGTGATCCCGGCTTCACCGCGTCGAGCACCTGCCGGGCGACGGCGTCCGCGTCTGTGGCGAACGCGTCGCCGCCCACCACGTCCCACTGCACTGCCGTCACCCGCGTCGGCGCGAGGGCGCGCAGCGCCGCCGCGTCGTAGCAGCCGCCGGGGAAGCGGAAGTAGGGCACGACGTGGCGCGCGCCGACCGACCGGAACGCGGTGAAGGCCCGCCTCACGTCCGGACCGATCTGCTTCTTGTCCAGCCGGGGCAGCCCGTAGCAGTCGCCGGCGAAGGAGTAGTGGCTGTACGAGTGGTTGGCGATCTCGAAGAGCGGGTCGTTGCCGATCTCGTGCGCCTGGGCCGGGTACTCCTCCGCCCACCGTCCCGTCATGAAGATCGTCGACGGGACTTCGAGGCGGCGCAGGAGGGCGATCAGCGCGGGGTTGTCGAACCGCTCGCCCTGGGCCGCCCGCATCCCCTGATCCGCCGTCATGTCCGCGTCGAAGGTGAGCGCCACGGTCTTCCCTGCGGCCTGGCCGCCGCGCCGGAAGACCGGCGTCAGGCCGCCGGGTCCTGGCGCGACGGTCGGAGGATGCTGGACCACGGCGTGCCTGGCCCGCGCGGCGGGGGTCGGGTTCTCGGCGGGTGAAGCCGAAGAATCGTTTCCGCAGCCGGCCAGGGTCAGGCTCAGGAGGACGCCGAGGAGGGTGCGCAGGGGTACGTATCGGATCATTCACGCAAAATATATGATCAACTGGTCAATTCGGTGGTGCGGCGTGAGAGACGGACAAATCAGCCGCCGGACGAGCCGCACCCCGGCCCGTCCGGCCATAGACGTCCTAGGGCGTGTCCGCAAAGTGGCGTCTGGCTCGCGGCGTCTGGCACGCGCGCTCGCGGCGTTGTCGGACCGAGCGAGTACATCCAGTACACGCTCGGTCCTCCGCCTTGCGATCGCACGCACCAGACGCCGCGAGCCCCGCCCTTCGGGCGAACGACCCCACTTTGCGGACACGCCCTAGCGCCAGGGCCCCGTGACCGCGAAGGTCGTCCCCGGCTTGTAGCAGTTCACGTACATCGTGTCGCCGTCCGGCGCGAAGGTGACCCCCGCGAACTCGCCCCACTCCGGCGCCTCCGGCGTGCCGATGTTCTGCGCGCCGCGCGCCACCGCGTACACCTCGCCGTGCCGTGTCACCCCGAGGACGTGCTGCGCGCCCCCGCCGTCCTCGCACACCATCAGCCCGCCGCTCGGCGCCAGGCAGATGTTGTCGGGGGACTCGCCCGGGAGCTGGACGTCCGTGTCGGGGCCGAACACGATCACCAGCGTGAGCCGGCGGCGCTCCGGCTCGTACTTCCACACCTGCCCGAAGTGGTCGGCGGCCGAGCCGATCGCGCGCTGCGCGAAGCTGGACACGAAGTAGACCGAACCGGCGCCCCAGTAGCAGCCCTCCAGCTTCTGCGCGTGCGTGATGCCCTTGCGCCCGAAGTCCTGGAAGCGGATGCCGGTCTCCTTCGCCGACGGGTCCGGCACGGGGACCCATTCGATACGGTCGAAGGTCGCGCCCGCCTCCTGGACGACCGACAGGTCCGGCACGCCCGGCACGCGCATGGCCTCCAGCGCGCCGCCCGCCCGGAGAGAACCGATTCCTCCACGCGGCTTCCGGGGCAGGAAGCGGTAGAAGAGCCCGAACGGCTTCTCGAACGCGTCCTCCGTCTCGTACACGATCCCGCTGTCCGGGTCGACGGCGATCGCCTCGTGCGCGAACCGGCCCATCGCGGTGAGCGGTACGGCGCCGGTGCGGCGCGGATCGTCGCCGTCCACCTCGAAGATGTAGCCGTGGTCCTTGGTGTAGCCGTCGGTCCCGGCCTTGGCCTCGGTCTCCTCGCAGGTCAGCCAGGTGCCCCAGGGGGTCGGCCCGCCCGCGCAGTTGACGGCCGTACCGGCGATGGCGACCCGCTCGCCGAGGACGTTGTTCCGGCCGTCCATCTCGATCGCCGTACACCCGCCCCTGCCCATCGGGTCGTAGGTGATGCCGGGGACGGACGGGACCGGGAAGCGGGCGTCGGCGTGGTTCTCGTGGTTCCGTACGAGATGGACGCGGCCGCGGTGGCCGGCGAAGGCGGCCATGCCGTCGTGGCTCCCGGGAACCAGGCCCTCGCCGGAGCGCAGCGGTTCGCCCTCCCGGGAGAGGACGGAGTAGCGGAACCCTTCGGGGAGGTCGAGCAGACCGTCCGGGTCGGGTACGAGGGGGCCGTATCCCGCGCGGCCCGGGGCGGACTCGCGGGTGGCCGTGGCCGCCGCGGCCGTACCGGTGAAGAGTTCGGACACCGCGCCGGTGAAGGCGATACCGGCGGCGGTGGCACCGGTGCGGGCGAGGATCTGACGTCGTGTCGCGGACATGAGGCAACTCCCTGCTGGCGGACAGGAGACGTGACCCGCATGTGTGTAGCACGTGCCGTGGGGCGCGTGAACCATGCGGGCCACGAGAGCCTCGTGTGTCGCGTGGGACGACCGGAAGCCGCCCTGACGGCGGCCGGATCGCAGCCCGGCGGCCGAAGGACCGCCACCGGGCGCCCCGGATGGCGGCCCCGGTCTGCCGGCCCGTCAGACGAGCTTGGCGCTCAGGGTGATGGTCGTGCC
Organism: Streptomyces sp. NBC_01317; assembly: GCF_035961655.1. Classification (NCBI taxonomy): domain Bacteria; kingdom Bacillati; phylum Actinomycetota; class Actinomycetes; order Kitasatosporales; family Streptomycetaceae; genus Streptomyces; species Streptomyces sp. NBC_01317. Next base: position 1,728,059 of record NZ_CP108393.1, on the reverse strand, counting down.
GGTGAGCGCCTGGCTGACCGGGCAGTTCGCCTTCGCGTCCTCGGCGGCGGCGACGAACGCCGCCTCGTCCACGCCCTCGACCTCGCCCTCCACCGTGATGTGGATGCCGGTGATGCCCGTGCCGGGGGTGAGGGTGACGTCGGCCTGGGTGGTCAGCTTGGTCGGCGGGGTGCCGGCCTTGCTGAGCCCGTTCGAGAGCGCCATCGAGAAGCAGCTGGAGTGGGCGGCGGCGATCAGTTCCTCCGGGCTGGTCCTGCCGTTCGCCTGCTCGGCGCGGGAGGCCCAGGTGACCGGCTGCTCGCTGATCCCGGAGGAGTCGAAGGTGATGAGGCCCTTGCCCTGGATGAGGTTGCCCTCCCAGACGGTGTGTGCCTGACGCGTAGCGGCCATGATGGAACCCTTCTGATCGGTCGTGCTGATGATCGGCGTGCTGATGGTCCGTCGTGCGGATCATCGTCCGTACTGAGCCGTGTGTGCCGTCGCCGTGTCCCGGCGGGTCGCGCGAGCGTCCCGCCCGATCGGCCACGGCTACGAGCCCACACCGACGAACCTACTGCGCCACCAGACGTTTTGCGTCCCGCGCCAGGGCCGTCAGCCGCGAGATCGCCCGGAAGTATTTCTTCCGGTAGCCGCCGTTCAGCATGTCGTCACTGAACAGCTGGTCGAAGGGGAGCCCGGAGGCGAGGACGGGGACCTCACGGTCGTACAAACGGTCGGCGAGTACGACCAGCCGCAGCGCGGTCGACTGGTCGGGCACGGCCCGTACGTCCGTGAGGCAGACCGCCCGCAGCCCCTCCGTCAGCGCGCCGTAGCGGCTGGGGTGGACCGTGGCGAGGTGCCCCAGCAGCGCGGGGAAGTCGTCGAGGCTCGCGCCCTCGGTGGCGTACGCGGTCTTGGTGACCTGTTCCTCGGAGTACGGAGGCGGCGCCTCGGGCAGGCCGCGGTGGCGGTAGTCGTCGCCGTCGATGCGCAGCGACCGGAACCGCGAGGCCAGCCCCTGGATCTCCCGCAGGAAGTCGACGGAGGCGAACCGTCCCTCACCGAGCTTGCCGGGCAGGGTGTTCGAGGTCGCGGCCAGGGCCACCCCGGCGTCGACCAGCTTGCCCAGGAGCGTCGAGACGAGCACGGTGTCGCCCGGGTCGTCCAGCTCGAACTCGTCGATGCACAGGACCCGGTGGCCGCCGAGGGTCCGTACCGTCTGCTGGAAGCCGAGCGCGCCGACCAGATTGGTCAGCTCCACGAAGGTGCCGAACGCCTTGACCTCGGGCGCGGCGGGCGTGGCGTGCCACAGGGACGCCAGCAGATGGGTCTTGCCGACGCCGTACCCCCCGTCCAGATAGACGCCGCGCGGCCCGGCCGGCGCGGCGGGCCTGCGGCCGAACCAGCGGCGCGGACCCCCCTGGCCCCCGCTCCCCGACGCGTGCGCCCCGCCGCCGAGACCCGCCGCGAAGGCGCTCAGGACCGTGACGGCCTCGGCCTGGCTGGGCTGCTCGGGGTCGGGGACGTAGGTGTCGAAACGTACGGAGTCGAAGCGCGGCGGCGGCACCATCTCCGCGACCAGCCGGTCGGCGGGGACGTGCGGTTCACGGGCGCACAGGGACAGCGGGACCACGTCGGACGCGGGGCGGCGTCCGGACGGGGGAGGGGAGGTCGACACAGCGGTCAAGTCTAATGGGGAGGCCGGAGGGGAGTGGCCGGGGCTGTCGGTCGTCGGGCGGGCGGGGGACGCCGGGCGGTTCGTATTTCAAGGGCCGGTGTCCAGCTGGAGGCCGGACACGATCCTGTGGGAACGAGGGGTGAGGCCACCCACGCCGCGCGCGCGTCCGCGACAAACACGGCGGCCCGTGGGCGGACGTGCTCCCGCGCGTGGTGCGGGACCGGGGCCGGGATAGCTTCGCGCGCATGGAACGACAATCGAGGAGACGTCGCGGCGCGGCGCCGCGACTCAACATCATCGCCCTGGTCTTCGCCCTGATCGGCGGCATATGGCTCGGTACGGGCACCGCGCAGGCGGCGTCCGCGATCTCCCCGATCAGCGCGAGCGGCCTCACCCTGCACCCGCTTCCGGACCAGACCCGGGCCGTCGACGGGCTGTCGGCGAACCCCGACCTGAAGGCGCAGTCCTTCGCCGACCTCACGGGCACGGGCACGGCGGGCAAAAACGGCCTGTGCTATCCGGCCCCGTTCAATCCCGGGGTGAACGCGGACGGCTACTGCTGGAACAACACGGCCGACGACGCGGGGACCAACGACTGGTTTCCGCAAGGACTGTCGCTGGCTCACAACAGGACCACCGACGGCGTCTGGGGCGGTCACCACTGGGAGGTGACGTCCTGGCACTACGGCTCGGACAACACCCTGGCCAAGCTGCGCTTCGTCGACCGTGACGCCACCACCCCGCGCTACTTCGACGTCCTGCTGGTCACCGCGGGGAGCGGTGGCGCTTTCAGTGCGACGAACAGCCATGTCGACGGCGTCGTCTGGTACGGCGACAACCTTCTGGTCGGGCACGGGTTCCGGCTGGACGTGTACCAGCTCCCCGACCTGAAGTACGACTCCGCCGGTTTCCATGGCTTCTCCTACCTTCTCCCGGCGCGCTACTCGTACCTCACGGCCTCCGACCCTTCCGAGAAGGGCTGCGTTCCCCTGACCGGGGACATCCCGTGCCTGAACGGACTGAGCTTCGACCGGGCCCACGGCGCCCTGACGTCCAACGAGTTCAACGCCGGCGCGTCGGGCGGGCGGCTGATCCGCTGGCCCCTCGACCTCACCACCGGTCTGCCCGCCACCACCGACGGGTCGGACTTCGGCCGGAGCGACGCGACCGCCGCATGGTCCTCGCCGGTATGGGGGATGCAGGGAGCCGTGTTCGCGCAGGGCAGCTTCTTCATCAGCGGCCTGTGCCCCGACAGCTTCGACACCGGCTACCGGGAGAGCGCCTGCGTCCACGAGGGCGAACCCGGCGGGGGGACCTCGGTCCTGACCGCCGTCCCCGACATGACCCAGAACCTCGACTGGGACGCCTCGGCCCGCCGCATCCACGGCGTGAACGAGGTCGGCCGGAGCAACCAGGTGATGCCGCAGCGGATGGTGTTCGACTTCGCGCCGTCCGCCGCACCGCTGAGCACGGTGCGCTTCAAGAACGTCAACAGCGGCAAGTGCCTGCTGCCGTACCACTCCAGTCTCAACAACGGGGCGAACGTCATCCAGTGGGACTGCAACGGCAAGAGTCCGGAGAACTGGTACTGGGACGGCGACCGGATCCGCAACTTCCAGAGCAACCGGTGTCTGACCGTCTACGGCGGCAGCCTCACCCAGGGGGCCCAGATGGTGCAGTGGGACTGCAACGGCAGTGCGGCCCAGGACTGGACACGGGTGACAGGGGCGGCCGGCGGCGGCTCGATACTCGTCAACGGGATCAGCGGCCAGTGCCTGACCGTCTACGGCGGCAGTGTCGACAACGGCGCGGACGCCGTGCAGTGGGACTGCGACTCCACCGATCCCGCTCACTCCTGGGTCGGTAGCAGCACCTGAGCCAGGGCCTGTCGTTCAAGGTCTGGAACCGAGCACCGCGCGGATCCGTTCCGCGGTTCCGCGGGGGCGGAAGAGGTATCCGTTGTGGCCGCCGGGAAACGTCTCCAGGGGCGTTCCCAGTTCGCCGGCGAGCATCGCCGCGCACGTGTGCGGCCAGACGTGGCCCGAGTTCTCACCGGCGGCGGGCACGACACGGGTGCGTGAACCCTTGAGCGCGGTCATGTCGAGTACGTGTGCCCTGATGGCCGCCAGGTCGTGCGTCAAGTGGGCCTCCGCGTTCCGCAGGTGGTCGGGTCCCGGAGTGCGTGCCGGGACGTCCGGCTCGCAGTCGGTGGGGTCGATGTCGATGTCGGCCGCGAACCTGCGCATCGCGGGGGCCGCGCCCCGCGTCCTGAAGGTCTCCTCGACGGTGAGCAGCTGCCCGAGGGCGAGGGCGCGTGCGGGTTCCGGGAGCAGTTGCGTGACGGGCGGTTCGTGCGCGACGACCGCCGCGACCTGCCCGGGGTGTCCGGCGGTCAGCTCCAGCGAGATCAGGGCGCCGAGGCTGGTGCCGTAGACGAGTGCCGGTTCCGGGGTGAGGGCGGCGAGCAGGCGGGAGACGTCGTCGGCGTGTGTGGCGAGCGTCGTCGCGGGGGCGTCGGTGGTGCTTCCCGACAGGCCGCGCCGGTCGTAGGTCAGGACGGTGTACTGGTCGGCGAGGTGGCGCGCGAGCGGTTCGTTCGCGTCGACACCGTGATGGCCCCCGGCGACGAGCAGGAGCAAGGGGCCCTCGCCGCGGACGGCATAGCGCAGTCGCGCGCCCGGTACTTCCAGTACGGATTCCCTCATGATGCGACCACCGATCTTGTCGTCGGACTCGTCGGACAGGCACGGGACGGCCATGCGCCGATCGTGCCGCCGCAGCCCGCACCGCGGAAGCGGAGCGCTTGCCCTAGGGGTCGTCTTCAAAGGTCATATCCAGAGGAAGATGGAGGCGATGGTGACGGTGGCTTGGTAGGACTCGCGGGTTTTGTCGTAGCGGGTGGCCAGGCCGCGCCATTGCTTGAGTCGGTTGAAGCATCGTTCGACGACGTTGCGGAGCCGGTAGACCCTCCTGTCGAATGTGGGTGGGCGGCCGCCGCGTGAGCCTTTGCGCAGGCGGCCTGTGGCCTGGTCGATGCGTTCGGGGATGGTGTGCCCGATACCGCGTCTGCGCAGGTAGGCGCGGATCTTGCGAGAGCTGTAGCCCTTGTCGGCGATGACGTGGTCGGGTCGGGTGCGGGGACGTCCCGGGCCGGTGCGCGGAACACGGATGGCGTCCAGGACGTCTTCGAAGCGGGTGCAGTCGTTGGTGTTGCCGCCGGTCAGGACGAAGGCGAGGGGCCGGCCGTGTCCGTCGCAGGCCAGGTGGACCTTGGTGCTCAGTCCTCCACGGGATCGGCCGAGGGCGTGATCACCCGCTTCGTCCCGGTCGGCAGCCCCCTTTTCCCACCGGTCGCGTGCTGGTGGGCCCGCACGATCGTGGAGTCCACCGACACCAGCCAGTCGATGTCACCCGCCGCGTCCCTCTCCGCCTGGATCGCCTTCAGCATGCGGGAGAAGGTTCCGTCCAGCGCCCACCTGCGGAAACGCGTGTACAAGGTCTGCCAGGAACCGTAACGCTCCGGCACGTCCCGCCAGGCCGAACCGGTCCGCAGCTTCCACACGATCCCGTTCAGCACCACCCGGTCATCCGACCGGGGCCGACCAGCCGTCCCCGAACTCGGCAACAACCGCGACAACACAGCCCACTCAACATCCGACAACTCATGACGACGCACCACACCCGCCATAATCCCGCATCGCACAAACAGCTTTGAAGACGACCCCTAGGACCGGCGGTCCCAGGATGCGCTGCCACGACACGGATATCCTGAGAAGGACATGGAACCGAATCGTCTCGACCTCGCCGATTTCCTGCGGGTGTCCCGAGAGCGGCTGACGCCGCGCGACGTCGGGCTCGTCGAAGGGCCGAGGCGACGGACCCCGGGTCTTCGACGCGAGGAGGTCGCGATCCTCGCGGGCATGTCCGCCGACTACTACATGCGGCTCGAACAGGCCCGCGGCCCCCGGCCTTCGGGCCAGGTGCTCGCCGCGCTGACGGGCGCGCTGCGGCTGACCGAGGACGAGCGGGACCATCTGTACCTGCTCGCCGGGCAGCGCCCGCCGGAGGGCGCGCGGGCCGGGGAGTACCTGCGGCCGGGCCTGCGCTACCTCCTCGACCGCCTGGACGGTGTGCCCGTGCAGGTGGTGAGCGATCTGGGCGATCTGCTCGCGCAGAACGACCTGGCGCTCGCGCTGTTCGGGTGCGTCTGCACGGTCGCCGCGGAGGACCGCAACATCGTGCTGAGGTGGTTCACCGACCCCGGCGTCCGCGGTCACTTCGCGGCCGAGGAACACGAGGAGCAGGCCCGGCAGTTGGTTGCCGACCTGCGGGCCGCGACGACCCGACGCGGCAACGACGCGGCGTCCCGCTCGCTGGTGACGCGGCTCCGGGCCGCGAGCCCGGAATTCGCGGAGCTGTGGGACAGGCACGAGGTCGCCGTGCGCAGGTCGCACCCGTACCGGCTCGTCCATCCCGGCCTGGGCAGGATCGACCTGGACTGCGAGGTGCTGGCGACGCCCGCGGCGGACCAGCGCCTGCGGATCTTCACCCCTCCACCAGGTGCCACCACCGTGCTGGACGAGTTGCGCGTGCTCGGCCCGCGGCACCGGCACGACACCACGCGGCGGGCGTGACCGTGAGGTCGCCCGGCCTCGCGACCTTTTCCGCGCGTGGTGCGGCCGCCCGGCCGGTGGTTACGAGGCTTGGTGGACCCGATCGGCGATGCCCTTGGTGATGGTCACTTCGACGTTCAGGTTGCCGTTCTTCGCAGCGGCGTCCAGGTCGTCCGGGGTGCACTTCTCGGCTTCCGGGGTCTCGGGATCTCCGCAGATGTCGCCGCCGATGATCTCGGTGTCCACGGCGACCCAGAAGGCACGTTCCCCGACCAGCAGCTTGCCCGGTGCCAAGTAGGTCAGTACGCCGCTGAACGTGCCGTCGGCACCGGGGGCATCGGGATTGTCGACAGGACCGTTGTCGGTACCACTGCCGGCGGCGGCGTTGGCATCGTCGCCCGGACCCGCATCGGGGCTCGTACTGTCGTCGCCGCCGGAACTCGAACTTCCGTCGTCGCTCGCGGTGGGGTCGGCGGCCTCACCCGTGCCCGGGTCGGCGCCGGCACTCGTGCCGGGGCTGGAGCTGCTTGCGGAACCGTCGGCGACGGAGTCGGAGTCGCACGCCGTGAGGAACAGGCCGGTGGCGGTCAGGAAGGCCAGTGCGGCGAGCGTGCGGGTGCGGGTACGACCGAGTCGCATGTGGGGTGCCCTTTCGGCATTGTTTCTTGTTGATCTCACAGGAGGCCACTCCTCCATCGCCGGGGAGAGGGCCGGAACGCGCACGCTACGCCCCCACCACACCCGCACCTGCCCTTTTGTACGTACGGACGCGGTACTTGGCCCTCCTTGCCAGGGCAGGCGCGCTTCGGAGGACCAGGCCACTGCCGTTCTCCCGTGGACAGGGCGCGGTGGGGGGCGCGCGACCCGGCCGACGTGCGCGGACAGGCCGGGGAGGGCGCGGGTGCCGTGCCAGACTGCTCGGCATGCGACGCCTGTTCCCTGTGACCGATCAGACACGTACGGCCGCCGAACCCGAGTGGACGCTCGACGCGCTGGCCGATCTCTACGCCTACCCGGGTGTGGGTGTGGGGGCGGAGGAAGGTGCGGACGCGGGCGCCGGGGTGTGGCTGCGGGCCAACATGGTGTCCACCCTCGACGGTGCCGCCCAGCACGACGGCCTCTCGCAGGCGCTCTCCTCGGACGCGGACATGCGGATCTTCGGCACGCTGCGGGCGCTGGCGGACGCCGTGGTGGTCGGTGCGGAAACGGTTCGCCAGGAGGGGTACCGGCCGGCCCGCGCCCGGGAGGCCTTCGCGGCACGGCGCGCCGCCGCCGGCCAGAACCCCGCTCCCGTCATCGCCGTGGTCACCGCGAGCCTGGACCTGGACTTCTCGCTGCCCCTGTTCACCGAGCCGCTCGTCCCGACCCTGGTGCTGACCGGCGCCGCCGCCCCCGCCGACCGGGTCCTGGCCGCGCGGAAGGCCGGTGCCGAGGTGCTGATCGCGGGGGACGGGGCGGGCGTGGACCCCGTCAGGGCCGTACGGACGCTGGCCGGACGCGGCCTCCGGCGGCTGCTCGCGGAGGGCGGACCACGGCTGCTCGGGCAGTTCCTCGCGGCGGGTGTCCTGGACGAACTCTGCCTGACCCTGTCTCCGACGCTCACTTCCGGGTACGCGCAGCGCATCACGGGTGGACCGGCCCTCGCCGTACCGGAACGGTTCGCCCTGGCCTCGCTCCTGGAGGAGGACGGGTTCCTGTTCAGCCGCTACCGCCGGCCCTGACGGCGGGATCGGTCGCCACCGGGCCCGACCGTCACCGGAATTTGTCGTTCCGGTTAGCTTCCGCTGGGCAGACTTACTTTCGCAGTACCCGTGTCCGCACGGGGAAGGATGGTTTCCGCAGTGGGCCGATACGGGCCCGTGAATGGGCCGGACGGGCCCATGAAGACGAAGGGCGTCTGACGTGTTCACAAGCGTATTGATGATCGAGAAGCCCCTGACGCCCGAGGACGTGGAATTTGTCACCACACTCCACGGTGACGAGGCGACCGCGTTCGTCGTGCTCATGCAGCCCCGCGGTGACCAGGCGGACGTGCTGCTGCGCGCCATCGACGACGTCGCCGTGGGGGAGCTGCGGGAAGCCACCCAGGAGGGCGAGGAACCGGAGGGCGAGGAGGCACGGCTGCCGGCCGAGAAGGCGCTGGCCCACTCGCTGGCGGCGCTGCGCGCGCACGGCTCCGAGGCCACCGGCGAGGTCGTCGCGGAACACCCGCTCGACAGACTCAAGGCCGTCGTCGACGAGTCGGGGGCGGACGAGGTGATCGTCATGACCGAGCCGCACTACGTGGAGGAGTTCTTCCACCGCGACTGGGCGTCCAGGGCCCGCCACAAGGTCGGCGTACCGGTGCTCAAACTCTTCGCGCACAGCGAATAGGCTGGGCGGCACACAGCGTGCTGAGACAGCGCGCTGTCGGAGCGCGCCGACACAGCGCGCCAGGCAACGTGTGACACGCCCCGTCAGCACCTTGGGAGACCTACAGATGGCATCGGCACCCGGCATCCCCACCGCCCTGGAACGGCCGCACTTCATCGGCATCGGCGGCGCCGGAATGTCGGGAATCGCCAAGATCCTCGCCGCGCGCGGGGCCAAGGTAGCGGGCAGTGACGCGAAGGAGTCGGAGACCGCGCAGGCGCTGCGGGCGCTGGGGGCCACCGTGCACATCGGGCACGCGGCGGCGCATCTCGCCGACGACGCCTCGTGCGTGGTCGTCTCCAGCGCCATCCGCGCCGACAACCCCGAGCTGGTGCGCGCGGGCGAGCTGGGCGTGCCCGTCATGCACCGCTCCGACGCGCTCGCCTCGCTGATGGGAGGGCTGCGGCCGATCGCCGTCGCGGGCACCCACGGCAAGACCACCACGACCTCCATGCTGGCCGTCGCCCTCACCGAGCTGGGCCTCGACCCGTCGTACGCGATCGGCGGCGACCTCGAAGGCCCCGGTACGAACGCCCGGCACGGCGAGGGCGAGATCTTCGTCGCCGAGGCGGATGAAAGCGACCGCAGCTTCCAGAAGTACGACCCCGAGGTCGCGATCGTCCTCAACGTCGAGCTGGACCACCACGCGAACTACGCGTCGATGGACGAGATCTACGAGTCCTTCGAGACGTTCGCCGGCAAGATCGTGCCGGGCGGCACGCTGGTGATCTCGGCAGACCAGGCGGGCGCCGTGGAGCTGGCGTCGCGGGTACGGGACCTCTCCGCAGGGGACCTCCCCGCGCTCAAGGTCGTCACCTACGGTGAGGCCGCGACCGCGGACGTACGGGTCCACAAGATCACCGCACGCGGGCTGACCAGCGAGGTGACCGTCGTGCTCGACGGCCGCTTCCTGACGTTCGCGGTGTCGGTCCCCGGCCGCCACTACGCCCTCAACGCGGTCGCCGCGCTGGCCGCGGGGGTCGCGCTGGGCATCCCGGCGCACAACCTGGCGTCGGCGATCGGTACGTACACCGGTGTCAAGCGCCGCCTCCAGCTGAAGGGCGAGGCCGCCGGGGTCCAGGTCGTGGACTCGTACGCGCACCACCCCACCGAGATGACCGCCGACCTGGAGGCGATGCGCGACGCGGCCCCCACGGGCTCCCGCCTGCTGGTCGTCTTCCAGCCGCACCTCTTCTCCCGTACGCAGGAGCTGGGCACGGAGATGGGCCAGGCCCTCGCGCTGGCCGACGCCTCGATCGTCCTGGACATCTACCCGGCCCGCGAGGACCCGGTCCCCGGCATCACCAGCGCGCTGGTGATCGACGCCGCGACGGCCGCCGGGGCCCAGGTCACGGCCGTGCACGACAAGGACGCGGTGCCCGGTCTTGTCGCGGGAATGGCGGGACCCGGTGATCTCGTTCTCACCATGGGCGCGGGTGACGTCACGGACCTCGGTCCGCTGATCCTGGCCCGCCTGTCCGCGTAGGTCCGCTCACAGCGGAGACCTGTCCGATCGAGGCTGCGGCCGAGACGGTCCGACCGAGGGAGAGTGTGCGCAATGGCGTACGACATCGAGAAGCCGGACGAGCAGTGGCGCGCGGAGCTGTCCCCCGCGGAGTACAAGGTGCTCCGCAAGGCCGGCACCGAGCCCGCTTTTGTCGGCGAGTACACGGACACGAAGACGACCGGCGTCTACTCGTGTCGCGCCTGTAGCGCCGAGCTGTTCCGCTCCGACACGAAGTTCGAGTCGCACTGCGGCTGGCCGTCCTTCTACGACCCGAAGGACAGTGACGCGGTCGAGCTGATCGAGGACCGCTCCATGGGCATGACGCGGGTCGAGGTGCGCTGTGCGCGCTGCGGCTCGCACCTGGGGCACGTGTTCGAGGGCGAGGGCTACGGGACGCCGACGGATCAGCGCTACTGCATCAACAGCATCTCGCTGCGGCTGACGCCCGACGAGAGCTGAGGCGGGTGGCCGGACGGGCCGCGTACAGGCCCGTCCGGCTTTTCCAGGTGCTCCAGGTGCTCCAGGCGCAGGGTGGGTGCGGGTCCGGGGTCAGCCCGTCCGTCGCTTGAGGGCGAGGCCCAGTCTGCCGAGGGCTCCCGGGCGGTTCCAGGCCCGGAACTCCTCGGTGTGATGCTGTCCCGCCCGGCCGAAGCTTTCCTCCACGGCCGCGAGATCCCCGGCGGGCAGGGAGCGCACGACGGGACGCAGCACCTTGTCGAGCAGTGCGGTACGGGTCCGGTCCCAGGCCGGGTTCGCCCCCGGGAACGAACTCCACGCGATGAAGCAGTCGGCCGTGTAGGTAGGTACGGTACGCAGCCGCTCGCGCGTCGCGTCCTCGCGTGCGGCCCGGTCGTACGCGGCGAGGAGATCCGCGTCGCCGCCGTGGATCAGGTCGTACAGCTCGCCGTTCGGCCTTTCCTCGGAGAGGAGTTGGCGGGCGAGCGCGCCCAACGCCTGCTCCAGGACGCCCTGTTCGACCGGCTCGGCGTCGGCACGCAACAGGCGGGCCCGTACGATCCAGCCGGCCTGGGCCCGTCCGGCCCGCAGGGCCCCGGCGAACTCCAGGAGCAACAGGGCGGAGCGCACCCGCGGTTCCAGCTTCTCGGGGAAGCTGCGCAGCAGGTCGTGCGCGAGGTCCGGGGCGTCGGGGTCGTCCCCGGGGCCGCCGAGCGCGGCGGCGACGAGGGTGGCCCACGTGCCCGCCGAGCGGTGGGCGTCGGAGCCGGTCTCGCCGAGCATCCGCCGGGCCTCGCCCGCCGTGGGCGTACCGTCCGCCCACACCAGCCGTACGGCCGTGCTCAGGATGAGCGGTTCGGCGAAGGGGGAGACACCCGCGGCGCGCAGGACACCGGCGAGGGTGGCGACGCGGTCCTGTTCGCCGCCGCTCTCGGACAGTCCGGTCACCGACCACGGGGCGGGTGCCTCCGCGCACATCCGCAGATGCGGCAGCGACTGAACTCCCTGGAGGGAGAGGGTGGTTCGGTTCAGCAGACGGGTGGCGGCGGGCGGATCGGCGGCGGCGAGCCGGTCCAGGGCGCTCAACAGCGCGACGCGCAGTTCGAAGTGGTCCTCCAGCGCGGTCTGTACGGCGGGCGTGTACGCGCTCTCCGGTTCGGCGAGCAGCGCGGCGGCCAGCCGGTCGGCGAGGTCGGGCAGCAGCTCCGTACAGTCCACGCCGAGGATGCCCGCGATACGGAGCAGGCCGACGGGGCGGGAGGTGTCCGGGCCGGTCCCGGAGAGGTCGGCGGAGATGCCGGCGCGCAGCTCGAAGGCCAGCTCGACGCCGAGACGCTGCTTGAACTCCGGTGAGAGTGAGCGGAGTTGCAGCTCGGGGAGGACGGGCAGTTCGCGGGGAGCGGCGGGTGCGGGGGATTCCGCAACGGGGTCGGGGCCGGCCTTTGTCCCGGCGCCGGTGGTGGCGCGGACGGCCTCGGTCAGGACGAGCGCGGCGAGGGGCGCGGTCACGGCGTCCGGCGAGCGGCCCGCGAGGGCGGCGAAGAGGTCGGCGAGGGCCTGGGTCTCGGCTGTTGTACGGTCCTCCCCGTTCGGCGCACACAGCGCGCCGACGAGTATCCGTACCTGCTCCTCATCCAGGGCACGCGCGTGGGTTCGCGCCCAACCGGCGGCTTCCGCGCGGGCGTTGGACCCTGGGTCGATGTTCGCGCGCAGGGCGACGGCGGCCAGCGCGCCCGGGTGGAACCGGCCTCCGGGCAGCGCGGCGGCCTCCTCGAACAGCTCGGGCATCCCGGCGAGCCACAGGCGGGCGGCGGTCTCGGCCCAGCTGTCGCGTGAGCTGTCCGCGTCCTCGCGGGCCCCCTCGGTGCAGTCGAGTACACGGAAGCGGTGGGGCAGTTCGGCGAGGCCCCGCGCGTCGGCGGGCAGGACACCGAGGATCCGCTGCCGGGCCTCGCGGGGGCGGCGGGTGTACGTCGTGAAGGTCAGCCGTGCGACGCTCGCGGCGGGCAGGACGTGGCCGGCCAGCGCGATCCACTGCGCGACGTCGGCGCTGCGGCGCTCGACGAGCACGATCTGTCGCGGTGAGTCGTTCTCCTGGTCCTCCTTGTCCTCGGCGATGGCGCGCAGCCCGGCGAAGTACCCCGCCAGCCAGGGGGTGCGGGAGGCGGCGAAGCCGATCAGCCCTTCGCGGTAGAAGAGGCCCGAGGCGGGCAGGGTGTCGAGCGGATCCGGCACACCGCTGTCCGGGGTGGTGGCGGCCCAATGGGGCGAGTTCCAGGCGGTGATGGGCAACGCGCCACCCGGCAGCACCTCGCCGGGCGGCAGGAGCACGGCGTGGGCGTGGAAAGCGCTTCTGCGCCCACCGGGTTCGGCTCCGACGCAGACGGCACGGGCCAGCAGCCGGCCGCCGTCGGGGAGCGCGCTGTGGCTGAACGCCTGGGGGAAGTCGGCGAGTTCGGCGTCCGTGGGACGGACGGGGGCGTCCTGCGGAGGCTCGTACCCGAGCAGTCGCCCCGCCTCTTCGAGAAGCCCCCGGCCGATCCCGTCGGTGACGGCCGTGAACCGGACGCCCGAGCCACCGGACTCCGGCGGAACGGAGGTGTAGTGCAGCTGTGCCAGGCTCATGCGCCGGCTCTCCTGTGTCTGCTGTGCGTGCGCGTGCTGTGTGCTCGCCAATGTCTACTTCAATTCGCGGCGGGAGGAGAGCGCTACGGAGAGAAGACCCTGACGGGGTCCGGCTGAGCTGGTACGGACGCGAGGCCGCGTACGGGCGAAGGGCGGCGTACGGGCGGCGTACGGGCGACGGGGGGGGCGTGCTGTGCGCGTCCCGTGGTCCCGTGGGGTTTGTGTCCGGTGTTCGGCAGGGGCCGTAACGGCAGAGATATCCGGGCTGGTGTGGGTGGGGGGCTGAGCGAGGCATACGTGGCGGGTGATCGGTCGGCGCGACCGCCGTTGTGGCCGGCTTTCTGTGGTTGCGGCCAGAAACCCCTTGGCCGTAGGGGCGGGCGGTAGGGGAGGGCTCGCTCTGTGTGGGGTGGGCGGGATACGGCCTACGCGGGCTGGAGCAGGTCCCAGCGGTTGCCGTACAGGTCCTCGAAGACCGCTACCGAGCCGTACGGTTCGTGGCGGGGCTCCTCTGTGAAGCGGACGCCCGCCGCCAGCATCTTCGCGTGGTCGCGAGCGAAGTCCTCTGTGTGGAGGAAGAAGCCGACCCGGCCGCCGGTCTGCTTGCCGACGCTCGCGCGCTGTGTGTCGTCGGCCGCGCGGGCCAGGAGGAGGGAGGCCGCGCCCGCTCCCGCGCCGCCAGGACGGACCACGACCCAGCGGGAGCCGTCGCCCCGGTCGGTGTCCTCGACCAGCTCGAAGCCGAGCTTGTCCGTGTAGAAGGCGAGGGCCTCGTCGTAGTCGGCGACGACCAGGGTGACCAGGGCGATGTGTGACATGCGTCCGTACGTTATACGTATGATCAGGGCGCGGCAAGGGTGGGAGAATGCCCCCATGGACGTGCCCGCCCTCATCGCCCGCGCCCGCCGCCTCGCCGTCCCCGGCCACCGCCGCCTGCTCGGGATCGCCGGGCCGCCCGGCGTCGGCAAGTCCACCCTCGCCGCCCTCCTGGTCGAGCGCCTCGGCGGGCTCGCCGTCCTCGTCCCCATGGACGGCTTCCACCTGGCGGGTGCGGAACTCGACCGCCTCGGCCGCGCGGACCGCAAGGGCGCCCCCGACACCTTCGACGCCACCGGTTACGCGGCCCTGCTCGCCCGGCTGCGTACCCCGGAACCCGGCGCCGTCGTGTACGCGCCCGCCTTCGACCGGTCCCTGGAGGAGCCGGTCGCGGGGAGCCTCCCCGTACCGCCGGAGATTCCGCTCGTCGTCACGGAGGGCAACTACCTGCTGCACGACGAAGGCCCCTGGGCGGCGGTCCGCCCGCTCCTGGACGAGGTGTGGTTCCTGGACCTGGACCCCGAGGTGCGCGTACGACGGCTGGTGGACCGGCATGTCCGCTTCGGCAAGGAGCGCGGGTACGCGGAGCGCTGGGTCAGGGACTCCGACGAGGCCAACGCGCGTCTGGTGGCGCGGGGCCGGGGGCGCGCGGATCTGGTCGTCGGCCTGGAGGAGGACTAGGCCGTCCCTCCGGGACTCTTGATCACCGGGCGGGCCTCGGGTCGGCGGTGCCGTACCGGCCGGCGTCGCGCCCGTCCGGCGATCGCGGACCATCTGTGGCGCCGGGATCGTGACGGCGTCGGTGTGGGTACGGTACGGGGCGTCCGGGGCCCGTCCTCGGGGTTCCGCCGGACAGGGCCTAGGCTCGTAGTTTGGACGATCGCCGGAAGGCCGATGATCTGCGGGACGGCGATCCGCCCGGCGACGGGCGGTACGGCGGTCATGGCGGGCATGGCCGACACGGGTGGAGGCGATGGTGTGGGGTTCTTCCGACGGGGGCCTAGGCGCGACGCACGGGACACGCCGCGCGATCCGGCGTTCTCCTTCTTCTCGGTCGACGAGGGGGCGCTGTTCCGTGGCCAGGTGCGTGAGGCCTTCGCGGAGCACGGCCTGGAGGTCACGGTCTATGTGGACGTGGTGACGGACAGTTCCGGCCGTCAGTTCGGCCTCGGCAACCTCGCGGCCGTGTGCCACAACGACGACCGGGGCCCGCGTGTCTGGGGCGAACTGGCCCGCCAGCACGCCGGGATGGTGCTCCGTACGATGGACGGCCCCTCCGCCCTCGACACCCTGCCGCCCGACCAGATCCGCGCCCAGCTCTACCCCCGGGTCATCAGCGCCGAGGGCCTGGACCCGCAGACGTTCGCCTACGCGCGTTCCGTCGCCCCCGGGCTGTACGAGGTGCTGGCCCTGGACCTGCCCGAGAGCGTCATGATGCTCACGGACGAGGCGCTGGAGCCGCTGGGGGAGGTCGCGCGGCTGCGGGAGCGGGCGCTGCGGAATCTGCGCGAGCTGCCGGTGGAGAAGCGCGAGACGGTCAAGGACGCGGACGGGATGCGCTTCGAGGTGGTCCTCGGCGACTCGTTCTACACGGCCAGCCGCGTCCTCGCGCTGGACTCGGTCGTCCAGCGGGTCACCGGCCGGCAGATCGGCCTGGACGGCGCGCTGGTCGCGATGCCCTTCCGTCATCAGCTCGCCTTCCACGTCATCCGCGACGCCACGATGATCCCGACCCTCAACGCGATGGCGTCCTTTGCCGCGTCGGGGTTCGAGGACACGCCGGGTGCGATCAGTCCGTACGTCTACTGGTGGCGCGGCGGCACGCTCACGCAGCTCAGCGAGGAGGACGAGGACGGCGAGGGGCTGCGGATCGTCGTGGGCGACGATTTCGAGGCGCTGCTGGAGCGGTTGGTGGCGCAGGACCCGCCGGGTTGATCCCCGCTGACCCGCCTGCCCGACCGGCCGGGGGTTCGAGCCGCCCGCCCGACTCATGACTCATGGGGTGGTTCCGCCCGTCGCGGTGGCGCCGGGGCCGGAGCCGGCCCCCGGGGAGGCGCAACCCCCCCTGGGTGCCGATACGGCTCTGCGCGTGTGCGTGCGCCAGCCGCGTCCGCCCCCGCGCGGTTGCCGTGAACAACGACGGGCACCTGCCGGTGATCGGTTGTCTCAGGCCGCCGGCCACGGCGTGTGGTGTCCGCCCGCCCGGGGACTACTCCCCGGCCGGGAAGTCCGTCGACGCGGCCACGTCCTGCTGTGCCTCCAGGGCGGCCAGGCGGTCGGTGAGGGACTTGCGGATGATGCCGAAGGAGTCCGTGCCCAGCGCGATGCGCAGGGGGGCCGGGGTCTGCTCCGTGCTGGCGATGATGACCGAGGCCATCCTGGCCGGGTCGCCGGGCGACAGGGCCGTACCGCTTGCGAGCAGGGTGCGGACCGCGGCGACGGGGGTGTCGGCGTAGGCGTCCAGAGCCGGGCCCAGCTGGGCGGAGCCGTAACGGAACTGGGTACGGGCACCGCCGGGCTCGATGATGGTGACTCCGATGCCGAAGCCGGCGACCTCATGTGCCACGGCCTCGGTGAAGCCCTCGACGGCCCACTTCGTGGCGTGGTACATCGAGCCGCCCGGGAACGCGGCCTGGCCGCCGAAGGTCGAGATCTGGATGATCCGGCCCCCCTGCTGGGCGCGCAGGTGCGGCAGGGCCGCGCGGGTGACGTGGATGGAGCCCGTCAGGTTGGTGGCGATGACATGGTCGATCTGGGCGTCGGTGAGCTCCTCGGCCGCGCCGAACAGACCGTATCCGGCGTTGTTGACCACGACGTCGACCGTGCCGAGCTCGGCGAACGCCTTGTCCACGACGGTCTTGATCTCCGCCGTGTCGGTCACGTCCAGATGGGCGACCCAGAAGCGGTCTCCGTACGTGTCCTTCAGGTCCGCGACGGCGTCCAGCTTGCGTACGGTGCCCGCGACACGGTCGCCGCGCCGCAGGAGCTGCTCGGTCATCTCCCGCCCGAAGCCGCTGTTGACGCCGGTGATGAACCAGGTACGCGCAGTCATGGGAATCTTCTCCTTCGGTGGACCGGGCGGCCCTTCGCCGCCCTGAGAAGAGTCTTCGCCGCGCGGGGACAGGTAGCGATTCCCCTGTTGAGACCCCTCCCCAGCAGGGACACCCAAGCCGTGGGGGATCGGCTTTACGGTGGATTCATGACCGGAAACCAGATCGGCGACTTCCTCCGCGCCCGGCGCGATCAGGTCCGCCCCGAGCAGGTGGGCCTGCGCGACAACGGGCGTCGCCGCGTACCCGGTCTGCGCAGGGACGAACTCGCGATGCTTTCGGGGATCAGTACCGAGTACTACACCCGGCTCGAACAGGGCCGCGACCAGAATCCGTCCGCCCAGGTCCTGGACGCGGTGGCACGGGCCCTGAACCTGGACGACGACGCCCGTGCCCACCTGCGCCGGCTCGCCACGCCGGCCCCCGTGAGGCCGCGCGCGCCGCGCCGCGCCGAGCGGGTGCGCCCCAGCCTGCTCCAGCTCATCGACTCCTGGCAGGCGACGCCCGCCTTCGTGCAGGGCCCTCACCTGGACATACTGGCCTCCAACGCCATTGCCCGGGCGCTGTCGCCCGTCTTCACCCCCGGTACGAACCTGCTGAGGGCCACGATCCTGGACCCCGCCATGCACGAACTCCTGCCGGACTGGGAAGCGAAGGTGGAAACCCTCATCGCGGGCCTGCGCTCCACGGTCGGACCCGAGGTCGAGGACCCGCGCCTGATGGCACTGGTCGGTGAACTCGCGGTGAAGAGCCCCGCGTTCGCTCGTATCTGGTCCCGGCACGATGTCCGCCCGCTGTCGGGGGGCGGCACCCACCACATGCGTCACCCCGCGGTCGGCGACCTCGACCTCGCCTACGACAAGTTCGCCGTCAACGGCACCGACGGACTCACTCTCGTCATCTATCACGCCGAACCCGGCAGCGGCACCGAACAGTCCCTGGCCCTGCTCTCCACCCTGGCCGCGGACATCACGCCTGACCAGCGACCCCAGAACCGGGACCGTTCCACCAGGAACTGACGGCCTCGCTCATATCGGTGCCGTTCGGACCACCGATGCGTGAATTCTCAAGCGCTTTGCCGCTCGGCGGGTTTCGTGAGCATGTCATGTGTGCAAGATCAACTCGGCACGCACCACGTGTGTCATGTATCCCAGGACATGACTCCACCCCCACGGTTCCGGAGTCGGGCGAGAGGTAGTGATTGGCATGCGCATGCCGAGATTCACTCGTGGCGGGAGAACCGGCCCCGGCCGTACGGGCCTTGGCCGCACGGCCGGCCGCGTCGCGGGCGTGCTCGTGTCTCTGCTGGTGGTGTGCGGGCCGGCCGTCGCCAGCACCGCGCCGGCAGCGGCGGCGCCCACGAAGGCGGGCTCAGCGTCTGGTACGGCCGTCGCCGCCGCGACCTGCTGGGCCACGCACTACGGCGCGGAGATACCTCCCGGCTCGTTCACCGCGAGCGGCGAGATCTTCGACATGAACGCCCTGACGGCCGCCACGTCCCTGACCCTCAACCCGCAGCTGCCCTTCGGCACGATGGTCAAGGTCACCAACGTCGCCAACAACGCCTCCGTGACGGTCCGGATCAACGACCGGGGCTCCTTCGCGTCCACGGCCGGTGCGCCCTTCTGCATCGACCTGTCGGACGGCGCGTTCCAGAGGATCGGTGCCATCTCGCCCGATCCGGGGCACTTCAACGTGACCTTGGAGGTGCTCTCCGGGGGTGGCGGTGGCGGTGGCGGGACCCCCACGGGGGCGACAGGACCGATCCGAGGCTTCGGCGGCAAGTGCGTGGACGTCAACGCCGCGAGTACGGCCGACGGCACCGCCGTACAGCTCTACGACTGCAACGGCACCACCGCCCAGAACTGGACCGTCGCGGCGGACGGCACCCTGCGCGCTCTCGGGAAGTGCCTCGACGTCTCGGCGGGCTCCACGGTGAACGGCGCGCAGGTCCAGCTGTGGACCTGCAACGGTAGCGGCGCGCAGAAGTGGCAGCGGCAGGGGAACGGGCAGGTGGTGAACCCCCAGTCCGGCAAGTGCCTGGACGCCACGGGCAACAGCTCGGCGAACCTCACCCGGCTCCAGATCTGGGACTGCTTCGGCGCGGCGAACCAGCTGTGGACGCTGCCGAGCTGACACACGGCTGAGGGGCCGCCCCGGTGCCCCCGGGACGTGTCCGCAAAGTGGGATCTCCTGGGCGGTCGCCCGGGAGATCCCACCTATTCGCCCACGGACGGCACCGGCCCCCGCCCCTGGTAGCAGCAACCACAGAAAGCGAGCCACAACGGCGGCTGAGCCGACAGACCACCCGCCACGTATGCCTCGCTCAACCCCGTACCGACACCAGCCAAGCAATCTCTACCGTCCCGACCCGAACACCCCACCGGCCCCAGCCGCCCCCCACACACACAGAAGCCCCGCCAGGACAAACCTGACGAGGCTCCCCCGGCCCCCCGGCCCCCCGGCCCGCTCCCCACCCGGGGCTCGCGCCCGGCGCCTCCGCCCGGCAGGATGAGGGCATGGCCATCCCCACCGAAGACCCCGCTCTCGAACCCTTCACCGCCGACGACTACCGCGCCCGGATGGCCCGCGCCGCCGCGTCGGCCGCCGGTGAAGGGCTGGCGGGGCTGCTCGTCGCCCCGGGGCCCGACCTCACGTACCTCACCGGCTACCGCCCCAGCGCCGACACCGAGCGGCTGACGCTGCTGGTTCTCGCCGCCGGGCAGGACCCCGTGCTCGTCGTGCCGGCCCTGGAGGCGGGGGACGCCGAGCGCGCGCCGGGCGCGCCCGCGCTCGCCCTGCGCGACTGGACCGATGGCAAGGACCCGTACGCGCTCACGGCGCCCCTGCTCGACCCGGCGGGACGGTTCGGCGTCAGTGACAACGCCTGGGCCATGCACCTGCTCGCGTTCCAGCACGCCCTGCCCGGCACCTCGTACGTGGCGCTGACCGAGGCGCTGCCCATGCTGCGCGCCGTCAAGGACGCCCGGGAGCTTGCGAGGGCGGAGGCGGCGGGCGCCGCCGCCGACGCGGCGTACGGGGACATCCTCGGCGTACGGTTCGCCGGGCGCCGGGAGACGGAGGTGGCGGCGGACCTGGCCGCGCTGCTCCTGCGGCACGGCCACTCGCAGGTCGACTTCACGGTGGTCGGCTCGGGCCCCAACGGCGCGAACCCGCACCACGAGGCCGGGACCCGCGTCATCGAGCGGGGTGACATGGTCGTCCTCGACTTCGGCGGCCTCAAGCACGGTTACGGCTCCGACACGACCCGTACCGTCCACGTCGGCGAGCCGACCGCCGAGGAGCGGACCGTCCACGAACTGGTCCGCGAGGCGCAGCAGGCCGGGTTCGAGGCCGTACGCCCCGGAGTCGCCTGCCAGGAGGTCGACCGGGCCGCGCGCGCGGTCATCGACGCGGCGGGGTACGGCCCGTACTTCATCCACCGCACCGGCCACGGCATCGGCGTCACCACCCACGAGCCGCCGTACATGATCGAGGGCGAGGAACGCCCGATGGTCCCCGGCATGTGCTTCTCCATCGAGCCCGGCGTCTACCTCCCGGGCCGCTTCGGCGTCCGTATCGAGGACATCGTCACGGTGACGGAGGACGGCGGCCGCCGCTTCAACAACACGTCGAGGGAGATGGCGTTGGTGGAGTAGGCAAGGGGCCCGGCCGGTGGTTCCGGCCGGGCACCCTACGGCGCCGCGTGGCGGTCGGGCTACAGCCGGGTGAATTCGGCGTCCGCCAGGCTGTCCGTGAACGTGGCCCACTCCCCGGAAGTGACCGTGAAAGCCTGGCCGTTGCCCTGGTCCTTGGTGTCGCGCAGGGCGACTCGCCCGTCATTGAGGAACGCGACCTCGACGCAGTTGCGGTCGGCGTTGCTGCGGCTGCTCTTGCGCCAGACCGCACCTATCAGGTCGGCACTGTTCACGTGCTCAGCTCCCTCGCTGCTTGCTTGAGGAGACTCGTGCTACCTGCTTCGTCAAGTGCCGAGCCCGAGATGGATTCGAATGCTCTGTCGTAACTGTGGATCTCGCTGGGTTTGTCGAGGTACAGCGCTCCTGTGAAGCCCTCCGCGTAGACCGTGGGCGGCTCTGTGGACGGGCCGTCGCCGTAGGTCGGGAACTGCATCATGACGAAGGGGCCTGTCATGATCCCGTCGTGCAGGCCGGCGCTGTACGGCACCACGCGGATGGACACATTGTTCAGCTCGTTCAAGTGAACCAGGTGTTCGAGCTGCTCGGCCATGACTTTGTTGCCGCCGACGGGGCGATGCAGGATGGCTTCGTTGAGCACCACATCGACCTGGGGCGGCGCTGTCACCCGGGTGAGCAGTGCCTGCCTCGTGATGCGGACATGAACGTGCCTTTCCACATCGGCCTCGTCGCGGTCGGCGGCCGATCGCTTGACGACGGTCCGTGCGTAGTCCGGGGTCTGGAACAGTCCGGGAATCAGCTCGGCCTCGTACCAGGACAGCCATTCCGCCGCCTCTTCCAGGCCGATGTAGAGGTCGAAACCGTCGGGGATCACATCGCCGTACGCATGCCACCAGCCCCGGTTCTTCGTCTCCTTGGCCAGACCCATCAGGCCCTGCGTCAGCTGGTCGTCCGCGCCGTACGTCCGGCACATGGCCTCGACGTCCAGACTGCGCAAGGACGTCTGCCCGGTCTCGATGCGCCAGATCTTCGGCTCCGACCACTCCAACTGCTTGGCAGCGGCCCGCACGGTCAGCCGGGCCGCGTTGCGCAGATCGCGTAAGTGCCGCCCCAACTGCCGTCGCGGGACGGTCGAACCTGAGTTTGCCGCTGGCATACGCACCCCCACCTTTCCTTCTCTTCGAATGACTCTCGCATCCGAAATGTAAGCCTCTGGAGTTCTGTTCCGCAATGTCGAAAGAGAATTCGGATGCTGCACTTTAGAGTTACGGAAATGAAGTCTTGCATTAATGGGTCCTGTAATGCTTCACTCGGTCACCCCGGGGAACCGCCGCGAACACGCCACGTGATCGCCGGCACGGCGAGGGAGAGCGAAACGCCATGAATCCGCTGATCTTTGGCTACATGCGGGTGCCTGACGACATGACCGACGAGGAGGCGAAGCGGACTCAGGACGACCTGGACGCCTACGCCGAGACGAACGGCTTTCAGCTGGCCACGGTGTTCCACGAGTACGTCCCCGGGGCGCAATCCGCCTTCGCGGAACTCGTCCAGGCAGTCAAGCACGCGGAGGCGAAACACGTGATCGTCCCGTCCTACCGGGAATTGGCCCTCAACAAGTCGTTACAGGACGTCATGCTGACGCACCTCTTCTGCGTGACCGGCGCGGACGTCATCAGCCTGGACGAGTGCTCATGGTGAGCGAGGCGCCGCCGTACCGGCCGCAGAGTGTGTGCTTCGTCGATCAACTGTCCCTGGTCGCCGTGAATTCGGCCGCTGCCACGGCTCGTCGCTTTCTGCGGCTTTCTCTCGCCAAGTGGCAGGCGGGCTGTCTTGAGGACGACGCGTTTCTCGTCACCTCGGAGTTGGTGACCAACGCAGTCGCCGCCACAGGCGTGTTGGGTGGGCAACCGACATGGGATGGGCTGAAGGGGCTCGGCCTTGTCACCGTACGGCTGATCGGTCTGCCGGACAGCGTGGTCATCGAGGTGTGGGACGTGTCGGAGGAGGAGCCCGCGCTCCGGCACGACACCGCCCCCGAGGACGAGAGCGGGCGGGGCCTCCTGCTCGTGCACCGGTGCGCGAAGCGCTGGGGTGTGTACCGCGTCACGGGTGGCAAGGTGGTGTGGGCCGAGCTGGCGGTCGGTCCGGTGCCACCACCGCCGCCACTGCCGAAGCGGCAGCGGCAGCGGCAGTGGTCGGAACGGCCGCTCGTCGTGCCGGGGCCGACGACAGATCCCGACCTCCTCCGGCTCCTGCTCGCGGGACTCCAGGCGAGGTTGTAGCCCCGCCCGGGAGTGGGTTCAGCCGCCCGACAGGACCACGCACGACTCCGGAGGCAGTCGCAGTACGCCGTCCGCGCCCGGCGGGTCGACCGGGGTCCAGGCCGCCAGGACCCGGGCCGGGCCCGCGCCGCCCAGGGGGATCTCGACCGGCTCGGGGGAGAGGTTGACCGCGACGCGCAGATCGCCCCGGCGGTACGCGAGCCAGCGGGCCTCCTCGTCGTACGCGACCTTCACCGACGCCAGGTTCGGGTCCGCGAGGTCCGGCTGGCCGCGTCGCAGGGCGATCAGGTCGCGGTGCCAGGCCAGCAGCCGCGCGTGCGGCTCCTTGTCCCGCTCCGAGCGGTCCAGGCAGGAACGGGCCCAGGTGGCGGGGTCCTGCGGGTCGGGGATGTCCTCCTCCGCCCAGCCGTGCGCCCCGAACTCCCGCCGTCTGCCGTTGCGTACGGCCTCGGCCAGGACCGGGTCCGGGTGGTCCGTGAAGAACTGCCAAGGGGTGCTCGCCCCCCACTCCTCGCCCATGAAGAGCATGGGGGTGTGCGGGCCCGTCAGCACCAACGCGGCGGCGCACGCCAGCAGTCCGGGGGAGAGCGTGGCGGAGAGCCGGTCGCCGAGCGCGCGGTTGCCGATCTGGTCGTGGGTCTGCGCGTACCCGAGGAAGCGGTGGGCCGGGGTTCGCGTCACGTCGACGGGGCGGCCGTGCGTACGGCCCCGGAAGCTCGAATACGTACCGTCGTGGAAGAAGACCCGCGTCAGCGTCTTCGCGATCGCGGCGAGCGGCGCGCGGGCGAAATCGGCGTAATAGCCCTGGCCCTCACCGGTGAGGGCGGTGTGCAGCGCGTGGTGGAAGTCGTCGTTCCACTGCGCGTGCAGGCCCAGTCCGCCCTGGGTACGGGGGGTGGTGGTGCGGGGGTCCGCCAGGTCGGACTCCGCGATCAGGAAGAGCGGGCGGCCGAGGCCCCCGGAGAGCCCGTCGACGGCGGTGGACAGCTCCTCCAGGAACGTCAGCGCGCGGTGGTCGGCCAGCGCGTGCACCGCGTCGAGGCGCAGCCCGTCCAGCCGGAAGTCCCGCAGCCAGGCCAGGGCACTCTCCAGCAGGTACGCGCGGACCTCGTCGGAACCGGGAGCGTCGAGGTTGACCGCCGCGCCCCACGGGGTGTGATGGGTGTCCGTGAAGTACGGGCCGAACTGGGGCAGGTAGTTGCCCGCCGGGCCGAGGTGGTTGTGCACCACGTCCAGGACGACCCCCAGGCCGAGACCGTGCGCGGCGTCCACAAAACGCTTGAGCCCCTCGGGGCCGCCGTACGGCTCGTGCACCGCCCACAGCGACACCCCTTCGTACCCCCACCCATGGACCCCCGGGAACGGACACACCGGCATCAACTCGATGTGGGACACGCCCAGTTCGGCGAGCGGGGCGAGCTGGTCCGCCGCCGCGTCGAAGGTGCCCTCGCCGGTGAACGTCCCCACGTGCATCTCGTACAGGACGGCCCCCGGCAGCGCCACGCCGGGCCACTCCGTCCGCCACTCGTACGCGGTCTGGTCCACGACCGCGCTCAGTCCGTCGGGCCCGTCGGGCTGGCGGCGCGAGCGGGGGTCGGGCAGGACGGGGCCGCCGTCGAGCGCGAAGCCGTAACGGCTCCCGTCGGCGGCGGGTGCCTGGGCGATCCACCAGTCCTCGCGCTCGGGGTCGCGCTCCATCGGGACGTCGTCGTCCGCGACCCGGAGGACGACCCGGTCCTGCGCCTGCGGTGCCCACACCTCGAACTGCACGGGCTGCTCCCCCTTGTCGCCGTACCGGCCAGTACCTGCTTGTACCCGCCTGTCACCACTACCGTTACCACTACTGTCCCCCCATGGTGACAAGACAGACGGCCGGAGGGCGGGTGATCGCGGCGAATCGGGCGCGGGTTCCCTCCGGTGCAGGTCAGCGCTGGGCCGGATGCGGTGTGTCGCCGGTACCGTCTGGACACCCCGGGGGCGTCGGCCCGACAATCACGGGGTGACGTCCTCCTTCGAGTTCCAGACGTATCCCGCGCGGCTGTCCGACGCCGAGCGCGACCGCGTACTCGCGGTGCTCAGGGAAGGCGCGGCGCTGGGCCGGCTGTCGCACGACACGTTCCTGCGCCGGACGGATCTGGTCCTCGCGGCCCGGGGCGCCGACGAACTGAAGGCGCTCACAGCCGACTTGGAGACCGAGAGCCCGTGGTCGCGAAAGCTCTTCGGGACGGTCAGCCGGGTCTCGGCGTTCTCGATCCGGCTGCGCAGGGCGTGGCAGGTCGAACGCCTGCCGAAGCTGCTGCTGCCCCAGCCGGGGCCGTATCCGCTGCGGATCGGCCGCGATCCGATGAACGGACTGCGGCTCAGCCACGAGACGGTCTCGCGCGTCCACGCCGAGCTGAGCATGCAGGGCGGGGTGTGGATCCTCCGCGACCTCGGCTCGACGAACGGCACGACGGTCAACGGCCGCCGCGTCACGGAAACGGCAGTGGTCCGCGACGGCGACATGGTGAGCTTCGGCCGGATGGACTTCCGCCTGTCGTCGGGCGAGCAGCCTCGCGGCTGAGGGTCGTCTGCCGGTACGGGGAGACGAGCGGGTGCTCGTCCGCCCTGGAGCCCGTACCCGCGCCGCCGTGCGGTGTCCGTGCCCCTCCGTGCCCGCCCCCTGCCCGCGCCCCCGCCCCCCGCGCCGCTGTGTCACGAAGGCGCGGCCCTGGCACGCAATTCCTCCAGGACCAGCGTCAGTTCCTTCACCGCGGCGGGCATGTCGTCGATCGACAGCAGGAAGGTGTCGTCGCCGTTCTTGTCGCTCGTGGGCGTGTCGTCCGCCAGTGCGGAGACACACTCCCGGCCGGACCGGTCGAGGCGGTGAAGTGCGTTCGACCACTTCTTCTGGAGGTCCGCGTCGGGGACGCGGAAGTACGTCTGCGCGGCCCCGGCCTCCTTGGCCAGGTCGGCGCAGAGACGGCTGAACTCCTCCGAGTCCAGCCGGATCTTCCCGTTGGCGTTCGGCTTCTGGTCGCCGGCCTTTCGCAGGGCGTCCGCGAGCGCGAGGAAGGCGACGGATATTCGCCCGAACCGGGTCAGGCCCCCCTTGGTGAGCCAGGCGAGCGCCTGCCACTCCCGTACCTTCGCCGCCCGGGCCGTCGGCGGGGTGTCCAGCAGTTCCCGGAACTTCCGGGCCCCGTCGGACGATGCCGACGACGAAGCCGGGCCTTCCGCGTGTACGACGGCGACGGCGGCCAGGAGGGTCAGGCTCATGGCGAGGGCCAGGCCGCCGGTCATCAGCGCGGGCCACGACCGGGCAACGGCCGGTGGGGTGGCCGGCGTGGTGGGCGGCTTCCCGTGCCGCCGCCGTACGACCCACGCCACCCCCGCGCCCGCCAGCGCTCCGCACGCCGAGAAGAGGGTGATCGACGTGACCGACTGGGCAAGGGCCAGCTTCAAGATGATGCGGCCGTTGGCGGGCAGCCAGTGGCAGTTGGAGCCGTACACATCCATCGGGCCCAGGCAGCCGTCCGCCGAGACCGCGAGGAAGATCCCCGCGTATCCGAGGAGTTGGACCACCTGGGAGGCCAACAGGGCCCGCAAAAGCCAGTGTCGCCCGGAGAAGCCCGCGACCCAGGCGGCGGTCATCGCACACGCGGCCGTGACCGTCAGGAGCAACCACCACAGCTGCACGTACTGGAACGCTCCCGTGCGCTCCCGCAGGGTGCCGGGGCGGCCGAGGTGCAGCGCGTACGAGAGGACGGCGAAGGCGGCCCAGCACAGCAGGCCGCCCGCGGCCCCGGCCGCCAGAGTGGGTCGGACACGCAGCCCCGTCCCGGGGTGGCGCGCGTACAGGCACAGCGGGAAGAGCACCATCAGGACCGCCGCGACAGCGAGCGGCACGCTCTTGTTCAGTTCGATGAGGGTGGGGAGCGAGGCGGTGGAGGCCGACAGTTCCCAGGCGTAGTCCTGCCACGGGCCCGGGTTCGTCCGCGTCACGAACGTACGGAACCCGTCGAACTCGCCCGTCAGGCCCATCGCCTGGAGCCTGCCCGAGGCCCGCCACCACCCGAGTCCTCCCCACAGCAGGACCAGCGTCACCAGGCCGTTCAGCAGTGCGGCGAGCCCGCGGGGCCACCGCCCGCGCAGGACGGCCTCCAGCCGGCTGCTCTGCGCCGACCACACGGCGGGGACGGCTCCGACGAGGGGGAGCGCGAGCACGTACTCGGGTTCCGCGGTCAGCCACTCGTTGCCGCTGGTGTTGCCGTTCGTCAACTCGCCCACCAGCAGCCCGCATCCGAGCCACAGGCCCGCCCGCAGGCCCGACTCCGTACGCGTCGAGCGCAGGACCGAACGCCTCAGGACGAGCCAGAGCACCGGCGCGACGAGCGCGGCCGTCAGCAAGGCGTTGCCGCCGAGCCCGGCCGGCCGGGGGATCACTCCGAGTGCGTTGACCAGCAGGGATCCGGCGACACCGGTGAGGAACATCTGGGGCGCGCCCACGGTGGACAGCCGGCCCGGGTCGGCGAGCGCGGCCCTGCGCTCGGCCCACCCCGGATGCGTCCGCAGCAGTTGGCCGGCGCGCCTGAGTCGGGCTCTCAGGAGGGACGTACGGCGTGGCCCCTCCGGCTGGTCCCATCCCGCGGGCAGGGCGCCCCACGCGACCGCCTGGGCGTCGGCGTGCAGTTCGCGTCGGCGCAGGAGGTCGGCACGGGTCAGGTGGACCAGCGCGACCAGTAGGAGCCCGTTCAGCAAGGAGTACGTGAGCATCGACGCGGCGCCGGGCCAGAACGGCGAACTGCTCCTGCCCGACAGGCCGGTGACGAGGATCCGGCCGGTGGAGAAGAGGAAGGGAAGCAGCGCGAGGAGGACGAAGACGCGCCACAGCGCCGTGCTGGACCACGCGAAGTCCACGTCCCTGTTGCGCAGGTGGGCGAGTTCGTGGAGGACGACGGCCCGGAAGCCCTCGGGGTCCGTGCCGCGCCTGACGAGCAGACCGTTGTGCAGGCATACGGTGTACAACCCGGCGCGTCCGTAGACGACGGCGCCCGCGGTGGTCCGCGCCGGATCGACACGGAACCGTACACGCGGGTCGATCCCGGCGGTCTCGCGCAGCTCGGCCAGTTCGGCGGCCAGCCCGCCGTCCCGGTCGACGGTCGCGATCGGCAGCGTCCGGTGCCACCGCTCGCGCCGGCGCGGCAGCCACCAGAACACGAGCGCGGCGACGGCGAGCAGGAACAGCGTCGCGACCATGCCCTTCCAGTACTCCACCTCCGGTACGCCGGACAGGCACTCCTCCAGCGCTTCGGGGCGGGCCGCGCCGACCAGGATGTTGGTGAGGTTCTTCCCGTCGGGGTCGATCCCGGAGGCGAGCATGCAGCCGAGGGAGTCCCCCGGGGTGTCGTCGGGAGTGGGCGCCAGCGCGTTGTTGAGCATGGTGATGCCGGCCGCCGTCACGACCGTCATCAGCAGCGCGAAGCGGAGGCCCGTCTCGGTGCGCCCGCCGCCTGTGGGGCCGGCCCCGGGCTCTCCGGTATCGGCTCCGCCGCCGGGACCGGTGGGTTCCACGGGGTGGTCGGTGGCGGTATTCACCGCGGGGTGGTGGGTGCGCCGGGCGGTGGGGGAGTGGGTGGTGCGGTCGGCGGTACGGATGCGTCCGGGGCGATCTGCGGGGCCGGGGTGGTCGGCGGGACCGCCGGGGCGGACGAGCCCGGTGCGTCCGGTGCGTCCGGCGCCGGGTCGCCCGTCGCCAGCCGCGCCACCACACTGTCCGCCAGCGCCTCGGCCTGCTCGCCGGAGATCCCCTGCGCGGTCGCCCGCTCCACCACACGGGCCCGTACGGCGGCCAGTTGGGCGCGGTCCAGCTCGGTGAGGGTACGGGGCTCCTCGGCGGAGCCCCCGCGCAGGAGCCTGCGCAGCCCCCACCGGCTTCTCCGTACGGCACTGTCGGTGGCCGCGTCGACGCCCCGGCGGGCCACCTGGTCGAGGACCAGCCACACCACCGGGGTGATCATCGTGGCCGCCTCGGCGTAACCGAACCCCAGCGCTTCTCTGCGACGGCCCCCGCCGGAGAGGACCCGGACGACCCGCTCGTCGCTCAGCTCCCGCAGCCCGTCGACGAGCGGCAGCTCGTGCGCCGCGCGCTCGGCCACCACATCACGTACCACGTCACGTACTCGGCACGACGGCTTCAACCTTGTCCAACTCCCCCGAGAGTCAAGCGTGTTCAGCCATCTCAGCATGCCGGACGCCTGTTGTGGAGCGGAATCCGGGCGCCGATACAGGTCCGGGCCGGTCATGTGACGAGGGTGTTGTACGGCACCGCTCCTCGCCGTGGCGGTGGTCGGTCCGTGCACCCTCCCCGTACCGCCGACCGGCCCCGTACACCACCCGTACGGCCCCGCGCCGACTGCGCCTGGGCGTGGACGGTGGTCGGCTGGGGGGTGACCGCGCCCGTCCGCAGGCGCGCCCGCCCGGTCAGGGAGCCCACATGCCGGTCGACCCGTCCGCCAGCGTGAGCGCGACGACCGGGGTGGATCCGGCCGCCGGGAAGGTGTCGTCCGGGGGCGTCGCGGCCGAGTGCGCGGGGGCCTCGCGTGCCGCGCTGCCCGGCGGGGGTCCTGGTGGGGGTTCAGGCGGGGGCGGCGCCTCCGGGGCGCGGACCGTCGGTGGGGCGCCCCGCGTGCCCCGGGTGTTGCTGCGGGGAGCCGTGCCCGACCCGTACCCCTTCTACCGCACCCTCCGCGAGCGTTCCCCCCTCGCCTACGAGCCCGTCCTCGGGGTCTGGCTCGTCAGCCGGTACGACGACGTCTCCCTCGCGCTCACCGACCCCCGCTTCACCCAGGGGCACCGGCCCGGCGACCCGGACTGCGCCGCCCATCCCGTACTGCCGGAGCGCGGGCTCGGGGAGGTCGTCGAGCGCACCGCGTACGTGCTCGCGCGGCGCATCGCCGGGCGGGGGCGGGCCGACCTCGTGGAGGAGTTCTGCCGGTGGCTGCCCGCCGGGGCGCTCGCGACCGCCGTCGGCGGCGCCTGCCGGGACGGCCGCGACCTGTCCCGTCTTGTACGGCGCCGCGCCGAGACCGCTCCGGCGGGACCCTGCGCCTCCCGTACCGCCGTCCGCGAGACGGCCCTCGCCTCGTTCCTCGCCAACGTGCTGGGGGAGCCCGGCCTGTGCGCGCTCCTGCGCGAACGGCCCGCCCTGATCCCGCAGGCCTGGGCCGAGTCCCTGCGGCGCGACCCGCCGGTGCAGGTCGTGCTGCGGCGTACCTCCGCCGAGGTCGAGGTGACCGGCGGCACCCTCCCGGCCGGCGCCCAGGTCGCCTGCCTCATCGGGGCGGCCGGCCGGGACCCCGACCGTTTCCGGGACCCCGACCGCTTCGACCTGGCACGGACCGACCCCGGCCAGCTCACCTTCGGCACCGGCTCCTGCCCCGCCGTACTGCTCGCGGGCCTGGAGGCGGAACACGGCCTGCGGGCCCTGCTGGCGGCGATGCCCGCACTGCGCTGGGCGGACGGCTTCAGGCCCGTCCCGGCCGGACTGATCGTCAGGGCCCCACGGACCCTGCTCGTCAGCCCCGGCGGCGAGCGCGTGTCCGCGAAGGGAGCCGTTCGTCTGTAGGCCGGACGCCGCGGTCCACGCCCTGCTGGCGAACGGCGCCACTTACGGACACGCCCTAGGGGTCGTCTTCAAAGCTGTTTGTGCGATGCGGGATTATGGCGGGTGTGGTGCGTCGTCATGAGTTGTCGGATGTTGAGTGGGCTGTGTTGTCGCGGTTGTTGCCGAGTTCGGGGACGGCTGGTCGGCCCCGGTCGGATGACCGGGTGGTGCTGAACGGGATCGTGTGGAAGCTGCGGACCGGTTCGGCCTGGCGGGACGTGCCGGAGCGTTACGGTTCCTGGCAGACCTTGTACACGCGTTTCCGCAGGTGGGCGCTGGACGGAACCTTCTCCCGCATGCTGAAGGCGATCCAGGCGGAGAGGGACGCGGCGGGTGACATCGACTGGCTGGTGTCGGTGGACTCCACGATCGTGCGGGCCCACCAGCACGCGACCGGTGGGAAAAGGGGGCTGCCGACCGGGACGAAGCGGGTGATCACGCCCTCGGCCGATCCCGTGGAGGACTGAGCACCAAGGTCCACCTGGCCTGCGACGGACACGGCCGGCCCCTCGCCTTCGTCCTGACCGGCGGCAACACCAACGACTGCACCCGCTTCGAAGACGTCCTGGACGCCATCCGTGTTCCGCGCACCGGCCCGGGACGTCCCCGCACCCGACCCGACCACGTCATCGCCGACAAGGGCTACAGCTCTCGCAAGATCCGCGCCTACCTGCGCAGACGCGGTATCGGGCACACCATCCCCGAACGCATCGACCAGGCCACAGGCCGCCTGCGCAAAGGCTCACGCGGCGGCCGCCCACCCACATTCGACAGGAGGGTCTACCGGCTCCGCAACGTCGTCGAACGATGCTTCAACCGACTCAAGCAATGGCGCGGCCTGGCCACCCGCTACGACAAAACCCGCGAGTCCTACCAAGCCACCGTCACCATCGCCTCCATCTTCCTCTGGATATGACCTTTGAAGACGACCCCTAGGACCGCACCGTCCTCAGCAGCGCCACCGGACGGTCCGCGAACAGTTCCGACACGAGCACCGGTACGCCGCCTTCGAACTCCCGCGCCGGGGACGCCAGCGCGTCCGACCAGCGGCCGGGTGGCAGGACCAGTTCCGTGTCGGACCAGCCGCCCGCCTCCGCCAGCCGCAGCGGGAGCCGGGTCACCGCCGTGACCACCTCGCCCGAGCGGCAGAACGCCAGGCAGTGACCGGCGGCCCGGCCGCTCGCCTCCAGGGGGACGTACGTCCCCGACGCGCCGAAGACCTCCGGGCGCTCCCGGCGCAGCCCCAGGGCCGCCGTCGTGACCACCGTCTTCTCGTCGGGCGGCCCGGTCCTGAACGGCGCCCGGTTGTCCGGGTCCACCAGGGCCACGTACTCCCGCTCCGTGCCCTGGTACAGGTCGGGGACGCCCGGCATCGTCAGGTGCACCAGCGCCGCGCCCAGCGCGCTCGCCCGTACGTACGGGCCGAGCGTGCGCGTGAACGCCGCGACCGTCCGCCGCGCCGGACCGGCCGGCCCCGCCTCCACGAAGTCCGTCACCGCGCGCTCGTACAGCGGGTCGCCCTCCGTCCAGTTGGTGTGCAGCCCGGCCTCCCGTACGGACTTGAGCAGCGCGGGAACCATCCGCGAGCCGTCCGGCCAGGACGCCTCCGCCGCCTCCACGTCCCCGGCCGCCGCCGTCTCCGGATCGGTGCCGAAGCCCCGCCGGGCCCCGTCGCCCTCCTCCAGGATCTCGCCCGCCGGCGTGAACCCCACCGCCGTCTGCCACGCCTGCCACGCCATCTGCGGATCCGGCGCCGCCACCCCCGTCACCCGCTCCAGCAGGTCGCCCCACCGCTCCGGGCACTCGGACAGGACCGCGATCCCGGCCCGTACGTCCGCGCTGCGCTTCGTGTCGTGCGTGGTCAGTACGGTCCCGGTCGTCGGCCAGTCCCGCGCCAGCCGGGCGCAGTACGCGTGGAACCGCTCCGGGCTCACCGCCGGATCGCCCGGATCGCCGCCCACCTCGTTCGCCGAGATCAGCGGCACATAGCGGTAGAACGCCGTGTCCTCCACGGACTTGGCGCGCAGCGCCGACGACGTCTGGGCGAAGCGCGCGCAGAACGCCACGTGGTCGGGGCCCGTACCGAGCCGGCCGAGCGCCAGCTCCCGTACCACGTCCACCGCCGACGACTCCCTCGGCACCACGAAGGCCGCCTTCACCTGCCGTACCGCCTCGTCGGAGACCGCCGCCTCCGCGGCGTCGGGGCTCGGGCCGCCCGCCGTCGTGT
Organism: Streptomyces sp. NBC_01317; assembly: GCF_035961655.1. NCBI lineage: Bacteria > Bacillati > Actinomycetota > Actinomycetes > Kitasatosporales > Streptomycetaceae > Streptomyces > Streptomyces sp. NBC_01317. The sequence goes on along the minus strand of NZ_CP108393.1, from coordinate 1,695,110 downwards.
ACGGGCGGTAGACCGGCACCCGGACGAGCAGCTCGCGGATCGCCGTGCGCAGCGCCCACGGAGCGTGGTCCCGCAGGGCGGGATCGGCGGCGCAGATTCGTTCCGCCGCCCGGCCGAGGAACGCGGTCTCGGCGGCCAGTTCATGGATGACCACCTTGTACGCGGCCCGGCGCACCGTCCCTTCCCAGTACCCGCCCCGGTCCCCGGCCGGCGCGGCCACCGTGCGGTACAGGTCCTCCAGCGCCCGCGCGCCCACCGGGTCGGTGAAGACCCCGTCGATCCGGTGCAGCGCGTCGTAGCCGGTGGTCCCGGCGACGGGCCAGCTCGCGGGGAGCGGCTCCTCGCCGGTGAGGATCTTCTCCACGACCGTCCAGCAGTCGCCCCCCGTCGCCTCGTCCAGCCGGCGCAGGTACTCCTCCGGGTCGGCGAGCCCGTCCGGGTGGTCGATCCGCAGCCCGTCCACGACGCCGTCCCGTACCAGCTCCAGGATCTTCGCGTGGGTCGCGTCGAACACCTCCGGGTCCTCGACCCGTACCCCGATCAGCTCGGAGATGGTGAAGAACCGCCGGTAGTTGAGTTCCGTACGGGCCAGCCGCCACCACGCGAGCCGGTAGTGCTGACGGTCCAGCAGCTCGGGCAGCGGCAGCCCCTCGGTGCCCGCCGCCAGCGGGAAGCGCTGCTCGCCGTGGCACAGCTGCCCGTCCTCGACGCGCAGCTCGCCCGCGGCCAGCTCGTCGCCGACCGGGCCCGGCAGGACGGGCAGCAGCACCTTGCCGTCACCGGCGTCCCAGTCGATGTCGAACCAGCGGGCGTACGGCGAGTCGCGGCCCTCGCGCAGCACCTCCCACAGGGCCTTGTTGTGCCGGGGCGCGGTGGCCATGTGGTTGGGGACGATGTCGAGTACGATCCCGAGGCCGTACTCGTGGGCCCGGCCGGCCAGCCGCCGCAGGCCGTCCTCACCGCCCAGCTCCGCGCGTACGGTCGAGTGGTCGACGACGTCGTAGCCGTGCGCCGAGCCGGGAACGGCCTCCAGCACCGGCGAGAGGTGCAGGTGCGAGACGCCGAGCGCGGCGAGGTAGGGCACGGCTTTGGCCGCCGCCGAGAAGGGGAAGTCCGGCTGGAGCTGGAGCCGGTAGGTCGCGGTGGGCGTCATACGATCGTACGTACCCCGGTTCTGGGCTTCTGTGTCATCACCGTCACCGGCTCATGCGTACGGCCGGACGACGGGCCCGGTGGGGTCTCCGCGATCACCCGGCCGCCGTAGAGCCTACGGCTTGTGGACGTACGGCGTGGTGATGCTCAGCTGTACGAATCCCAACCGGTGGAGGATCGGGCGGCTGTCGTCGGAGGCGTCGACCTGGAGGTAGGGGTAGCCGCGCGCGGCGGCGATCCGGGCCCGGTGGGCCACCAGCGCCCGGTAGATGCCCTTTCCGCGCCACGCCTCGGCCGTACCGCCGCCCCAGAGCCCGGCGAACTCCTTGCCGGGCGGCAGCTCCATGCGTGCCGCGCTCACCGGTACGTCCCCCGCCATCGCGACCACGGCGACCACCTCGTCGGGGGTCTCGGTGAGCTGGGCGAGGAGCCGCTGCCTGAGCCATCCGCCGTCCGAGCCGAACGCCTGCTCGTGGACGGCCGCCATCAGTTCCACCCCGGCGGCGTCCGTCACGGGGACGAGCCGTACGCCTTCGGGCAGCTCGGCCGGGGCCGTCAGTGCCGCCGCTTCCGCGACCATCAGGGCCTCGGCGGGCTCGGGGACAAAACCGGCCGCCAGGAGAAGGTCCGGGAGGGCGGCCGGCCGGTCGTGGCTGTAGTGCTTCCACTCGAACTCGCGGCCGAGCGCGGTGAAGTGCGCCACCTGCGCGGCGACGGCCGCCGGAGCCGACTCCTCGTCCAGGTCCGACCAGAGGATGCCGTTCCAGTCGTGCGGGCCGCCGCTCTGCCGTACCACCGCGCCGGTGTGCCCGACCCCGCCGGTGCGCTCGACGACCGTGCCGGAGTTGTCGGACGCGGCGTCCCGGCGCATGCGCCGGTCGAACAGAGTCAGTACCTCTTCGTGATCCATCCGGTCACGAGAACACCGCGAGGCGGCGGGGGCAACCGCATTAAGCCCCCACCGCCCCGCCCGGCGTCACTCCGGGTGTTCCAGGACCGTCACGCCGGGCGCTTCAGGACCGTCAGGCTGCGGCCGATCATCGTGATCCGCTCACCGCCGTCGACCTTCTCGCCCTGCCCCGGAGGCACTCCCTCCGGCCGGCCCGTGTCGACCATGACCTGCCACTGCCGCCCGTGGTTCACCGGAACCACGAACTCCAGCTCCTCCGCGCTCGCGTTGAACATCAGCAGGAACGAGTCGTCCGAGATCCGCTCACCGCGCGGCCCCGGCTCCGAGATCGCGTGCCCGTTCAGGAAGACCGTCATGGCCTTGGCGTGGGCCGCCTGCCAGTCCTCCTGCGTCATCTCGCCGCCCTCCGGCGTGAACCACGAGATGTCGGACAGGTCGTCGTGCGTGCCCTCCACCGGACGGCCGTGGAAGAAGCGCCGCCGCCGGAAGACCGGATGGTCGCGCCGCAGCCACACCATGGCCCGGGTGAATTCGAGCATCGTACGGTCGGTCTCCGCGCCCGGCTCCGGCCAGCGGACCCAGGAGACCTCGTTGTCCTGGCAGTACGCGTTGTTGTTGCCGCCCTGCGTCCGCGAGAACTCGTCACCGTGGCTCAGCATCGGCACGCCCTGCGACAGCATCAGCGTCGCGATGAAATTGCGCATCTGGCGGTTGCGCAGCTCGATGATCTCCGGATCGTCGGTCTCGCCCTCCACCCCGCAGTTCCAGGACCGGTTGTGGCTCTCGCCGTCCCGGTTGTCCTCACCGTTGGCCTCGTTGTGCTTGTCGTTGTACGACACCATGTCGTGCAGGGTGAAGCCGTCGTGGCAGGTGGTGAAGTTGATGGAGGCCAGCGGCCGGCGCCCGTCGTCCTGGTAGAGGTCGGACGAACCGGTGAGCCGGCCGGCGAACTCCGCCAGCGTCCTCGGCTCGCCCCGCCACAGGTCCCGTACGGTGTCGCGGTACTTGCCGTTCCACTCCGTCCACAGCGGCGGGAAGTTCCCCACCTGGTAGCCGCCCTCGCCGACGTCCCAGGGCTCGGCGATCAGCTTCACCTGGCTCACCACCGGGTCCTGCTGCACCAGGTCGAAGAACGACGACAGCCGGTCCACCTCGTGGAACTGGCGGGCAAGGGTCGCCGCCAGGTCGAAGCGGAACCCGTCGACGTGCATCTCGGTCACCCAGTACCGCAGCGAGTCCATGATCAGCTGGAGCACGTGCGGACTGCGCATCAGCAGGGAGTTCCCGGTCCCCGTGGTGTCCGTGTAGTAGCGCTGGTCCTCGGAGAGCCGGTAGTACTGCGCGTTGTCCAGGCCCCTGAAGGAGAGCGTCGGGCCGAGGTGGTTGCCCTCCGCCGTGTGGTTGTAGACGACGTCGAGGATGACCTCGATGCCCGCCTGGTGCAGTGCCTTGACCGCCTGCTTGAACTCCAGGACCTGTTCGCCCCGGTCGCCCCAGGAGGCGTACGTGTTGTGCGGGGCGAAGAAGCCGATCGTGTTGTAGCCCCAGTAGTTCGCGAGACCGGCGTCCACAAGACGGTGGTCGTTGACGAACTGGTGGACCGGCATCAGCTCCAGCGCCGTCACGCCCAGTTCCGTCAGGTGCTCGATCACCGCCGGGTGGGCCAGCCCCGCGTACGTGCCGCGCAGTTCCTCGGGCAGCTCCGGGTGGAGCATGGTGAGGCCCTTGACGTGGGCCTCGTACAGGACCGTCTTGTGGTACTCGGTCCTCGGGAGCCGGTCGTCGCCCCAGTCGAAGTACGGGTTGACGACGACGGAGGTCATCGTGTGGGGCGCGGAGTCCATGTCGTTGCGCGAGTCGGGCTTCCCGAAGTGGTAGCCGTACACCGACTCGTCCCACTCGACGGCTCCGCTGATCGCACGGGCGTACGGGTCGAGGAGCAGCTTGGCGGAGTTGCAGCGCTGCCCCCGCTCCGGTTCGTACGGTCCGTGCACCCGGAAGCCGTACCGCTGTCCGGGCATGATGCCCGGCAGGTAGGCGTGCCGGACGAAGGCGTCGCTCTCGCGCAGTTCCACCGCCGTTTCTGAACCGTCGTCGTGCAGCAGGCACAACTCGATCCGGTCGGCGGCCTCGGAGTAGACCGCGAAGTTGGTGCCGGCGCCGTCGTACGTGGCGCCGAGGGGATACGTCTGTCCCGGCCAGACCTGCATAGATACAACTCTTCCATTTCTGATCCGGGTGCTGCGGGTCACTTGAAGACAGATCTTCCCCGAAAGTCGCGTTACCACCTAGGAACCGGGTGGATTCTTGCCCGAGTCAACGTGGCGTTCCGCACCGTCGCCCGGATCGCGGACCCCGGTTCCCGGGCGTCGCCGTCCCGCCGGGACGGTGACGGGGGAGGTGCGCACCGGGCGCAATGCCTATGAATCATCTCACTCCGTCAGATCTTGCCGACGGGAACGGCCCACCTGATCAAGGGAGTTGGCAAACCGGCCTGTCCATCGGGCTGCACCGGCTCCCGTCGGCGGAGTAACCTTCCTTGATCGTTGAAGGGGAGATGAAGGCGGTGCGCGGGTGAGCTCGGGAGGCCTGGAGCTACCCCCCGGTGACGCGAGTCACGAGGGGGAGTCCGGCGACATCCCGCCCGGGGCGGTCTCCCTGGCGAGACCGATGGAGATCGGGGCGGAGCTGGACTGGGGCGCGGAGGCCTGGAGTGAGGTCCGCACCCGCGCACAGCGGGCGGGGCGCGCCTACATCTGGCTGAACCTGGTCGAGCAGCGGCTGCGCTCCGTCGTAGCCGCGGTGCTGAGGCCCATCTACGAACCGGTGCACGGCGAGGAGTGGGTGGTGGCCGCCGCGGGGCCCGCCGGGCAGGAGTGGGTGCAGCGGGCGGTGGCCGTACGGGAGGTGTCGCGGCGCAAGGGATATCTCCTGGACCCGGCCGACGACAACGTCCTGAGCTTCCTCACGCTCCCGCAGCTGCGGGAGCTGATGGTCCAGCACTGGCCCTGCTTCGAGCCGTACTTCGACGACCGGCGTGACGTGGAACTGGCCCTGGACGAGCTGGAGGTCGCGCGGAACGTCGTCTCGCGCAACCGGGCGCTCTCCGAGACGGTCCTCGCGCAGGCGGAGCGGGCCTCGGCCCGGCTGCTGGAGATCCTGGGCGGGGGCGCCGGGATCCCCTCGACGGCGCGGCTGCGGGTCGACGCGGTGGAGGACCTGGTCGGCGACCGGTACGCGGACGTGGTCTCCGTCCATCCCGACCGGGTACGGCTCCAGCGCCAGATCCCGGCGGAGGACCTGTTCGGCGGGGCCCGGCGCGTCGACGCCATCGGGATAGGCCTGAACCTGCTGGTGCAGAACTTCTCCGGGCGCCGGCTGATCCGGCTCGCCGAGTCGGGCTGCCGGATACGGCTGGTCTTCCTCAACCCGGCGAGCAGCGCGGTCAAGCGGCGCGAGCGCGAACTGGGCCTGCGGAAGGGCGAGCTGAGCCGCACGGTCGAGATGAACATCCTGCACATGCGGCGGGTGCGCTCCAAGCTCCGCGACCCGGGCGCCTTCGAGATCCACGTCTTCGACGAGACCCCGCGCTTCACCGCCTACCTGGTGGACGGCGACGGCCCCGACGGCCTCGCCGTGGTCCAGTCGTACCTGCGCCGCGCCCGCGGCATGGAGGCCCCGGTCCTGGTCCTGCGGGGCGGCGGCCGCGAGGTGGTACGCGCGGGCCAGGAGCAGGAACACGGCCTCTTCCAGACGTACCGCGAGGAGTTCGAGTCGGTCTGGGCAGACTCGCGCCCGGTGTCCTGAGCCGCGCGGACCCCGCCGGACAGACCCTTGGGGCCCCTGGTGCCCGATGCGTTGTCAGTGGCGGGTGGCAGGGTGGTGGTTCGACGGGGGAAGCGCCGACATGGGGGAAGCGCCACCGCTTGACGAGGGAGGGATCACGATGACTTGGCATGGGGAGCCGCTGGTCGCGTTCGACCTGGAGACCACCGGCACGGACATCGAGAGTGATCGCATTGTCACCGCCGCGCTGGTGAGGCTGGAGCCGGACGGGCGCGTCGGCGAGGAGCGGACGTGGCTGCTCGACCCGGGGATCTCCATCCCCGAGCAGGCGTCGGCGATCCACGGCATCTCCACGGACCGGGCGCGCACGTACGGGGTGGCCGCCGCGCCGGCGGTCGAGGAGATCACGGAGGCGGTGGCGCGGGTGTTCCGGTCGGGCATACCGCTGGTGGTGATGAACGCGCGGTACGACCTGTCGCTGCTGGATCGGGAGTGCCGGAGGTACGGGATCGAGCCGCTCGTGGCGCGGTTGGGGGTGGACCCCTCGCCGGTCATCGACCCGCTGGTGCTCGACAAGCACGCGGACCAGTACCGCAAGGGCAAGCGCACGCTCCAGGCGCTCTGCGCGCACTACGGTGTGGAGTTGGCGGACGCGCACGACGCCCGGGCGGACGCCGTGGCGGCGGCGCGCGCGGCACGCCGTATGGGCGAGAGGCATCCCTCCATAGGAAGCGTTCCGCTCGCGGACCTGCACGCGCTCCAAGTGCGCGCGGCGGCCGAGCAGTCCGCCTCGCTCCAGAGCTATCTGCGGCGTACGTCGAATCCGTCGGCGTACATCGAGCCGTCCTGGCCGCTCGTCCCGCACGGCGCGCGCGTGGGCTGACCGGCCCTCAGAAGGGGTACCAGCGGACCTCGGGGTCCCCGTCCCGCAGCGAGGCGACCCGGCGGCGGAACTCCTCCGCCGCCCTGGGGTTGGCCGGGGCGTGCTGCGCCACCCACGCGCAGCTGGCGGTCTCGCGGGCACCGCGCAGGACCGTCCAGCCCGGCCAGTCGCGCACGTCCCAGCCGTACGTGGAGGTGAAGGTGTCGTACGCGTCGGGCGCCAGGCCGTACCGGTCCCTGGACAGGGCCATCACCACCAGGTCGTGCTCCCGCAGGTCCGCCGAGAAGGTCTCCAGGTCGACCAGGACCGGGCCGTCCGGGCCGACATGGACGTTGCGCGGGAGCGCGTCGCCGTGGATCGGGCCCGGCGGGAGCTGCGGGACGAGGGCCGCCGACGCGTCGGCGAAGCCGTCCCTGCGCTCCCGCAGGAAAGCGGCGTCGGCCGGGTCGACGGCGTCGCCCGCGAGCCGCAGCCAGCGCTCCACCCCGCCGAGCAACTCACGGCGGGGGAGGGCGAAGGCGGGCGCGGGCAGGGCGTGGACCGCGCGCAGCAGGGACGCCAGATCGGCGGGGCCCGCCGGGCGTGCGGCGTCGGGCAGCCGGTGCCAGACGGTCACCGGGTGGCCGTCGACGGCACGGGCCTCCGGCTCCGCCGCCCGTACCGCCGGAATGCCGCACTTCGCCAGCCAGGACGCGAGGGAGACCTCCCGCCGCGCCCGGTCCAGCAGTTCGGGCTCGCGCGTGGCGTCCCGGCCGACCTTGACGACCAGGTCACCGGCCGCGAACACCGCGTTCTCGCCGAAGGCCAGCAGTTCCGCGTCGCGGGGCAGCCCCGCCGCGGCCAGGATGTCCCGTGCTCGTGCCTCGTCCATGAATCCTTCGATCTCCTCGCTCCGGCCGCCGTCACGGTCAGCCCGACCGGCAAGTCTCGCATCCGCGCAGGCCACCTTGACGAACGGAAAGCCCGTCAGCACGATGACGGAGGCTGCCGGGGCACCCCCCACCGCACTCCCGAGCCGCCCGAAGGAGTCAGATCCGTGACAACGGCGACCGCGACCGCGACGGCGCGGTCCGGCAAGAAGACCGGCAAGAAGACGGGCAAGAAGACCGGAAAGAAGAGACCCGCGCCCGGAGCCGACCACGGAGCCTGGTTCCTGGTCCTGCCCGCGCTGATCCCGATCCTGGTGCTGAGCGTCGGACCGCTCCTGTACGGGATCGCGCTCGCCTTCACCGACGCGCAGTCCGGCCGTACCGAACCCACCGAGTGGATCGGGACGCTGAACTTCCAGGACCTCCTGCACGACACCCTGTTCTGGGACTCGTTCCGGATCGGGCTGTTATGGGCGGTCGGCGTCACCGTGCCGCAGTTCGCGCTCGCCCTGGGCCTGGCCCTGCTGCTCAACCAGAACCTCCGCTTCCGCTGGCTGGCCCGCGCCCTCGCGATCATCCCGTGGGCCATGCCCGAAGTGGTCGTCGGCATCATGTGGCGGCTCGTCTACAACGCCGACGCGGGCATCCTCAACGAGACCCTCCGCGACACCGGCCTGGGCGACGGCCGGGACTGGCTGACGGGCCTCGCCACCGCCCTGCCCGCCGTGATCGTCGTCGGGATCTGGGCCGGGATGCCCCAGACCACCGTCGCGCTGCTCGCCGGACTCCAGAACACCCCGCACGAACTGCACGAGGCCGCCGCGCTCGACGGCGCGGGCGCGTGGCGCCGGTTCCGTACCGTCACCTGGCCCGCCCTGCGCCCGGTGGCTTTGGCCATCACTGCCCTCAACTTCATCTGGAATTTCAATTCTTTCGCCCTGGTGTACGTGCTCACCAGCGGCGGACCCGGCGGCCGCACCCGGCTGCCGATGCTCTTCGCGTACGAGGAGGCCTTCCGCTACGGCCAGTTCGGCTACGCCGCCGCCATGGGCTGCGTCATGGTCGCCGTGATCTCGGTGATCCTCGCGCTCCATCTGGTCGGCCGGCTCCGGGAAGGGGAGAACGGATGAACGTCCGCACCCGTGGGCCCGCGCGCGCCGGGCAGTACGCCGCGCTCCTCTGCTATCTCGTCTTCCTCGCCTTCCCCTTCCTCTGGCTGATCTCCACCGCGTTCAAACCGGCCCAGGAGCTGGCGAGCCTCCACCCCACCTGGATCCCCGAGCACCCGACCCTCGACAACTTCCGCCAGGCCTTCGACGAACAGCCGCTCGTCCGGGCCGCCGGCAACAGCCTCGTCGCCGCGCTGTCCGCCGCTGTGATCGCCGTGGTGGTCGCGACCCCCATGGCGTACGTGATGGCCCGCACACGCGGCAGACTCGCGGCGGCGGCGACGGGCTGGGTGGTCGTCAGCCAGGCGTTCCCGTTCGTCCTGCTGATCATCCCGCTGTTCCTGGTCCTCAAGAACCTTCACCTGATCAACTCCGTGCCCGGCCTGGTCATGGTGTACGTCGTGTGGTCGCTGCCGTTCGCCCTCTGGATGCTGGTCGGGTACGTCAGGGCCGTACCGGTCGAGCTGGAGGAAGCCGCGTCCGTGGACGGCGCGGGCCGTCTCCGTACGCTCGTCTCGGTCACCGCGCCCCTGTTGGTGCCCGGCATCGTCGCCACGGCGCTGTTCGCCTTCATCACCGCGTGGAACGAGTTCTTCTTCGCGCTCGTGCTGCTCAAGTCCCCGGAGAAACAGACCCTTCCGGTGGTCCTCACCCACTTCCTGGGCGCGGAAGGGGTCGCCGACCTCGGGCCGCTCGCCGCCGCCGCGTTCCTCGCGACCCTCCCCTCGCTCGTCATCTTCGCCGTCATCCAGCGGCGGATCACGGGCGGGATGCTCGCCGGGGCGGTGAAGAGCTGATGCCGATGCTGATGCTGATGCGCAGAGCCGCCGTCGCCGTCGTGGTCCTGACGCTGCTCCTCACCGGCTGTTCCGGCGGGGGCGGCTCCCGCGACGGCCGGATCACCCTGCGCTTCCAGTCCCTGGCCTGGCAGGACGAATCGGTCCAGGTCAACAAGGAGCTGGTGGCGGAGTGGAACGCCGCCCACCCGGACATCCGCGTCGAGTACGTGCAGGGCAGCTGGGACAGCGTCCACGACCAACTGCTCACCTCCTTCGAGGGCGGGGAGGCGCCGGACATCATCCATGACGCCTCGGACGACCTCGCCGACTTCGCGTACGGCGGCTATCTCGCCGATCTGGGAGGGCTGCTGCCCGTGCGGCTGCGGGAGGACATCCCCGGGAGCAGCTGGGACACGACGACGTTCGGGGACGGGGTGTACGGCGTGCCGTTCCTCCAGGAGCCACGGGTCCTGATCGCCGACAAGAAGGTCCTCGACGCGTCCGGGGTGCGGGTGCCGACGCCGGACGAGCCGTGGACCTGGCCCGAGTTCCGGCGGATCAGCAAGGAGCTAACCGCGCGGATGGGCCCGGGGAAGTACGCCGTGGCGTGGCCGCTCAAGGACCCGGTGTCCGCGACGCTCAACCTGGGGCTGTCCACCGGGGGCCGGCTCTTCCACCGGGGCGCGGACGGGAAGGTGACGGTCCGTTTCACCGATGGCGACGCGGTGGTCCCCGAGACCGTCCGCGCCCAGGTGAACACCGACGGGAGCGCGTCGGGGGCCACGCTCGGGATGGGCGGGTCCGACACCCTGCCGGGGCTGTTCGGCGGTGTCTACGCGATGGTGCCGCTGGGGTTCTCGTACCGTCAGCAGATCATGCAGCAGGCGCCCGAGGGCTTCGAGTGGACGGTGCTGCCCGCCCCTGCGGGGGACAGCGAGGGTCTGGTCCAAGGCGTGAGCCCGCAGACGCTCTCGGTGGCCGAGGACAGCCCGTACAAGAGGGAAGCGGTGCGGTTCATCGACTTCCTGCTCCAGCCGTCGAACATGGTGCGGCTGGCGAAGGGCGACTGGATGCTGCCGACGGGGACCCGCGCGCTCGCGGACCCCTCGCTGCACACCGCGAAGGACGGCTGGGCGACGGGAGCAGCGCTGGCGCGCGATCTGCGGTCCGCCCCGGCCCAGTCGGTGCGCGGGTATCCGGAGTGGAAGGACAAGGTGGCGACGCCGGCGCTCCAGGAGTACTACAGCGGGGCGATCGACCGGGAGGAGCTGGAGAAGCGGCTGGTCGAGGACGGGAATCTGGTGCTGGCGCGCTATCAGAGGTGAGGCGGGGCAAGCTTATTCGAGTTGTACGAGACGTCTCGTCTCGCTTAGGGTCCGGGTCATGACCTCACCGAAGCCCGCCCATGTCGCCATGTTCTCCATCGCCGCCCACGGGCACGTGAACCCGAGTCTGGAGGTGATCCGCGAACTGGTCGCCCGGGGGCACCGGGTCAGTTACGCGATCCCCGCCGTCTTCGCCGGCAAGGTCGCCGCGACCGGTGCCCGGCCGGTGATCTACACGTCCCTCCTGCCCCCGCCGGACGCGGACCCCGAGGACTGGGGAACGGAACTGATCGACCACGTCGAGCCGTTCCTGGACGACGCGATCCAGGCGCTGCCGCAGCTGGCCGAGGCGTTCGAGGACGACCGCCCCGACCTCGTCCTGAGCGACATCACGTCCTATCCGGCGCCGGTCCTCGCGCACCGCTGGGGTGTGCCGTACGTCCAGCTCTCGCCGAACATGGTCGCCTGGGAGGGGTACGAGGAGGTCGCCGCGCCGATGACCGCCGAGCTGGAGTCGACGGAGCGGGGGCGGGCGTACCTGGCGCGGTTCACGGCATGGCTCGACGCACACCACATGGACCACACCGACCGGGACCGGCTGGTCGCCCGGCCGGGCCGGTCCCTCGTCCTCATCCCCCGGGTGCTCCAGCCGTACGCGGACCAGGTGGACGCGTCCGTCTTCACCTTTGTCGGCGCCTGCCAGGGGGACAGGGCGGAACAGGGGGAGTGGCGGCGGCCCGAGGGGGCCGGGAAGGTGCTTCTGGTGTCGCTGGGCTCGGCGTTCACCAAGCAGCCGGCGTTCTACCGGGCGTGCGTGGAGGCGTTCGGGGGGCTGCCGGGGTGGCATGTCGTCCTCCAGATCGGCGCGTTCGTGGACGAGGCCGAGCTGGGTGACGTACCCGCCAACGTCGAGGTGCACCGCTGGGTTCCGCAGCTGTCCGTCCTGCGGCAGGCCGACGCGTTTGTGACGCACGCGGGTGCGGGCGGCAGCCAGGAGGGGCTGGCGACGGGCACCCCGATGGTCGCGGTCCCGCAGGCGGTGGACCAGTTCGGCAACGCCGACACGCTGGTCTCCCTGGGGGTGGCCCGGCGCCTCGACACGGCGGACGTGACGCCGGGGGCGCTGCGGGAGGCGGTCCTCGCCCTCGCCTCGGACCCGGAAGTGGCGCGCAGGCTGCGGGAGATCGCGGCGGAGATGACGGCGGAGGGCGGCACGCGGCGCGCCGCCGACCTGATCGAGGACATGCTGCCGCCGGACGGGCCCGAAGGCGCGCCCGGCGGCGGGGACGTGTGACAGCGGCGGGAAGGGGTGACGCGTGTGCGGTACGGCCGGGACCTGGACGCCTCCTGGTCCGCGCCCCGGCCGTGCGACCGGTCCGTCAGGTCCGGGTCGGGACCCGTGTGTCCGTCTGGTCCCGCGCCGGGCCCTCCGGCGCCGCGCTCTCGTCGTGCGTCAGGTCGGGGAGCCAGGACAGCCACCGGGGGAAGTACCAGTTCCGGTCGTCCAGCAGCGCCATCACCGCCGGGAGCAGCACCCCCCGGATGATCGTCGCGTCGATCAGGACCGCCGCCGCCAGGCCCACGCCCATCTGCTTCATGGACTGCATCGACAGCGTGCCGAAGATCGCGAAGACCGCCACCATGATGACCGCCGCGCTGGTCACCACCCCCGCCGTCGTCACCACGCCGTGCGTGATGGCGTCCCGGGTCGTACGGCCCTGCATGCGGGCCTCACGGATCCGGGAGACCACGAAGACGTGGTAGTCCATCGAGAGCCCGAACAGGATCACGAACAGGAACAGCGGCAGCCACGAGATGATCGCGCCGACCCCCTCCGCCCCCACCAGCGAGGCCCCCCAGCCGTGCTGGAAGACGATCGTCAGAATTCCGTACGCGGCCCCCACCGACAGCAGGTTGAGCACGATCGACGTCACCGCGATCGTCAGCGACCGGAAGCAGAGCAGCATCAGCAGGAACGCGAAGACCACCACGAAGGCGAACACCGGGGTGACCGCCCCCACGATCTGGTCGTTGAAGTCCTTCGAGCCCGCGACCTGGCCGGTCACCGGCGCCGAGACGCCGGACACCTTGCCGAACGTGTCGGGGCGGACCGTGTCCCGCAGCAGCGCCAGGCTCTTCTCCGCCCGGTCCTGGTCGGACCCGCCGACCAGCGGAACGGTGATGATCGCGACGTTCTCCGCGTCGTGGGTCACCACCTCCACGGGCCCCCGGGACGCGCCCGAACTCACCGCCTGGGAACGGAAGTCCGCGATGGCCCTGCGGACCGGCCCCGCGTTGATGTCGGTGGCCTCGACCACCACCTCCGCAGGCTCGGCGCCGCCGGGGAACGCCTCGTTGACCAGCTCGTACGTACGGACGATGGGCAACCGGTCGCCGAACTCCTGGTCCAGCGTGAGGTTCTGGGTGTTCATGCCCACGGCGGGCAGCGCGATCGCCGCGAGCGCGCCGGCCGCGATCACCAGCGAGACCTTCGGCCTGCGCAGCACCCGCTCCAGGACCGCCCGCCAGAAGCGGCTCTCGCCGCCGGAGCGACCGGAGCGACCGGAGCCACCGGAGCCGCCGGAGCCGCCGGAGCCACCGGAGCCACGCGAGCCACCGGCATGACCGCCCCGCCGCTTCGCCCGGTTCAGGAACGGCACCCTGCCCCGCTCCACCCGGTGCCCGAGCAGCGACAGCAGCGCCGGAAGGACCGTCACCGACCCGACCATCGCGACCGCGACGACCATCAGCGAGGCCAGGCCCATCGCCTGGAACTCCGCGAGACCGGTGAAGAGCATGCCCGCCATGGCGACACACACCGTCACCCCGGACACCACGATCGCGCGCCCGCTCGTCGCCGCCGCGATCCGCAGCGCCGTCTCCGGGTCGCGCCCCGCCTCCCGCTCCTCCCGCTCGCGCCGCAGGTAGAACAGGCAGTAGTCGACCCCGACCGCCAGCCCCACCAGCAGCATCACCGAGTCCGCGGTGTCGCTCATCGGCTGGTAGTGACTGACGATCGCCATCAGCCCGGTGGTCGCCAGAATCGCCGTCAGGGCCAGCGCCACCGGCAGCAGCGCCGCGACCAGAGCGCCGAACGCGATCAGCAGGATGCCCAGTGCCACCGGCACCGCCGACAACTCCGCCTGCTTGAAGTCGTCCCCGAAGGCGTCGTCGAAGGTCTTGCCCATGCTCGCCCCGCCGATCTCGGCGATCAGCAGGTGGTCCTCGTACTTCTCCTGGACTCCCGCGACCGCCTTGATCACCGGCTCGACCCGCTCGCTCGCCGTGTCCGGGTCCCCGCGGATGTCGAAGCGCACCAGCGCGCTGCGCCCGTCCTTGGATATGGTCCCGGAGTCGTACGGCGAGGTCACCTCGGCCACCCGACCGGTACGGCCCACCGCCTCGACCACCGCGGCGACGGCCTCCCGGAACTCCGGCGCCTTCGAGGTCGTTGACCTGTCAGTGGCCCGGACGAGCACCGACTCGCCCACCGGCTCCTTGAGTCCCGCGTCCTCGATGATCCGCTGCGCCTGCCCGACCTCGCCGGAGAGCTGCTCGCTCTCCTTGACATCCACCCGGCCCGCCGCCGAGCCCAGCCCCATGGCGATCACGACGAACAGCACCCAGATGCCCACCGCCGCCCAGCGGTGGCGTGCGCTCCAACTCCCGGCCCGCGCGGCGATGCCGCGCGGACCCTCCCCTGTTTTCCCCATGACGGGCCAGCCCCTCGTGCGTGAAAGCGGCACAGCGCCGCCGTCCTCCGTGTTTCCACGCTAGGGGCGCGTTCCGGCCGTCTCCTCCTGCTCTCCGGTGAGCGGGGCGAGGGCGGTCTCCTCCCTGCGAACTGGTTCCGTCCCTGACCTGCGCGATACGGGCCCCTTACACCGACCTTCGGCCACCCCTCCCGGACGTGGCGTCGGGCCCCGCCGGGCACGTTGCTCCACCGGGCGCCCCGGCCGCCTCTATCGTGGCCTGATGACCACGACGTACGCGGCTCTCCTGCGCGGAATCAATGTGAGCGGCCACAAGCGCGTCCCCATGACCGACCTGCGTGCCCTGCTCTCAGGGCTCGGCCACGACAACGTGGTCACCCATCTCCAGAGCGGAAACGCCGTCTTCACCAGCGCCTCCGACGACGAGGACGCCGTCGCCCGCGAGCTGGAACAGGCCATCGAGGAACGCTTCGGATTCTCCGTGGGGTGTGTGGTGCGCGACGGCGGATACCTCCGTGCCGTCGCCGACGCCTGCCCGTTCCCCGCGGACACCCTGGAAGGCAAGCAGCTCCATGTCACCTTCTTCTCCGCGCCGGTGGACCCGGAACGCCTCGCGTCCCTGGACCCGGCCGGGTACCTCCCGGAGGAGTTCCGGCTGGGCGACCGGGCGCTCTACCTGTACGCCCCCAACGGGCTCGGCCGTTCCAAGCTCGCGGAGGCCCTCGGCAGACCGGCCCTGTTCAAGGGCGTCACCGCCACCAGCCGCAACTGGAACACCGTCGTCAAGCTGGTGGAGCTGACCCGTGACTGAGCTGACGTCCGCCGTCACCGGCGCCGTCGAGGCCGAACTGCGCTTCCTCGACCCGGCGGTGAACTCGTCCCCCGAACTGCTCGCGGAACTTCTCCACCCCGACTTCAGGGCGTTCGGCTCCTCGGGACGGATCTGGGACCGGGACTCGTTCATCGACGTCCTGCGCACCCGCAGCCCGGTCCGCCCGGTGACCGCCTCCGCGATGCGGGGCACCCAACTCGCCCCCGACCTGGTGCACCTGACCTTCGACACCGACTCCAACGGCCGCCTCGCCCACCGCAGCTCCCTGTGGCGGCTGACCGGCAACACCTGGAAGCTCTACTTCCACCAGGGCACGGTCTTCGGCCACGAGACGGAGGACGACGTCCCGTGGGGCACGCCCGCGCGGTGAGGGCGAGCACGCGCACACGGTGATGGGGAGCCTCGCCTATGCTCGAAGCGCGGGGACCTCTCAGGTCAGTGCGGTTCTGACCTGCGGCAACACCGAACGGAGTCAGGATGCGCCACATCGTCATCGGGTCGGG
The DNA here is from genome assembly GCF_035961655.1 of Streptomyces sp. NBC_01317. Classification (NCBI taxonomy): domain Bacteria; kingdom Bacillati; phylum Actinomycetota; class Actinomycetes; order Kitasatosporales; family Streptomycetaceae; genus Streptomyces; species Streptomyces sp. NBC_01317. Next base: position 1,679,189 of record NZ_CP108393.1, on the reverse strand, counting down.
AGCGGTCGGTGGCAGCATCGGCGGACGGCTCGCCGAGACCGGGCAGGACGTGGTCCTCGTCGCCCGGGGCGCCCACTACGAGGCGCTGCGCACCCACGGTCTGCGGCTCACCACCCCCGACGGCACCCGCGTCCACCAGCTGCCGGTCGTGGAGGGCCCGGAGGCGCTCGTCCTGCGTCCCGACGACGTGCTGCTGCTCTCCGTGAAGACCCAGGACAGTGCGGCGGCCCTGGACGCCTGGTCCGGCCGGCCGGTCGAGGGCGGCGGTACGGCGGGCGAACTCCTGCCCCTGGTCTGCGCGCAGAACGGGGTGGAGAACGAACGGCTCGCCCTGCGGCGCTTCCGCCACGTCTACGGGATGTGCGTCTGGCTGCCCTCGTCGCACGTCGAGCCCGGCGAGGTCGTGGCCCCGTGCGCGCCGTACACCGGCATGCTGCACCTCGGCCGGTACCCCTCGGGCATCGACGCCACCGCCCGCCGGATCTCCGCGAGTCTGGAGAAGGGCACGCTCCTCGCGCCGCTCGTCCCGGACGTGATGCGCTGGAAGTACACCAAGCTCCTCGCCAATCTCTCCAACTCCCTCGGGGCGCTCACCGGGCCGCTCGACACGGAGGAGGCGCGGCTGATCCAGCGGCGCGCGTACGACGAGGGGCGGGCGGTTCTCGCGGCCGCCGGGATCGACTCGGTGAGCCCGGAGAAGGCGGCCGAGGTCCGGAGCGACCACCTCGGCCTCGATCCGGACCTCGCTGCCGGGCGGGACGGGAGTTCGTCCTGGCAGAGCCTGAGCCGGGGGACCGGCTCGATCGAGGCGGACCATCTCAACGGGGAGATCGTCCTGTTGGGGCGGCTGCACTCCGTGCCCACCCCGGTCAACGAGACCCTGGCGCGCGTGGCCAACACCTTCGCCCGCGAACGCCGGCGGCCGGGCTCGATGTCCGTCGCCGAACTGGCCGTACTCATCGAAGTGGCCCAGCAGGACAGGGGGGAAATGGCCCGGGAGACGGGGCCATCCGGTCATTAGTCTTGTCCCTATGACCTCGCCGACGCCCTCGGGGGCGGACCAGGAAACGCGCACCGTCGTCGACTTCTACTTCGATCCGGCCTGTCCCTTCGCCTGGATCACCTCTCGCTGGATGCTGGAGGTCGAGCGGGTGCGGCCCGTCGATCTCCGCTTTCGGGTGATGAGTCTGCGTCTGCACAACTCCGGCAACGAACTCCCGGACTGGTACCGGGATCTGGTCGACCGGTCGGCCGGTCCCGTGCGGGTTGCCGTGGCCGCTGCCGAGCAGCACGGGGAGGCCGTTCTGCGGGATCTGTACACCGCGTTGGGCACTCGGATCCATCAGCGCGAGGAAGCGGACTTCGACGTGGTGATCGGTGAGTCCCTCGCGGAGCTCGGGCTGCCGGCCGGCCTCGCGGGGGCCGCGCACGACCCGTCGTACGACGAGGCCGTGGGGCGCAGTCACGACCGGGGGAAGGATCCCGCCGCCGACGCGTACGTGGGGACGCCGACGATGCACGTCGACGGGGCGGTGTGGTTCGGGCCGGTGCTGAACTCGGCGCCGCGCGGGGAGGCCGCCGGGCAACTCTTCGACAGTGTGCGGGTGCTGGCCGGATATCCGGACTTCTTCGAGCTCAAGCGGACGCGTACGGGCAGTCTTACGCCGTAGTCGCCCCGCCTCAGCCCGCCCCGCCTCAGCCCGCCCGGCCTCAGCTCGTCCGGCCGTGCAGGGCCGGTGCGGGTGACGGTGTCCCGCATGCCTCGTCGTAGCGCGCCAACAGCAGCTTCGCCAGTTCCGGCGCCGGGCCCAGCACCTCCGCCAGGACATCGGCGCCCCCCTCCGCCGCCCCGGCCACGATCCGGTCCGGCAGCCTGCCCGGGGCGATCACGTACGGGGCGACGGCGACGCGGCGGACGCCCTCCGCGCGCAGCGCGCGTACCGCGTCCTCGGTGCGGGGCAGGGACGCCGACGCGAACGCGGGCCGTACCGCGTACCAGCCCGCCCGGCGCTCCCACTCCGTGGCGATCCCGGCGATCACCGCCGCCGCCTCCGGGTCGGAGGAGCCCGCCGAGGCCAGCACCACACCCGTCGACGGCCGGTCGGCGCGCGCCAGCCCCGCCTCGTACAGACGCCGCTCCAGCGCCCCCACGAGCAGCCGTGACGGGCCGAGGACCCCGGCCTGCCGGATCCGCAGACCGGGCAGGCGTTCCGACGCCTCCCGCAGGACGGCCGGGATGTCGGCCTTCGCGTGGAACGCCCGCGTCAGCAGCAGCGGCTGTGCCACCACCTCCACCACGTGCGGTGCGCCCTCCCGAGCCAGCCGGTCCAACACCTCAGGCACGGAAGGCGTGTCGAAGTCCAGGAAGCCCGTCTCCACCCGCAGCCCGGGCCGCAGCGCCCGCACCCGCCCGGCGAGGGCGTGCACGGTCGCCGCGTGCCGGGGGTCACGGCTGCCGTGCGCGACGACGAGCAGGACCGGGGGCACAGAAGGCGGCACGAGCGGCGGACGATGGAGAGGGCGCACGGGAATCAGCTCTTCACGAGGAGACCGCGGTTGCGCAGGACCCACCGCTCCAGCGGACTGAAGATCAGCAGGTCGATCGCGATTCCGACGATCAGGATCAGGAGGATGGCGAGGAACACCATGGGCATACTGCCGACCGTACGGCCGTTCTCCAGCAACTGGCCAAGCCCCACGCCGAGATCGGGCGAGGACGCGATGATCTCCGCGGCCATCAGGGAGCGCCAGGAGAACGCCCAGCCCTGCTTGAGCCCCGCCAAGTACCCGGGCAGCGCCGCCGGCATGATGATGTGCCAGGTGTTCCTGAGCCCGGTCGCGCCCAGGGTACGCCCGGCCCGCAGGAAGAGCGGCGGCACCTGATCGACCCCGGACACCAGCCCGTTGGCGATCGAGGGGACCGCGCCCAGCAGGATCACGGCGTACATCATCGTGTCGTTGAGACCGAGCCAGATCACGGCCGGCGGCACCCACGCCACCGACGGCAGCGACTGGAGCCCCGACAGGATCGGCCCGATCGCCGCCCGTACGAACTTCACCCGGGCGACCAGCAGCCCCAGCGGCGTGCCGATCAGCAGCGCCAGCAGGAAGCCCAGCAGACCGCGCGAGACGCTCGTCCAGATGTAGCCGAGCAGCGTGCCCTCCGACCAGGCGTCGGACAGCTCGTCCCACACCGCGCCCGGCGAGGGCAGCTTGTAGTCGTCGGTGACCTTCGCCCAGATCAGGATCTGCCACACGAACAGCACGAGGAGGACGGCGACGGTGGGCGGCAGCACCTTCTGGACCAGGGTCTGGCGCAGGGGCGTCCGCCCGGTCTGTACGGTGTCCAGCGCGTCGAGCCCGGCCTCCAGACCGGCCATGTCACCCCGTCCGCCGCCGGCCGGGGGCCGCGCGTCCGGGGCGAGGGAGCTGGCAGAGGCGTCGTCGGACCGGCCGACCCCGTCCGCCGCCGCGTTCCCCGGCGCCGGGTCCTTCTGCGGCGTCGTGTCAGTGCTGGCCATGTCGGCGGATCTCCCCACGCAGTTCTTCGGTGATCTCGACGGACAGCTCCGCCACCTCGGCGTCCTCGATCCGGCGCGGCTGCGGGATGTCCACCCGCCACTCGCGGGCGATCCGGCCGGGGCGCGAGGACAGCAGGACGACACGCTCGGCGAGCCGTACCGCCTCCCGTACGTTGTGGGTGACGAAGAGCACCGACAGGTTCGTCTCCCGCCAGATCCGCGTCAGCTCGTCGTGCAGCACGTCGCGGGTGATGGCGTCGAGCGCCGCGAACGGCTCGTCCATCAGCAGCAGTTGGCTGTCCTGGGCCAGCGCGCGCGCCAGCGCGACCCGCTGCCGCATCCCGCCGGACAGCTCGTGCACCCGCTTGCCGTACGCCCCTTCGAGCCGTACGAGCCCGAGCAGCCGCTCCGCCTCGGGCCTGCGGTCCTGCTTGGGCACCCCGCGCAGCCGCAGGGCCAGTTCGATGTTCTTGCCCGCGGTCAGCCACGGGAACAGCGCGTGCTCCTGGAACATCAGGGCCGGGCGCCCGCCCGGCGTCTCGATGGACCCAGCGGTCGGGCGGTCGAGCCCGGCCACCAGGTTGAGCAGTGTGGACTTGCCGCAGCCCGAGGCTCCCAGGAGGGTGACGAACTCACCCGGAGCGACATCGAGCGTGATGTCGTCCAGCACGAGCTGCCGCCCCGCGGGGGTCGCGAAGGTCTTGGAGACGTGCGCGATGCGCGCGGCGTGGTCCACCGACGTGGTGCCGTCGGCGGCCTTGGTGAGCGTCGTTGCCATGGTCGTCACCTCCTGGGAATCCTGAGAGTCCTGAGAATCCTGCGAACAGATCGGTCGCGGCGGTTACTTGACGCCGAGACCGGCGTCGGCGACCTCGGGCTCACCGGCGGCCTTGAGCACCTTGTTCAGCGGGCCCAGGTCGTAGATGCCGGCCAGGTCGGGCTTCTCCAGCAGACCGGCCTTCACCGCGTGGTCGGCCTCGGACTGGAGCGTGGAGGCCAGCGGGTCGTTGGTGACCTTGATGGACTCCCACGCCGGGTCGAGGACCTCGGGCGGCAGCGCCTTGCCCGACAGGGTCTTGAGCGCCTCGTTGGCCGACGCCTTCGCCTGGTCCTCGTTGGCGTTGATCCAGGCGTTCGTCTTCACCGAGCCGCGCAGCACGGCCTCGACGACGTCCGGGTGGGCGGAGAGGAACGTCTGCGACACGATGATGTTCGTGATCACGAACTGCTTGTCCGGCCACAGGTCCGACTCGTTGAGGAGCACCTTCGCGCCCTCGGCGACCAGCTTGGACGCGGTCGGCTCCGGCACCCACGCGCCGTCGATCGAACCGGCCTTGTAGGCGTCCGGGGTGATCTTGTTGTCCGTACGGACGACGGAGACGTCACCCTTGCCGGACTGGGCGTCGACCTTCCAGCCCTTCTCCGAGATCCAGTTGAGGAACGCCACGTCCTGCGTGTTGCCCAGCTGCGGGGTGGCTATCTTCTTGCCCTTGAGGTCGTCCAGGGTCTTGATCTTCTTCGGGTTGACCACCAGCTTGACCCCGCCGGAGGCGGAACCGCCGATGATCCGCAGGCTCTTGCCCTTGGTCTGGACGTAGCCGTTGATCGCGGGGGAGGGGCCGATGAAGCCGATGTCGATGCTGCCCGCGTTGAGCGCCTCGATCTCGGAGGGCCCGGCGTTGAAGGTGGAGGCGGCGACCTTCGTCCCGCCCAGCTCCTTCTGGAACAGACCGTCCTGGATACCCACCAGGGCTGTGGCGTGCGTGAGGTTCGGGAAGTACCCGATCTTCACGGTGTCGGCCGAGAGCTTCTTCGCTCCGGCGGCGGCCGCCGGCTTCTTGTCGTCGTCCTTCTTCGCGTCGGAGCCGTAGCCGCAGGAGGTGACGACAACAGCGAGAAGGGGCACTGCGGCGAGCGTGGTGATACGGCGGCGCGACAGGATGCGCGTGGCAGGCACGGGAGGGGTTCCTCTCGTCGGCCCGGTGCGCACGCCCTACGGGAACGCGGGCGTGACCGGGAGATCGGCAGGTCTTCGACGGTGCGGGTGGGGCGGGCGGTGCGGGAGGTGGGGGGTGCGGGCGCGCAGGCAGTGCGCGTACGTCATCACGCACATCGCGCCACCCCGCCCGTTCCCGCGCCGAGGAGGCCGCTGCCGACGCGGCCGCCCTCCTTCGCGAAGGTCGCGTACATGTCGATGGCCATCAGAAGTCCCAGCCTTCGTCGTCGGTGGGTACGGCGGCCGGCGCGCCCGCGCCCTCGGCGAAGGCGTCGCCCGCCATGCCGGCGCTCAGCGTCGTACCGTCGGCCGGGTCGATCAGCAGAAACGATCCGGTCCTGCGGGACTCGGCGTACGGGTCGAGCGCGAGCGGCTCTGCCGTACGGATCCTCACGCGTCCGATGTCGTTGGCGACGAGTTGCCCGGGGGCGGGGTGCTGGGACAGGTCGTCCAGCGTGAGCCGGGACGGGATGTCCTTCACGATCGCCTTGACCGTACGGGTCGTGTGCTTGAGCAGCACCCGCTGGCCGACGGTCAGCGGCCGGTCGGCGACATGGCAGACGGTCGCCTCCACGTCCTGCGTCGACGCGGGCAGCTGCGCGCTGGGGGCGATCAGGTCGCCGCGTGAGACGTCGATGTCGTCCGCGAGGCGGAGGGTCACGGACTGCGGCGCCCAGGCGATGTCCACGCTCTCGCCGAGCGCGTCGATGCCCTCGATCGTGCTCGTACGGCCGGACGGCAGGACCGTCACGGCGTCGCCGACCCGCAGCACACCGGACGAGATCTGGCCGGCGTAGCCGCGGTAGTCCGGGTGGCGCGCGGACTGCGGGCGGATCACGTACTGCACGGGAAAGCGCGCGGGGCAGTGGGCCAGGTCGTGGCTGGACGGCACGGTCTCCAGGTGCTCCAGCACCGTCGGGCCTCCGTACCAGTCCATGTGCGCGGACGGCTCCACGACGTTGTCCCCGGCGAGGGCCGAGATCGGGATCGCGGTGATCTCCGGGACGCCGAGGGAGGCCGCGTACGCCGTGAACTCCTCGGCTATCGAGGCGAATACGGGCTCCGCGTACGCGACGAGGTCCATCTTGTTGACGGCGAGCACCACGTGCGGGACCCGCAGCAGGGCGGCGACGGCGGCATGGCGGCGGGTCTGCTCGACCACGCCGTTCCGCGCGTCGACCAGGACGACCGCCAGCTCCGCGGTGGAGGCACCGGTGACCATGTTCCGCGTGTACTGCACATGCCCCGGGGTGTCGGCGAGGATGAACCGCCGCCGGGGGGTGGCGAAGTAGCGGTAGGCGACGTCGATGGTGATGCCCTGCTCGCGCTCGGCGCGCAGCCCGTCGGTGAGCAGCGCCAGGTCAGGCGTGTCCTGGCCCCGGCTCAGCGAGACCCGCTCCACGGCCTCCAACTGGTCGGTGAGCACCGACTTCGAGTCGTGCAGCAGCCGCCCCACCAGGGTCGACTTGCCGTCGTCGACGGAACCGGCGGTCGCGAAGCGCAGCAGGGTGGTGGTGGCGAGCCGCTCGGCGAACTCGGCGTACGGCTCGGTGGCGCTCGTCATGGCTAGAAGTACCCTTCGCGCTTGCGGTCTTCCATCGCGGCCTCGGACATCTTGTCGTCGGCGCGGGTCGCCCCGCGCTCGGTGAGCCGGGAGGCGGCGATCTCGGCGATCACCGCGTCGAGCGTGGTGGCGTCGGAGTCGACGGCGCCGGTGCAGGACATGTCACCGACCGTGCGGTAGCGCACCAGACGCTTCTCGACGCGCTCGTTCTCCTTGGGGCCGCCCCAGTCGCCCGCCGTCAGCCACATCCCGGCCCGCGGGAACACCTCGCGCTCATGGGCGAAGTAGATCTCCGGCAGCTCGATGCCCTCGCGGGCGATGTACTGCCAGACGTCCAGCTCGGTCCAGTTGGAGAGCGGGAAGACCCGGACGTGCTCCCCGGGGGCGTGCCGGCCGTTGTAGAGGTTCCACAGCTCGGGGCGCTGGCGGCGCGGGTCCCACTGGGAGAACTCGTCCCGCAGCGAGAACACCCGCTCCTTGGCCCGTGCCTTCTCCTCGTCCCGCCGCCCGCCGCCGAAGACCGCGTCGAACCGCTCGGCCTGGATCTTCTCGGTGAGCGGCACGGTCTGGAGGGGGTTACGGGTCCCGTCGGGGCGCTCGCGCAGCTTCCCCGCGTCGATGTACTCCTGTACGGAGGCGACGTGCAGGCGCAGGCCGTGCTCGGCGACCGTACGGTCCCGGTAGTCCAGCACCTCGGGGAAGTTGTGCCCGGTGTCCACGTGCAGCAGCGTGAACGGCACCGGCGCGGGCGCGAACGCCTTGAGCGCCAGGTGCAGCATGACGATCGAGTCCTTGCCGCCGGAGAAGAGGATCACCGGCCGCTCGAACTCACCCGCCACCTCACGGAAGATGTGGACCGCCTCGGACTCCAGGGCGTCCAGGTGGCTCAGGGCGTAGGGGGCGTCGGTGCCCCCGGTGACGGACGCGACGGTCGTGCTCACGCGAGACCCCTTTCGGTGAGGAGCGCGTGGAGCGCTTCGGCGGACTCCCGTACGGACTGGGTGTGCGACTCGATCCGCAGGTCCGGGTCCTCCGGGGCCTCGTAGGGGTCGTCGACCCCGGTCAGCCCGGATATCTCGCCGGCCGCCTGCTGGGCGTACAGCCCCTTCACATCCCGTACGGAGCACACCTCGACGGGGGTGGCGACGTGGACCTCCAAGTAGGCCGTGCCCACGGCCTGGTGGCGCTTGCGCACCGCCTCGCGGCTGTCCGCGTACGGCGCGATCACCGGCACCAGCGCCTTGACGCCGTGGGACGCCAGCAGTTCGGCGACGAAGCCGATGCGCTGGACGTTGGTGTGCCGGTCCTCGCGGCTGAACCCGAGGCCCGCGGAGAGGAATTCGCGGATCTCGTCGCCGTCGAGGATCTCGACGCGGTGGCCCTCCGAGCGCAGCCGCTCGGCCAGCTCCCGCGCGATCGTGGTCTTGCCCGCGCTGGGCAGACCGGTGAGCCAGACGGTGGCGCCCTGCTCCGTCATGCTCAACTGTCCCTCCTCATGAGATTTCTGACTGCCCGTCACCGATGTGCTCGTGATTCCTGTGGCGTTCGCCGTCCCGCTGTTCGCCGCTAGCCGTGCAGTCCGCACTCGGTCTTGCCCCGGCCCGCCCAGCGGCCCGCGCGGGCGTCCTCGCCCTCCAGCACCCTGCGGGTGCAGGGAGCGCAGCCCACGGAGGCGTAACCGTCCATGAGGAGCGGGTTGGTGAGGACGCCGTGCTCGGCGACGTACCGGTCCACGTCCTCCTGCGACCAGCGGGCGATCGGCGAGACCTTGACCTTCCCGCGCCGCTCGTCCCAGCCGACCACGGGGGTGTCGGCCCGGGTCGGGGACTCGTCGCGGCGCAGCCCGGTGGCCCAGGCCGCGTAGCCGGTCAGCCCCTCTTCGAGCGGCTTGACCTTGCGCAGGGAGCAGCACAGGTCGGGGTCGCGGTCATGCAGCTTCGGCCCGTACTGGGCGTCCTGTTCCGCGACGCTCTGGCGCGGGGTCAGCGTGATGACGTTGACGTCCATCACGGCGTCCACGGCGTCACGGGTGCCGATGGTCTCGGGGAAGTGGTAGCCGGTGTCGAGGAAGACCACGTCCACGCCGGGAAGGACGGTGGAGGCGAGGTGGGCGACCACCGCGTCCTCCATGGACGACGTCACGCAGAAGGTGTCGCCGAACGTGTCGGCGGCCCACCGGAGGATCTCCGTCGCCGAAGCGTCTTCGAGCGCGCGGCCCGCGTGCTCGGCGAGGGCCTTCGGATCGTCCGTCCCGGCCAGCGTGGTCATGTCGATTCCCCTCCGTCGGGTGCCCGGAGCCCCCGGGTCAGCAACCCGAGGAACTTCAGCTGGAAGGCCCGGTTGCAGGCCGCGCATTCCCAGGCGCCATGGCCCTGCTCGTTCGGGCGCAGGTCCTCGTCGCCGCAGTAGGGGCAGTAGAAGGGGGCGGCGCGCTCGCTCATGAGAGGGCCTCCTCCGAGGCGCGGGCCGCCCACGTCGCGAACCGCTCGCCCTCCGCGCGCTCCTTCTGGAAGCGGCCGAGCACCCGCTCGACGTAGTCGGGCAGGTCGTCCGAGGTGACCTTGAGGCCGCGGACCTTGCGGCCGAAACCGGCCTCCAGGCCCAGGGCGCCGCCCAGGTGCACCTGGAAGCCCTCGACCTGCTCACCGTTCTTGTCCAGCATCAGCTGGCCCTTGAGACCGATGTCGGCGGTCTGGATGCGCGCGCAGGCGTTCGGGCAGCCGTTGATGTTGATGGTCAGCGGCTGGTCGAACTCGGGGATACGGCGCTCCAGTTCGTCGATCAGCGTGGCGCCGCGCTGCTTGGTCTCGACGATCGCGAGCTTGCAGTACTCGATGCCGGTGCACGCCATCGTCCCGCGCCGGAACGGCGACGGCTTGACCCGCAGGTCCAGCGCTTCGAGCCCGGCCACCAGCGAGTCGACCTGGTCCTCCTCGACGTCGAGCACGATCATCTTCTGCTCGACGGTGGTACGCAGCCGGCCCGAGCCGTGCGCCGCCGCTACCTCGGAGATGCTGACGAGCTTGGGGCCGTCGACCCGGCCGACGCGCGGCGCGAACCCGACGTAGAACCGGCCGTCCTTCTGCCGGTGCACCCCGACGTGGTCGCGCCACGCCTGGAGGGGCTGCGCGGGCGGGGGCCCGTCGATCAGCTCCCGCTCGAGGTACTCGTCCTGGAGGATCTGGCGGAACTTCTCCGCGCCCCAGTCCGCGACCAGGAACTTCAGGCGGGCGCGGGTGCGCAGCCGCCGGTAGCCGTAGTCGCGGAAGATCCCGATGACCCCGGCCCACACGTCGGGCACCTCGTCCAGCGGCACCCAGGCGCCGAGGCGCTGCCCGATCTTCGGGTTGGTCGACAGGCCGCCGCCGACCCACAGGTCGAAGCCGGGGCCGTGCTCGGGGTGCTCGACGCCGACGAAGGCGATGTCGTTGATCTCGTGCGCCACGTCCAGCAGCGGCGACCCGGAGATCGCCGTCTTGAACTTGCGCGGGAGGTTGGAGAACTCCTTGGTGCCGATGAACCGGGCGTTGATCGCGTCGATGGCCGGGGTGCCGTCGATGATCTCGTTCTCGGCGACCCCGGCGACCGGCGAACCGAGGATCACGCGGGGTGTGTCACCGCAGGCCTCGGTGGTCGACAGGCCGACCGCCTCCAGACGCCGCCAGATCTCCGGCACGTCCTCGATCCTGATCCAGTGCAGCTGGATGTTCTGCCGGTCGGTGAGGTCGGCGGTGTCCCGGCCGAACTCGTGCGAGATCTCTCCGATCACGCGCAGCTGCTCGGTGGTCAGCCGCCCGCCGTCGATCCGGACCCGCAGCATGAAGTACTTGTCGTCCAGCTCCTCCGGCTCCAGGATCGCGGTCTTACCGCCGTCGATCCCGGGCTTGCGCTGGGTGTACAGCCCCCACCAGCGCATCCGGCCGCGCAGATCGTTCGGGTCGATCGAGTCGAAGCCCGCCTTGGAGTAGATGTTCTCGATGCGCGCCCGCACATTGAGACCGTCGTCGTCCTTCTTGAACTGCTCATTGCCGTTGAGCGGAGTGAAGTGGCCGACGGCCCACTGGCCCTCACCGCGGTGACGGCTCACCTTGCGGCGTGGTGTGGCGGGAGTCGGCTGGTCCGGGGTGGCGGCCATGGCGTTACGTCCTTCGAGACTGCGTGAGGGCGGCTCTCAGCCGCACACCCGCGCGAAGGCGCGGCGGTGCGCGGCAGGTGCAGAGGTCAGGGGCGGGTGGTGCGGAGTCGCGGCGGCGCGCGAGATCTCAGTTTGTCGGACAGATGGCGCTGGACATGCGGCCGAGGTCGACGTGTCGCCGACCTACCAAGGCAATTCCAGCTCTCGACATGACGGAAGCGTGTCACGCGGATCTCGGGGCAGTCCACCACTATCCACTATGTGGACGACTGTGTCCCGCTATATGAGACGGCATGCGCCGGGGCGATGCGAGGTGAGGCGATACGGGTGGTCACCCCAGCGCGCCCGGCCAGGGTCCCGGCGTCGGCGTCTCTTCCTCTTCCGACGTCTTCGTGTCGAAGAGGACGAAGCCGCGCCGCTGGTAGTTGGCCATCGCGTGCTCGCCGTCCTTGGTGCACGTGTGCAGCCACACCCGCCCGGTCGGCTTGAGCCCCGGGTGGCGCTCGGCGAGGTCCCATGCCCGGGCGGTGCCGTACGACAGCAGGTGGCCGCCGATCCGGCGGCCCCGGAAGGCCGGGATCAGCCCGAAGTACACGATCTCGACCGCGCCGCCGTCCTGCGCCGCCAGCTCCAGGAAGCCCGCCGGGGTGCCCTTCTCGTACGCGACCCAGGTCTCGACGCCGGGCCGGTCCAGGTACTCCACCCACCGCGCGTACGTGTGCGACAGCCGGTCCGTCCAGCGGACGTCCCCGCCGACGGCCGTGTACAGGAAGCGGCTGAACTCGGGGGAGGGCACCTCTGCCCGTACGATCCGCACGTCGCCCGGCGGCGGGGCGGCGGGGCGCAGATCGGACGGCGAGGTCTGCTCCAGGGACCACGTGGTCACGGTGAGGGTCATGCCCGCCAGAAAATCACGCGGGGGGCCGTACGGTCACACCAGGGCCGGTCACCTCGGGGGAAGGCCGCCCCGGACGCCGCCCCTCACGGACACGGCAGGCTCCGGGTGCTCAGCACCGCCGGGGCCGTCGAATGCGGCAGCAGCTCCTCCGGGTCCTCCGGCGTGACCACCTCCACCTCGACCTCCTCGCGGAAGCGGTACGGCCGGTGCGCCAGCACCCCCGACAGGTGCCGCCGTACCCGCGACATCTCCGCCCGTACGGTCACCGTGCGCGTCGCGTCCCCGAACACGTCCGCCGCCAGCTCCGCCGCGCTGCGGCCGTCCCGGTGCACGGCCAGGACGTACAGCAGCTCCGCGTGGCGCGGGGTCAGCTCCTGCACCCAGCTGCCCGCCGCCCCCGACACCGCCACCGACCAGCGCCGGGGCCGGCTCAGGTCCAGGACGACCCGGACCACCGCCCCCGCCGAGGCCGGGTCGGGATCGTCCGCCACCTGGATCAGCCAGCCGCCGGGCAGCGGCTCGACCGCGCACATGCCCAGCGACGGGTGCCAGACCCGGCCCGCGCCGAACGACTTGGGCAGCGGGAGCCGGTCCACGGGCGGCATCCCCGTGACCGCCGCCGTCCAGCCGTGGCTGTCGACCGCCAGCGCCCGCCCCCTGATCCGGCACAGGATCGGCGCCGCCACCGAACGCAGCCGCTCCACGTTCCCCCGGTGCCGCTCCCGCATGTCGCTCTCCGCGAGCCGGGCCACCGACCGGACCAGCGCGAGCGTCGTCGGATGGAACCCGGCCGCCGGGCCGCTCACGTCGACCACCCCCAGCAGCCGCCCGTCGCGCGGGTCGTGCACCGGCGCGGCGGCGCAGGTCCACGAGTGCAGCGTCCGGACGAAGTGCTCGGCCGAGTGGACCCGTACCGGCCGCCGGACCGCCAGCGCCGTACCGATCGCGTTGGTGCCCGTGGCCCCTTCCGTCCAGGCCGCCCCCTCTTCGAGCCAGATCCCGCCCGCCTGCCGCAGCACGGACGGGCTGCCGTCCCGCCACAGCACCCGCCCCTCGTCGTCCGTGACGACCGTGATCTGGAGGGACGCGTCCGCCACGTCGGTCAGCGAGTCGACGAGGGTCCGCAGCGCCTCGCCGAGCACGGACGTACGCCGCCGGTGCTCCAGCTCGTCCCGCTCCAGCAGCACCGTGCGCGTGGTCCTGTCGGGATCGAGCCCCATCCGGGACATCCGCCGCCACGACGCGTCGATCACCGGCCGGGGCGCGACCGGGGGCCGCTCGCCGGCCAGGGCCGCCTCCCTGACCCGATGGAGGAGCCGGGTGGCCCGCGCGCCGTCCACGGTGGAGAGCCGGGCCAGGTCGAGCGGTATGTCCTTCATCAGCCCATCGTGCCGTTCCGGTCACTCCCCGGAGGGGCAGTTCCGGATTCTGCTGCAACGGGTTGCAACTCTGGCATCCCGGGTGCGGGTGCCGGAGAGTGACAGGGAATCAGAGGTGGTGCCGTGTCGGCGCAGCACCACCTCTGATGGTCCTCCCTCCACGGTCACGGCCCCGCCTTCCCGTGACGGCCCCGCCCTCCCGTGACGGCCTCACCCCCGCCTCACCCCTCCGGCCGCGCCCGGTCCACGACCGACGCCAGGTCCAGCGTGTGCGGCAGGGTGCCGAAGGCCGTACCCCAGTCCCCGCCGAGCCGTGAGGCACAGAACGCGTCCGCCACCTCCGGCGGCGCCCACCGCACCAGCAGCGAACCCTGGAGCACCAGCGCCATCCGCTCCACCAGCCGCCGCGCCCGCGCCTCGATCCCGGTCAGATCGGCCAGTTCGGTGAGCAGGTCCTTGATCGCCCGGTCCAGCCGGTGATCGGCGCCGCGCGCCAGGCCCACCTCCTGGAGGAAGGCGTTCAGCGCGCCAGGCTCCCGCTGGAGCGCCCGCAGCACGTCCAGCGCCTGTACGTTGCCCGAGCCCTCCCAGATCGAGTTCAGCGGCGCCTCGCGCAGCAGCCGGGGCATCCCGGACTCCTCCACGTACCCGTTGCCGCCCAGGCACTCCAGGGCCTCCGCCACCGCCGGGGTGCACCGCTTGGTCACCCAGTACTTGGCGACGGGCACCGCGAGCCGCAGGAACGCCCGCTCCCGGTCGCGCTCCTCCTCGGGACCGCCCTGGACCGTGTCGTACGCCGCCGCCAGCCGCAGCGCGAGCGTCGTCGCGGCCTCCGACTCCAGGGCCAGGTCGGCCAGGACGTTGACCATCAGCGGCTTGTCGATCAACTCGGCGCCGAACGCCCGCCGGTACGTGGCGTGATGGACCGCCTGCGCCACCGACTGCCGCATCAGCGCGGCCGAACCGACCACACAGTCCAGCCGGGTCGCCGCCACCATCTCGATGATGGTGCGCACCCCGTGCCCCTCCTCGCCGACCCGGCGCCCCCAGGTCTCGTCGAACTCGACCTCGCTCGACGCGTTGGAGCGGTTGCCCAGCTTGTCCTTGAGGCGCTGGATCCGGAAGACGTTGCGCGTACCGTCCGGCAGCACACGAGGGACCAGGAAACAGGTCAGCCCGCCCGGCGCCTGCGCCAGGACGAGGAATCCGTCGCACATCGGCGCGGAACAGAACCACTTGTGCCCGGTGAGCAGGTACTCGTCGCCCGCGCCCGTCCCGCTGTCCAGCCGCCGCGCGCTGGTGGTGTTGGCACGGACGTCGCTGCCGCCCTGCTTCTCCGTCATGCCCATCCCGAAGAGCACCCCGGACTTCTCGCCGGCGGGCCGCAGCCCGGGGTCGTACACCCGGGAGGTGAGCCGCGGCTCCCAGTCGGCGGCGAGCGCCGGCTCCACCCGCAGCGCCGGGACGGCCGCGTGGGTCATCGACAGCGGGCAGGTGTTCCCGGCCTCCACCTGCCCCCAGACGAGGAAACCGGCCGAGCGCCGCAGATGGCCCGCCGGGCGGCCCCAGGCGTCGGTCAGCCCGGCCGTGACGGCCTGACCGAGCAACTGGTGCCAGGCCGGGTGGAAGTCGACCTCGTCGATACGGTTGCCGTACCGGTCGTGCGTACGGAGCTTCGGTGGGTTCTCGTTGGCCAGCGTGCCCAGGAGCTGCGTCTCCGCGGACCCGGCTGAGCGGCCGAGCGCGGTCAGTTCCGCGCGGGCCTCGTCGAGGAGAGCGGGGGGAACATGCCGTTCCACTCCCTCGGTGAGAGCCCGGTCGGCGCTGAAGACGTCATACCCCACCAGGGGCGGAACCTGGTTGGTCACTGTGTGGGTGGTGGCTGCCATGCCGCTACGGTAAGGACGTGCAGGCAGCAAATGAAACACCCGAGCGGCCGTCGGGCCGACTTCACCGGGCCAGAGTCCTCTATCGCAACGTCTCCATGCGGAGGATGGCCTGGTTGCTGCTGAAGGACACCGTCAATTCGTGCATCGAGTACCGCATCCTCGGACTCGCGGCCGAGGCGGCGTTCTTCACCCTGCTGTCGCTGCCGCCGCTGCTGCTCGGGCTGATCGGGCTGCTCGGTTACGTGGACGACTGGACCAGCACCACCACGGTCGCCTCGATCGAGAAGAACATCCTCTCGGCGGTCGGCACGGTCCTCTCCGACCGGGGCGTCAACCAGATCGCCAAACCGCTGCTGGCGAGCGTCACCCACGGGGGGCGGCCCGACGTCATCTCGTTGGGCTTCGCGATCGCGCTCTGGTCGGGCTCGCGGGCGGTGAACGTCTTCGTGGACACGATCACCGTCATGTACGGCCTGGACGGGCGGCGCGGCATCGTCGCGACCCGGCTCCTCGCCTTCCTCCTCTACCTCGTGGCGCTGCTGATCGGCGCGGTGGTGCTGCCGCTCGCGGTGGTCGGCCCCGACCGGGTCGTGGACCTCATCCCGTGGGGCACGGAAGTGGTCTCCGTCCTCTACTGGCCGGTGGTGAGCATCCTCTCGATCGCCTTCCTGACCACGCTCTACCACGTCTCCGTGCCGGCCAGGTCGCGCTGGATCGAGGACGTGCCGGGCGCGCTGGTCGCGCTGGGCATGTGGGTCCTGGGGAGCTTCCTGCTCCGCATCTACCTGACCAGTACGGTCGAGGGCCCGACGATCTACGGTTCCCTCGCGGCGCCCATCGCCGTGCTCCTCTGGATCGGCATCTCGGCCTTCGCGGTCCTGGTCGGCGCGGCCGTCAACGCGGCGATCGACCGCGTCTGGCCCTCGCTGGCCACGGCGGCGGCCCGCGCGGCCAACGAACGCCTGCGCACGGCCCACGCGGCGGAACTGCTGGCCCGCGCGGCGGCCGAGACGGAACTCCGCAGGGCCCGGGGCGACTTCGACGACCTGGACGACCCCGACGACGAAGGCGACGAGGGCGGCGACCTGGGCATGCCGTCGGAGTTCCCGGAACGGTGGTCCCGCTTCCTGCCACCGGACGACCTGCGGTCGCGGCTGCACTCGGGGCGGGAGAGCCGCGAGAACAAGGAGCTGAGGGAGAGCAGGGAGAGGGACGAGCGCCCCTGACGGGCCGGGGGGCGGGTCGCGGTTCCGGCCGCCCGGTCAGGACCCGCCCGGTCAGCGGCGCAGGAGGCGGTGGAGCCAGGTGCGGGGGGATCTCGGGGCTTGGGACGCCGGGCCGACCTTGCGGTACCAGACCGTGGTTGTGGTGCCGTTCTCCGTCGCCTCGGTCCGGCGGTAGCCGGGTGGGCTTCCGGCCAGGTCGTACAGCGGGGCTGACAGGCCGACGACCACGGCGCCCTCCGGCGCCGGCAGCCGCGCCATCGCCCGTGTCTCGTCGCGGGCCGTGCCCGCGTGGACGACCAGGACCACGAGTGGGCCGCCGGGTCCCCTGAGGCGCGTCGCGAAGCGGCTGTCCAGGCGTGCCACCACCCTGGCCGGGGTGAGTTTCCGTCCTGGAGTCACCCGGATCGTTCCGTCCGGGTCCGGCCGCGCCGCTCTGCCCACGGTGCGGCGCAGCGCCCCGCGTACCCCGGGGCGGTACCTGGGGCGGCCCTTGCGGCCGGGGGTCGTACCGCCGTGGACGATGACGTGGACGGCGTGGCGGCCGGACGGGGGCCCGGGGCGCTCGCCCACGCCGTACGCCGGTGAGGGGCGCCCGCGCAGTCCGGGCAGCGGTGGGGCGGGCACCGGTGAGGCGGGCACCGGGAGTGCGGGGGGCGTGGAGGCGGTGCGGAGGGGGCGGGGCAGGTCCCTCCGTGCCCTGTCGCTCCATCCGTACGCGTGGCCTGTCGCTCTTCCCCAGGGGAGCCGACCCGCCGGCCGGACCCGCGCGAGAGCGAGGGCGCGGCCGTTCTCCAGGGACCCCCGCCATTCCCGCAGCGCGTCCCGCTCACCGTCGGCCCACGGGCCGTCGACACCGTTCAGCGGGGTGCCGGACCAGAGCGCGAGGGCGGAGTCGTACAGCCCTGCGGCGGTTTCGTGGTAACCGAAGTCCGCCGCCAGCGCGGCCTGGGTGGCGCGCTGCCGTGCCGCGCGGATGTCCAGTTCGTGCGTGTCGAGGCGCAGCCGGTGGCCCGTACCGGTGTTCTCGACAGGATGCCCCTGGAGGCGCAGCGCGGCGGCGGCCCGCGCGACCGCTTCCTCCGGCGTGCTGTCCCGCTCCGTGTCGCCGAGCGCCCCGGCCAGTTCGGCCGTGGGCACGCTCTGTCCGTAGGACATGAGGAGGTGGGCGAGCAGGGAGCGTTCCGCCTGATCGGTCGGCGTACCGTCCTGCCGGCCGCGTACCGCGCGCAGCGGTCCGAGGACGCTGTACTGCCAGGCGTCTCGGGGCAGTACGGGCTCCGCGAGCAGCTTCGCGGCGCCCCGCGCGCGGCGCTCGGGGTCCGTGGCCAGCAGGTCCAGGATCATGGTTTCCAGATGGGGCGGCAGATCGGGCCGCAACCGCCGGGGCGGGACGGGCTGTTCGTCGCCGGGGTCCGGCAGGTACTGCCGCAGCGGGGTGAAGGGGACTCTGCCGGTGGCGAGTTCGTAGAGCACCCGGCCGAGGTCCAGGAGATCGTCAGCCGCCCCGCCCCCGGGATCCGCCTGCCGTGCCGGATCCGGGGAGGACCCCGCCCGGTTCCGTGGGCCGAAGCCGCCCACCTTCACCCGGCCGTCCGGCAGCCGCACGATCTCTTCCGCCGTCAGGTGGCGGTGGGTCACCTCGTGCTGATGGGCGTGCCTGAGCGCGTCGAGCACCTGTCGGCCGACGCTCACCAGATCCGCCACCGAGGCCGGTGAGGCCAGGAAGTGCGGGGAGGGCCAGCCGGTTCTCGTCCGCCCCGGCTCCCCGACCGGCTCGCCCTCCACCGGCTCCTCGACGAAGTAGAGGACGCCGTCGTCCCATCCGAAGTCGTGCGTCGTGACGATGCCGGGATGCCGCAGCGCCAGGACCGCCTGCGCCTCCCGCCGCGCCGCGGCTTTGGCGCCGGACGGTACGGGGCCCGCGTACCGTACGACCACCTCGCGGCCCGCCTCGTCCCGCGCCCGCCACCGTCCGAGGGCGCGCGGGCCGGTTCCCGGGCCGATGCGGTCGAGCAGCCGGTACGGCCCCGCCGACGGATGGTCGGAGGAGCCGGGCACCGGCCCGGACCCGAGGTGGTCCCGTGTGACGGGGACGCTCTCCGGGCTCACCAGCGTGACGCGCCCGCCCGCCTCCCGCCCGTCCCCGCGCGCGCCGTCGAGCAGCCTGCGGAACTCGCCCGGCACCGCCCCGCCGAGCAGCGAGATCTCGGCCGCCACCCGGTGCAGCAGGGCGGTCGTCCGGCCCAGCTCGTGGGACGGCAGGGTGGCCAGCAGCAACTCCCGTACCCCCGGCCGGAATTCGTACGACCCGGCCGGACCCGGCGCGACGGTCAGCAGCCCGCTCAGCACCACCTCCGCGAGGTGCTGCGCGCGCGGCTGCTTCTCCACCGACGTCTGGACGATCCGCATCACCGGCAGATAGGCGAGCCCCACGGCCAGGTGCGCCGCCAGCCGCACCGCCTGCTGGGAGGCGGCCGAACGGAAACGCTGGACCAGCTCCTCGGCCGGGGTGTCCCGGGGGGCGAGGCCGTCCTCACCGTCCCGGGAGGCGAGCGGCGGGCCCGCCGTGAGCTGCGCGGCGGACCCGGGGAACACCGTCCCGCCCGGCGAGGCCAGCAGACCCGCCCAGTTGCCGAACCACTCCGCGTTCGGTTCGAGGACCGGCACCGGAATGCCCCGGGCCAGGCCGTCGTACGGCGCGAAGTGCAGCGACGCGTTGGGCGCGCCGGGGCCGGGGGCGGTGAACAGGCCGGGGACGGGGGTGAGCGGGGTGTCCTGCCACATCCGTTCGGGCAGGGGCTGCACGACGGCGACCGGGAGCGTACGGGCCCAGCCGCGCAGGGTCCTGTACCACCGCTGGCCGGCCGCCCCCTCGCGCCACTGCGGGCCCATGGTGTCGCTGATGACCAGGGCGACGGTCCGCCCCGCCGGCCACTTCCGTACCGCCACGGACCCGTCCGCGTCGAGCCGCACCAGCTCCACCGTACGGAAGGCGCCCAACTGGCCGAAGGCCTTGTGCAGATCGCGGGCGAGCGGCTGCCACATCGCCATCGTGGGGCCCGAGTCGACCACCAGCCGCAGATGGAGCCGCCGCTCGGGCGCCGGCCAGAGCCGGGGCAGCCACCGGCCGCGCCCGGCCCCGAGCGCGGCCATGCGGTGGGCGGTGCCGTCCTTGTCCCACTCCGTGGGCCGGGCGGGGGGCGCGGTGCCGCGCAGGGGGCGCAGGGCCCGCTGGAGGGCGAGCGGGCGGGAGATCATCGGGGGAGTGGGGGCCAGTATCGCGGGCCTGTCGTCCCGGATGCGGACCGTTGCCCGGCTGTACAAGGCGGTTTCCCCCGGGGGGTCGAAGTCCGCATGGTTGCCCGCGACGGGTGAGGCGGTGGCGGGTGACGGGCCGGCGGGGCGCAGTCGGTACGAGGCGTGGTCGGTTTCCGCGGACCGCGTCTCGGAATCGGCGTCGGGATCGGGGGCCGACGCGTGCTCGGCGTGGTCGGCCCGGGGCGGCTCGGCCGGCGGGGGCGCACCGGTGGGCCGGGGCCGCTCGCGCCGGGGGACGGGCGGGGCGGGGTTTTGCGGGCCCGGCGGAGACTGCTCGCTCGGCGGGGTCTGTGTGCCCGGTGGGGACTGCGGGTCCCACGGGGGCGGCCCATCCGGCGGGGTCTGCCCGCTCGGTGGGGACTGTGGGCCCCAGGGGGTCTGCCCGCCCGGCGGAGACTGCGGGCCCCGCCCGACGGCCCCGCCCGGGTAGCCGTACGTGACGGGCGGTTCCGGCCGGCCGGGCTGGGCCGGCGGGGGCTGCCGGCCCGGTGGGAACGGGGGCGGGACCGGGGTCCCGCCGGCCGCCGGCAGGGGCGGCGCTTCCCGGCCGGGCTGCGGACCGGGGCGTGACTGGGCCGCGAGCCAGAGCAGTTCGGCCAGCTCGCGGCCGGTCGGCGGGTCGCCGCCCGCCGCCGTCAACACGTCCCGCAACCGGGCCAGATCAGAATTCATCGGGTTCCGGTGTCCGGCTCAGATAGCGCATCAGATGGTCCGCCAGCTCGGTCCTGGACTCGCCGGCCAGTCCGGAAGTCCTGGTGAGATAGATCGCGTTGAGCAGTTGGTCGGTCGCCAGCTCGCCGTTCCTGCCCCGCGTCAGGAACGTTCGTACCAAATCCCGCGCCGGTCCGTCGAGAGGGCCCAGATGCGCCCGGACGATCGCGGCCAGGTGGTCGGCGGCGGGCTGCTTGAGCTCCAGGGTCACACAGCGCCGCAGAAAAGCGGGCGGGAAGTCCCGTTCGCCGTTGCTGGTGAGGACGGTGAAGGGGAACGCCCGGCAGCGCACCCGGCCGCGCTCCACCCGTACCAGCCGGTCGGAGTCCGCCATCAGCACCTCGGCCGAGGCGCGGGTCCTGGCGGCGCGGACCAGTTCCGGGATCTCGTACTGCCCCTCCTCCATCACGTTCAGGAGGTCGTTCGGCAGATCCAGGTCGCTCTTGTCGATCTCGTCGATCAGCAGGACGCGGGGGCGTTCGTACGGGAGGAGCGCCGTGCCCAGCGGGCCGAGCCTGAGGTGGTCCTCGATGGTGCCGTTCCCCGGGGCCTGGCCCGCGGCGTAGAGCCGGGAGAGCGGGTCGTACTGGTACAGCCCGTCGCCGAGTGCCGTCCTGCTGGTGATGTTCCACCGCAGGACGGGCCCGAGCCGTAACTCGCGGGCCACGGCGTACGCCAGGCTGGACTTGCCGCTCCCCGGCGGTCCCGTCACCAGCAGCGGCCGGCGCAAGTACAGCGCCGCGTTGACGAGTTGCACGCTCTCGGTGGTCGCCCGGTACGCCTGGGCCCGGTGCACCCGGTCGGGTGACGGCGACGGGTCGTCCCCCGGCGGCTCGACCACGGGTCCGCCGTTGAAGGCACGCCAGGGCGGCGGCGCGGGCAACAGCCCGATACCGTCGTGCGGTTCGTCGGTTCCGGTGTACACCGGCCACAGGGACGACATGTCGGACCTCCAGGTCAGTCGACGGGCGACCGGGTCAGCCGCGGGACGTCGGGGAACCACCGTGGATCGTCCCAGACGAAGGACAGGTCGGCGGCCCAGTGCGGCTCGGGCCCCTCGTGGCCGAACGCGTGCTTGCGCAGGGTGAAGACGTGTTCGGGCAGTTCGCCCGGCGCGAGCAGGGACAGCCGCTCGGCCAGGGAGTCCAGGAAGACCTTGCCGCGGCACGCGTCCCCGCACGCCTCCCCGCCACCCCCCGGGCAGCCGGTGCGCGGCCACAGCACGATCGGGGCCGGCGCGTCCAGCACGGCGCGGTGCGTCGCGCGGTCGTCGGGGGCCGTCGGCGGCCTGGTCAGCGCCACCGGGCCCGCCACGTCCTGGAGTTGGACGGCGAGCAGGCCGGGCGCCGGGGCATCCGCGCACGCGATCCGGTGGATCCGCGACTCGCGCCGCCCGTCCAGGACGTCCCACATCTTCTTCAGCCGGAACTGGAGCCGGGGATTGGTCCTGCGGTCGTGGTCCATCACCACCACCGGCGCCACACAACCGAGCGGTGTGCGGGTGCCCTTGCGCGCCGACCACTGGTCCACGGGGTGGTTGAGCCAGTCCCTGGGGAGGGCGAACGCGATCAACTCGCGCCCCGCCGTGTCGAGTTCGGCGAAGGCGTCGTCGATACGGTCCAGCACCCAGGCGCGTACGTCCCGCTTGGCCAGCCGCTGCTCGCCGACCAGCCGCCGGTGGCCGTGCCGGTACGCGGACACCTCGACCAGCAGCGCGTTCCTGTCGGCGCCGCTGCGGCGGATCTCGACCAGGATCGGCGACCAGTGGCGGGTGCCACCGGGAGGGCCGGGGGCCGGACCGGGGGCGGGCGAAGGCGCGGGTACGGGCTCCGGACCCCAGGAGGGCGAGGGAGCGAAGGGGAGCGGCGGGGCGGGAGCCGGGTCTGGGGCGACGTGGGGCGGCGGTACGACGGTCGGCGTGACGGGCGGTGTGGTGGACGGTGTGGCGGGGGCGGACAGGGTCGCGCGGAGGGCCGGCCGCGGGGGCTGCTCCACGGAACCGAGCAGGGGTACGGCCGGGCCGCCACCCGCCGTACCCCCGGCGCCTGTGCCGGTGCCTGCCGTGCCACTGACGCCTGCCGTACCTTCGGCGGAGGCGAGGCCGGTCCGCGCCGTGGCCGACGAGACCTTTTCCGACGACGTCTCTTCCGGCGGCACCTTTTCCGGCGACGACCCGCCCGACGACAGCACCTCCGGTGCGGGAGCCCTGTCGTGGGCGCCCCGGTGGCTCCGTGCCCAGGCGCGCAGCTCGTCCCCCAGCGTCTCGTCGTCCACGTACGAGACCAGGTGCACGGCCAGGTCCGCCAAGGGCAGCCGGTCGGGCCGCGGTTCAGTCTCCGTCAGCAGGTACCAGACCGCCGCCCACAGCGTGTCCGGCTCCACCACCGGCAGGACGAAGTCCCGCGCACCGGACACCTCCCGTAGGAGCGCCCCCGGGGTGCCGGGGGCCACGCGGGCCCGCTCGACCAGCTCGCGCAGCCGCCGCTTCTCCTCCCGCCGACAGCCGTGGGTCGGGACCCGG
Source organism: Streptomyces sp. NBC_01317 (assembly GCF_035961655.1). Classification (NCBI taxonomy): domain Bacteria; kingdom Bacillati; phylum Actinomycetota; class Actinomycetes; order Kitasatosporales; family Streptomycetaceae; genus Streptomyces; species Streptomyces sp. NBC_01317. Next base: position 1,656,031 of record NZ_CP108393.1, on the reverse strand, counting down.
TCGGCCAGCGGGGCCCAGTGGCGGGCGAGCACCCGCGCGGGAATCATCCGGCAGTTGCGGGTGACCGCGTCCTGCGAGACGACCATCCCGGCCACCTCACCGCTCGCCTCCATCATCACGGCGGCCCCGCTGAATCCCCGGTCGGCCTGCTGTCCGTAGCCCCGCCAGTACTCCAGCTGCGCCCATTCGTCCTGGATCAACAGGTGCGAGGTGGCGCGCAGTTCGGTCTGCACGCCCTCTTCCCCGTAGCCGTGGGGGAAGCCGTACGCGACCAGCTTCGGCGGCGGTGTGGCGTACGGCTCGCCGAGCCGGGCGAAAACGGCGGGGGCGATGCCCACCGGCCGGTCGAGCCGCAGCACCGCGAGATCGCCCGGGTCCGTGTCACCGCCCGCCCACGCCCCGCGCGCGACCACCTCGGCGGCCACCGGGCCGAGCCCCCGCGCACCGGGGAAGACCACCTCCGCGCGCGGCCACCGGCCCACCACATGGGCACAGGTCAGGACCGTGTCCTCGGTGACGAGGAAGCCGGATCCCTCCACCGCGCCTTCGACGTCGATCCGCGCGTGCCAGGCGGGAGAGGCTCTCACGACCCGGTGGGCCCGGCCGGTCCGGGCGCGGTCGGTCCGGCGACGGTTGATCCGGCGACGGTCGGATCGGCGACGGTCGGATCGGCCACGGTCGGATCGGCCACGGCGGACGGCGCGGCCCCGCCGTCCGGCACCCCGCCGGACCCCGGCGCCCAGGACAGCTTCACCGTCAGATGGCCCTCCGCCGAGCTCTTGGCGATCACCGCGCCGGCCTCCGCCATCAGCTTCACCCCGAACTCCAGCTCCACGGAGTCCGGTTTCAGCGGCCCGTCCCGGAACACCGCCAGGGCCGATTCGGCCGCCGCCCGGATCCCGACCAGCGCCTCGTCGAACGTACGGCCCGCCTGTGCGAGGGAGTTGCCACGGCTGACCGGCCTCGCGCCCGGCGCGTCACGGTCGACCTCGACCATCACCCGCGCCCCGCTGTCGGTGGAGAACTCCATCAGTGCCGTCATCGTCGCCCCCGCGGTAGGAAATGCGTAGGAGCGACCATTGTGGATCAGCGCCGCCCGGCAGGAGACGGTTTAGCCTCATCGGTATGTACGACGAAAGGGCCTCGCGGCTGGACGGCGCCGTCGTCTGGACGAAGACGACGCAGGCCGCCCAGGCCTCGCAGGCCCCACAGACCAAGCAGACCGAGACAGGCGCGGGCGGTACGGCGGAGCGGGACCCGGCCGAGACCGCCCCGTACCCCGTACTCCCCGACGGCTGCATGGACCTGCTCTGGATCGGGGGCCGGCTGCTCGTCGCCGGGCCCGACACCCGGGCCCACCACTCCACCGTGCCCGGAACGGGCTGCGCCGGGGTGCGGTTCGCGCCCGGCACCGCCCCCGCCCTGCTCGGGGTGCCCGCGCACGAACTGCGCGACCGCCGCGTCGAACTGGCCGACCTGTGGTCCCCGGCGGAGGTACGGCGGCTCACCGCGCGCCTCGCGGCCGCCCGGGACCCGGCCACCGCGCTGGAGGCGCTCGCGCTGCGCCGCGCGGCCGTCGCTCCCGCGCCCGACCCCCTGCTGCGCGCAGTCGTCGCCGGGCTGGACGCGGGCCGTACCGTGGCCGCGACCGCCGACGCCGTCGGGCTCGGCGCCCGCCGGCTGCACCGCCGCTCGCTGGACGCCTTCGGGTACGGGCCCAAGACCCTCGCCCGCGTGCTCCGGTTCCAGCGCGCGCTTGGTTTCGTACGGGCGGGGATGCCGTACGCGGCGGCTGCCGCGGCCTCCGGGTGCGCGGACCAGGCGCATCTCGCGCGCGAGACCCGTGAGCTGGCGGGTCTCACCCTGGGCGCCTACGCTGCGCTGGCGAAGAGCGAGACCTCGCAGCCGTCCGGGTCGAGGACGACCGCGTAACGCTGTCCCCAGACCGCGTCCCACGGCTTGAGGTGGCCCCGGTGCCCGGCGGCGGTCAGCGACGCGTACGTGGCGTCCACCTCGGCGGGACTGTCGCAGAGGAAGGCGAGCCCGATCCGCCCGGCCCCCTTCGGTGCCGTGAAGCCCGGGTCGAAGGACCGGACCGTGTCCTCCGTGTCCCAGAGGACCCGCGTACCGCCCGGAAGCTGGACTTCCACATGGGGCGCGGTGTCCGCGTCGGCCGGGATGTCCAGGCCGAGGAGGCGGTAGAAGGCGAGCGAGGCCGCCAGGTCGGAGACGATCAGGCAGGTCGCGTCGAGTCGAGGAGTCATGCGCTCACCGTAGGCACCCGCCGGTCCTGGGTCTTGAAGGAATCGGACGTGGGGGCGCGCACGAATCGGACGTGGGGGGCCCACGCGCATCGGACGTGGAGTCGGTACGGATCGGACGTCATGGTTTCGTAAGAGGCGAGGGGCGGTGCGCCGGTCACCGTCCGAGGAGACTTGCCGTCATGCACACCATCCTGGTCGTCGACGACGATCCCACCGTCGCCGAGGTCGTCACCGGCTATCTGGAACGCGCGGGCTTCGCCGTCGACCGGGCCGCCGACGGGCCGCAGGCGCTGCGGCTCGCCGCCGGGAAACCGCCCTCTCTGGTGCTGCTCGACCTGATGCTGCCCGGGATGGACGGCCTGGAGGTGTGCCGCAGGCTGCGCGCGGCGGGGCCCGTACCGGTGATCATGCTCACCGCGCGCGGTGACGAGGACGACCGGATCCTCGGGCTGGAGATCGGCGCGGACGACTACGTCACCAAGCCGTTCAGCCCCCGCGAGCTGGTGCTGCGCGTCGAGTCCGTCCTGCGGCGCGGCCACGCCGGCCGGGGGGCGTCGGCCGGGCCCGAGCTGACCGTCGCCGGGATCACGCTGGACCCGGCGGCCCGCCGCGTCACCAAGGACGGCCGGGTGCTCTCGCTCACCCTCCGGGAGTTCGACCTACTCGCCCACCTCATGCGCCATCCGGGACAGGCCATCGCGCGGGAGCAGCTGATGCACGACGTGTGGGGGTGGGAGTTCGGCGATCTGTCGACGGTCACCGTGCACGTACGGAGGCTGCGCGGCAAGGTCGAGGACGATCCGGCGGCCCCGCGGCTGATCCGTACGGTCTGGGGGGTCGGCTACCGCTTCGACGTACCGGCGGAGGCGCCTGCGGAGGCACCGGTGGACGCACCTCCCGCTCCGGTGCTCCCCCTGTCCGTCACCGTGACATCCGCGACGCCCGCCCCCGTACATTCCGACGGGAGCTGAGGAGCACCATGACCGACATGCTCCTCATCGCCCTGTACGCGTTCCTCGGCGCCGGCGTCGCGGGGCTGCTCGGCGCCCTCGTACTGCGGCTGCTGCGCCACCGCTCGGTGCTCGTCTCGCTGACCGTCGTCGCCGCCGCCACGGTGGTCGCGATGCTCGGGGGGACGCTCGCGGTCGCCTGGGCGATGTTCCTGTCGACCCACGACCTGACGGTCGTCACCACGGTCGCGGCGATGGCCGCGGTCGTCTCGCTCGCCACCGCGATGCTGCTGGGCCGCTGGGTGGTGGCCCGGAGCCACGACCTGGCGCTCGCCGCGCGTTCCTTCGGGAACGGGGGCAGCTTCGCCGCGCCGGACGGGGACTCCACCGCCGAACTGTCCGAGCTGGGCAGGGAGCTGGCCGCGACCAGCGCCAAGCTCGCCGCCTCCCGCGAGCGGGAGCGCGCCCTGGAGACCTCACGCCGTGAGCTGGTCGCCTGGATCTCGCACGACCTGCGGACCCCGCTCGCCGGGCTGCGCGCGATGTCGGAGGCGCTGGAGGACGGGGTGGTCCAGGACCCGGACCGCTACTTCCGGCAGATCAGGGCCGAGGTCGAGCGGCTGAACTCGATGGTCGGCGATCTCTTCGAGCTGTCCCGTATCCACGCCGGGGCGCTGGCCCTCGCACCGACCCGGATGTCGGTCTACGACCTGGTGGGGGAGGCGCTGGCGGGCGTGGACCCGCTCGCCAGGGAGCACGGTGTCCGGCTGGTCGGCGGGAGCATCGAGGCCGTACCGGTCGAGGTGGACGGCAAGGAGATGACCCGCGTCCTCGCCAATCTGCTCGTCAACGCCATCCACCGGACGCCCGCCGACGGCACGGTCGCGGTGGCGGCGGTGCGGCGTGCGGACTCCGTCGTGCTGTCCGTCACGGACGGCTGCGGGGGGATCCCGGCGGAGGACCTGCCCCGGGTGTTCGACACCGGCTGGCGGGGCACCCAGGCGCGTACGCCCCCGGCGGGCGCGGGGCTAGGGCTGGCGATCGTCCGGGGCATCGTGGAGGCCCACGCGGGCCGTACGGCCGTCCACAACGTCACGGGCGGCTGCCGCTTCGAGGTCACGCTGCCCGCGGCGGCGGCTCTCGGCTGACGCCGGGAGAGCCCGGGGTTCCCCCGCGCCCCGGAACGGACGTGTCCCCGGCCGCCGGACGGGCGCGATGCCCGCCCGGCGACCGGGGACGTTCCGTCCGAGAAGGCGCGGACGCCGTGGACGCTTAGAAGATGCTGACGCCGTAGACGCTCAGGGCCTCCGTGACCGGCTGGAAGAACGTGGTGCCGCCGGAGGAGCAGTTGCCGCTGCCGCCGGAGGTCAGGCCCAGCGCCACGGTGCCGGCGAAGAGCGCGCCGCCACTGTCGCCCGGCTCGGCGCAGACGTTGGTCTGGATCAGACCGGACACGGCGCCCTGGGAGTACTGGACGGTCGCGTTGGTGGCCTGGACCGTACCGGTGTGGACCCCGGTGGTGGAGCCACTGCGGGTCACGCGCTGGCCGACGCTGGCGTTACCGGCGGACGAGATCTCCTGGTACGAGCCGTTGTAGAGGGAGACCCGGCCGTCGGCGAGCGACGCGTTGGCGAGACGGATGATGCCGTAGTCGTTGCCCGGGAAGCTGGTGCCCGCGCGGGTGCCGAGCGCCGCGGTGCCCGCCGAGTTGGTGTACCAGTTGGCGCTGATGTTGGTGCAGTGCCCGGCGGTCAGCGCGTAGTACGTGCTGCCGCTACGGACGTTGAAGCCGAGGGAGCAGCGGCTGCCCCCGGCGTAGATGGCCTGGCCGCCGGCGATGAGGGGGGTGAACGTGCCGGGGGTCTTCTTGATCGTGAGCTTGGAGTCGTCCGGGACGGAGCCCTTGATCTCCGATATCTCGGCGGCGGAGACCGTGCTGTCCACGGTGACGACGACCTTGCCGGAGGCGGCGTCCGTGTACCAGGCGGAACCGACGACGGCGGCGCTGCTCACCCCGGCGGTGGCGGTGGCGAGCTGGGTCGCCAGGGGGGCGACGGGGGCGGGCTGGGCGATAGCAGTCGGGGCCGCAAGCGCGGCGACGGTCACCAGACCGGAGGCGACCGCGAGAACACGGACGCGTCTGGAGATCGAGCCGAGGGGGGAAAGGCGCTTGAAGGTCACAACATCCTCCATTGATGGGGGAAACGCGCGGCCCGTCGGGTAAGCGGACCGCTGGCGTGCGACTGTCCACCGCCATTCGGTTTTGGCCGTGAACCTGTCAATCGCACGGAGTGAATAGTTGACTCCAGTTCCCTTTCTGGACAAGGCCCACTTCTGGACCACCGGTGCGCACCGCCCGGCGCCCGGGGACGGTACGGCCCCGGGCGGGTGGCGGCGGCCGGAAGGATCACGGTCCGGCGGCGGGGTGTGGCGTACACGGGAGGGGCGGATGGTGCGGGAGTGCACCCGTGTCGCGACCGGGAGTGGATCGGGTGCCTGGTGCACGTACCCCCGCCGAGCACCGCAGTTGTCCGGTGACGTCATCCGGCCGCACGCCGGACGGCCGCGCGGGCGTGTGCCGCGCCGGACGTGACGCGCGTAGCGTCCGGCGGACCCGCCGGGCCTGCTGAACAGCGGCCGAATGCGAGATCAACTGCCGGGGCGCGGCAGCCCGTTGTGACCTGTATCACCGATATGCCCGCACGATGATCTTGGCTGAATCTGATCGTATGCGGCCTCCTGGCCCGCCGAACGGCCCCAAGCGGTCTGCGGATTCGACCGGAGGCGCCCCCTTGTGTTCGTGGTGACGTGTGTGCGGTCGGAGCCGCGAGTGGCGTCTTCGGCGGACCGCACTCTCCGTACGCCCCGGGTCGCCGGGCCGGGTTGGTACGGCGGAGTCCGGTGGGAGGGCCCTTCGCGGGGTACCGGTAGGGAGGACTTGGCCCAGGACCCCGGCGGAGGAGACCGCAGTGAGCACGGAACTCATGATCCTCATCGCCGTCGGCGTCGTGCTGGCGCTGATCACCCTCGCCGGCGCGCTCACCCTCGCCGTCCGTCTCGTACGGACCCGGCGCGCGCTGCGTGCCGCGGGGGTGCCGGAGCGGCGCAAGTGGATGTTCTGGGCCGCGATCGGCTACCTGATCCTCCCCACCGACCTGGTGCCCGATCCGGTGTACCTCGACGACATCGGCGTCCTGCTGCTGGCGCTGCGCTCCCTCCGCTCGGCGGAGGCGAAGGGGCCGTACGCGGTCCAGGCCGCCCGCGCCGCCGCACGACTCGGCCGCGCCAAGGGCGTACGAACTCCTCGCTGACGCCCCGACGACCCGTCGTCCCGCGCCGCCGGGCCACCCACCGCTCCCGCGTGCCCCACCGCTCCCGCGCCGCCCTGCTCTCCTCTTGCGCCCCCTGGGGGATGATCCGCCCCCTGGGGGATGATCGCACCGCACGCCACCCAGGCGTCCCCCGAGCACGGCACGAGAGGTTTAAGTGACACAGCACGCGATCCCGGACGTCAGCGCCGACGGCCAAGACCGCACCGGCTCCGGCCGCGCCCCGGCCACGTCCCAGGACCGGCGGGCCGCCCCCGGCGGGCCCCGCCCCGACTGGTGGCGCGAGTCCGTCGTCTACCAGGTGTACGTTCCCAGCTTCGCCGACGCCGACGGCGACGGCATGGGCGACCTCCGGGGCATCACCGACCGCCTCGGGCACGTGGCGGACCTCGGCGCGGACGCCGTCTGGCTCACCCCGTTCTACCCCTCCCCGCTGGCCGACGGCGGCTACGACGTCGCCGACTACCGGGGCGTCGACCCCCGCCACGGCACCCTGGACGACTTCCGCGCGCTCCTCGCCAGGGCCCGGGAACTGGGCCTCCGTACCATCGTCGACATTGTCCCCAACCACTGCTCCGACCAGCACCCGTGGTTCGCCGAGGCACTGGCGGCAGCCCCCGGCTCCGCCGCCCGCGACCGGTTCATCTTCCGCGAGGGCACCGGCCCCGACGGCGCCGGGCCGCCCGCCGACTGGCAGTCCAAGTTCGGCGGCCCCGCCTGGACCCGGGTGCCGGACGGCCAGTGGTACATGCACATCTTCGCCTCCGAGCAGCCCGACCTGAACTGGGAGAACCCCGAGGTCGCCGCCGACTTCGAGGACACTCTGCGCTTCTGGCTCGACCTCGGGGTCGACGGGTTCCGCGTCGACGTCGCGCACGGTCTGCGCAAGGACCTCGCCCCGCCGCTGCGCGACACCCACGGCAGCGACACCGCACCCCTCAACTCGCCGCCCGCGGGCCTGAACCACCCCTTCTGGGACCGCGACGAGGTCCATGACATATACCGCGTCTGGCGGAAGATCACCGACGGATACGCCCCGCCCCGGATCATGGTCGCCGAGGCGGGGGTCAGCGCCGCGCGGCTTCCGCTCTACACCCGGCCCGACGAACTCCACCAGGCCTTCAACTTCTTCCACCTGCGCTGCCCGTGGGAGTCCGGCGCCTTCCGCGAGGTCGTCGACACGTCACTCGCGGACGCGGCGACCACCGGCTCCCTGCCGACGTGGGTGCTCTCCAACCACGACGTCGTGCGCCACCGCACCCGCTACGGCCTCCCCGAGGGCACCGACCTGCGGGCCTGGGTCACCGGCGACGGTCACGAACCGGCGGTCGACGACACCCGCGGCCGGCGGCGCGCCCGGGCCGCCGCGCTGCTGACCCTCGCGCTGCCCGGGACCACGTACCTCTACCAGGGCGAGGAGCTGGGCCTGCCCGAGGTGGCCGACCTGCCGGCGGAGGCCCTGCGCGACCCGATGTGGGAGCGCACGGGCCACGGCCAGAAGGGCCGCGACGGCTGCCGGGTGCCGCTGCCGTGGACCAGGGAGGGTTCCTCGTACGGCTTCGGCGCGGGCGGCAGCTGGCTGCCGCAGCCCGAGGGGTGGGGCGAGCGGTCCGTCGAGGCGCAGACCGGCCGGGCCGGCTCCTTCCTGGAGCTGTACCGTACGGCGCTGGCGCTGCGGCGGGACTTCCTCGGCGACGAGAGCTTCACGTGGCTGCCGTCGTCCCCCGGCGAACTGGCCTTCCGGAAGGGCGCGGGCCTGGTGTGCCGGGTCAACTTCTCGGACCACCCCGTACCGCTGTCCGTACCGGACGGGGCGAAGCCCCTCCTGGCGAGCGACCCGCTGCCCGACGGCCAGCTCCCCCCGGACACGGCGGTGTGGCTGCGGAGCGAGGCGGGGTGATCTCAGGGGCGGCCGGTCCGGCCGGCCGCCCCCTGGGGGTCACCCGGTGATGATCGCCGGGTCGCTCACGCCCGGCTCGCCGGTCTCCACGTGGCCGGCGAGCCGCCGCAGGAACGCCGGGTCGGTGTCGGCCGTCACGGACACGTCGTACCACCGCTTGCCGTGCCGTGTGTCGACGGTGTGCACCACGTGCCCGCCCGCGCGCACCTTCACCGTCTCGCTCCTGCCGCCGTACGCGTCGGTGAGGGTCAGCCGGCAGTCGTGCCTGCCCGCGTTCCTCAGCGTCAGCTCGACCCGGCCCCGGTGCCCGTCGTGACGGGCCGTCACCTCGGGGCCCGCCACCGTGCCCGAGCCCTTGAAGGTGCGCAGGAACCCGTTGGGCCCGAAGACCGAGAGGTCGTACGCGCCCTTCGAATACGCGGTGTTCCAGGTGTCGGAGAGCCGCTCGTCCGCCCCGGCCGTGTACGTCCAGGGCCCGTCCGTACGGTTCGCCGAGGTGACCGTGAAGGCCGCCCCCGCCTCCTCCCCGCCGCTGAAGGTGAGCGTGAACCGCCCGGTCGCGGGGGTCGCGGACCCGTCCGCGAACGGGGCGTACGGCAGCGGGCGCGTCGGCCTCGACCCCTTCTCCTGCTTGGGCAGGACGGGACGGTCCGGCGGCACCGGTACGTAACTGGGGTGCCGGTCCTGGTCCGGCGGCTCGTACCCGTCCGTGCCGGGCAGGCGCGCGGGCCGCGTGTTCTTGAGCGAGAAGTCGAAGGCCGCCGTGAGGTCGCCGCAGACCGCCCGCCGCCACGGCGAGATGTTCGGCTCGGAGACCCCGAAGCGGCGCTCCATGAACCGGATGATCGACGTGTGGTCGAAGACCTCCGAGCACACGTACCCGCCGGTGCTCCACGGCGACACCACCAGCATCGGCACGCGCTGCCCGAGACCGTAGGGCCCCGCGGCGTGGCGGCTGTCGCCCGGGAAGTGGTCGAGCGTGGTGTCGACCGTCGACAGGCCCTGCGCGGCCGAGGCGGGCGGGAACGGCGGGACGGCGTGGTCGAAGTAGCCGTCGTTCTCGTCGTACGTGATGAACAGCGCGGTCTTGCTCCACACCTCGGGGTTGGAGGTGAGCGCGTCCAGCACCTGGGAGATGTACCAGGCCCCGTAGTTGGCGGGCCAGTTGGGGTGTTCGGAGAACGCCTCGGGAGCCGCGATCCAGGAGACGCGCGGCAACCGGTCCGCCTTGACGTCGGCCCGGAGGATGTCGAAGAACCCGTCACCGGCCTTCGCGTCGGTCCCCGTACGCGCCTTGTCGTACAGCGGGTCGCCGGGCTTCGCGTTGCGGTACTGGTTGAAGTAGAGCAGCGAGTTGTCGCCGTAGTTGCCCCGGTAGGCGTCGTTGATCCAGCCCCAGCTCCCGGCCGCGTCCAGGCCGTCCCCGATGTCCTGGTAGATCTTCCAGGAGATCTTGGCCTTCTCCAGCCGCTCCGGGTACGTCGTCCAGTCGTACCCCAGCTCGTCGTTGCCGAGCACGGGCCCGCCGCCCTTGCCGTCGTTCCCGACGTGGCCGGTCCACATGTAGTACCGGTTGGGGTCGGTGGCCCCGATGAACGAGCAGTGGTACGCGTCGCACACCGTGAACGCGTCGGCGAGCCCGTAGTGGAACGGGATGTCCTCACGGGTCAGGTGCGCCATCGTGCCCGGGGACTTGGCGGGGATCCACTGGTCGTACCGGCCCTGGTTCCAGGCCTGGTGGCCGCCCGCCCAGTCGTGGTCGAGCCCCTCGATGAACTGCATGCCGAGGTCCTCGGCGTCCGGGTGGTACGGCAGGACCTCCTTCGTCCCGTCGGACTGGTGCCAGACGGACTTCCCGCCGACGGGGGTGACGGGGCGGGGGTCACCGAAGCCGCGGACGCCGCGCAGCGAGCCGAAGTAGTGGTCGAACGAACGGTTCTCCTGCATCAGTACGACGATGTGCTCGACATCCTCGATGGTGCCGGAGCGACGGCTGGCCGGGATGGCCGCGGCCCGGTCGATGCTGTTCGACAGGCCGGAGAAGCCCGCGGTCGCGCCGGCGACCTGGAGGAAACGACGCCGATTGAGTTCAGGCATATGTTCAGAGACCTCGTGGGTGTCTTGGGGGGTGTGAGGCGAACCGGGCGGGGAGAGCGTCTCCAGGCCAGCGACCCAAAGGGACGGGCCGGTGTCGCCCGTGTGTCCGTACGATGCGCACCTGAGGAACAGACGAACAAGGGGCGTGGGAGCCGCCGGTCCCCGCCGCGAAAAACACTTGGCGCTCGTCCGGGCGTGCGCGTTACGGTGTGTCCGTTCGTTCCCCGAGCCGTGTGTGAAGCAGGAGGTGTGACCGATGGTTGCCGTCGAGACGGGCGCTGCCCGCATCCAGCAGATGTTTGTCACAGACACTCCTGTGGCCCACGGCTGACCTGTTTCTCTGCGTCGCTTTCTCCGATCCAGAGCTTCCGCGCCCGAGGCGCGTGGCCGGGGCCACCCTTGTGAAGGGTTTCCCCTTGTCTTTCTCCACTGCCTCCTTCGAGGCTTCTCCGTCGCACCCGCTCGCCCCCTACGGCTGGGACGCGGGCTGGGAGGCGGAGTTCACCCCGTACGCCGAGCGGGGCCTGGTGCCCGGCAGGGTCGTGCGGGTCGACCGCGGTATGTGTGATGTGGTGACGCCGGCCGGCCCGGTCCGGGCGGACACCGAGTACGTCGTACCGCGCGATCCGATGCGCATCGTCTGCACCGGTGACTGGGTCGCCCTCGACGCGGGCGGTGACCCCCGGTTCGTCCGGACGCTGCTGCCCCGGCGGACCGCCTTCGTACGGTCCACCTCGTCGAAGCGTTCCGAGGGCCAGGTCCTCGCCACCAACGTCGACCACATCGTCATCTGTGTGTCGCTCGCGGTGGAGCTGGACCTCGGGCGTGTCGAGCGCTTCCTCGCCCTCGCGATGTCCAGCTCGACCGGCGCGGCGCTGCTGCGGGAGTCCGCGCCCTCCTGGGAGAGCGAGGCCGCACCGGTGATCGTCCTCACGAAGGCCGATCTGGTGGCGGACCCCTCCGTACTGGCCCATCTCGTCAAGGACGTCGAGTCCGCCGCACCCGGCGTGCCGGTGCTCGCCGTCAGCGCGGAGACGGGGGAGGGGGTGGAGGTGCTCTCCGCCGTCGTCTCGGACGGTACGAGTGTGCTGCTGGGCGTCTCCGGCGCCGGGAAGTCCACCCTCGCCAACGCGCTCTTCGGCGGGCCGCTGATGGAGGTGCAGGCCATCCGTGACGTGGACGGGAAGGGCCGGCACACCACCACGACCCGCAACCTCATCGTGCTGCCCGCGGGGGGCGTGCTGATCGACACCCCCGGGCTGCGGGGGGTCGGGCTGTGGGACGCGGAGAGCGGGGTCGGGCAGGTCTTCTCGGAGATCGAGTCGCTGGCCGCCGAGTGCCGCTTCCACGACTGCGCGCACGGCGCGGAGCCGGGCTGCGCGGTGCTCGCCGCCGTGGAGGACGGTTCGCTCTCCGACCGGCGGTTGGAGAGCTACCGCAAGCTGCTGCGGGAGAACCAGCGGATCGTCGCCAAGACGGACGCGCGGCTCCGGGCCGAGATCCGGCGCGACTGGAAGCGCATGGGCGTGGAGGGGCGGGCGGCGATGGACGCGAAGCGGGGGAAGTTCCGGTAGGCGGGTGGGGGTGCGGGGGCCGCTCCAGCGGGCCGCCCCCGCCCCCTCGGGGCCTCAGTCGGGGTCCGGGGTGCGGCTCACTCCAGGCCCCAGCTGTGGATCTTCCGGGGATGGATACGGATCAGCTCCTCGCTGAAGTGCGGACCGAGGTCGTGCGGTCCGGTCAGCAGCTCGGCCTCACCCCGGATGTCCACCCCGCGCACCTTCCACGGCGTGACGCTCACGATGTCGTCGACGACCAGCGCGACCTTGGGGTGGGTCAGGAGGTTCCGCCACTTCTTGGTGGTGCCGAGGGCGTACCCGCCGATGAGGATCGTCCCGTCGTCCTGCGGATGGAAGCCGACCGGGTTGGCCTGCGGCTGCCCCTTGGGGTCGACGGTGGCCATGCGCCCCAGCCGCTGGGTCCTGAGATACGCGCGCTCGGCGTCACTGAATTCGGTCATGCCCCAGCCTCACACGCGGGCGGCGCGCTCAACCCCGGACCAGTGCCCTCAGCTCCGGACCGGTGCTCTCAGCTCCGGACCAGTGCCATCAGCCCCAGATCAGTGCGCCCAGCCAGGCGCCCACCACCAGCAGGCACGCGAACAACTCCACCAGCAGGGGGTATCCGGCGGTGCGCATCACCGTACGGGTGGAGGCCCAGCCGTCCCGGTGGCTCCCGAGCCGGATCCGCTCGGCGCCGTAGATGCCCCCGACAAAGCCCAGGATGCCGCCCACGATCGGAACGACGAAGAAGGCGACGATCGCGGTGGTGCCGCCCACCAGCAGGGTGCGCCGGGGCGCGCCCGTCCTGGTTCTCCGGCGGGAGGGCAGCAGCGGTCTGAGCGCCTGGTTGAGCAGCAGCAGGGCCGTGGCGCCGATCAGGACGACCCAGGCCGCGTCGGACGTGTCCCCCAGCGCCCACCACAGGACGGCGGCCCAGACGATGGCCTGGCCCGGCACACCCGGGACCAGCACGCCGAACAGGCCGAGGACCATGACAAGCCCCACCAGCACCAGCTGCCACACGTCCATCTGCCCAGCGTGCCGGAACGGGAGCGGTCCCGCAGGTCGCGGAGGGGCGTGGCGCGGCGGGCCCCGGGACCGGTTTCAGCCCCGGGACTCCCGCGCCACCCACCCCTTCTCGTACGCGTGCCAGCCGAGCTGCAACCGGGTGGTCACCCCGCTCAGCTCCATCAGCCCCTTCACCCGGCGCTGTACGGTCCGCAGCCCCAGGTCCAGCTGTTTCGCGACGCTCGCGTCCGTCATCCCGGCGAGCAGCAGCGACAGCACCTCCAGATCGGTGGAGTCGGGTCCCGGCAGCGCGTCCTCCAGGATCTCGGCGCCGTCGCCCTCGCCCTCGCCGGACCCGAGCCGCAGGGGCAGGGCCTCGCGCCACACCGCCTCGAACAGGCCCAGCAGCGATTCCAGCAGTCCACTCGCGTGGACGACCAGGGCGGCGGGTTCGGCGCCCCGCCCGGTGAGCGGCACCATGGCCAGGCTGCGGTCGGCGACCACGAGCTTGGTGGGGACCCGTTCGATGACGCGGACCTGCTCGTCCCTGCCGAGGGCGGCGGACAGTTCGGTGATGCCGGCGGGCAGGGCCAGTACCTCGCGCTCGATCACGACGCGGTAGGCGACGCCGCGTCGCGCGGCGCGTTCCTCGGCCTCGTTGTCCATCCCCGTCACGGCGACGGGCTTGCCGGTGACCAGGGCGCAGACCTCCGTGGTGGCGCCGAGCTGCAACTGCACGAACCGGTGGGCGACGGCGCTCGCGCCCGTCACGACCTCGACCAGGTCGTGCACGGCGGGCTCCCTGGCCTCGGCGCGGTACTCCTCGGCGAGGAGCACCGCGGCCAGCTCGGCCTGTTCCAGCTCGTGGCGGTGCTGGGTGAGGAGCGCGCCCAGCGCGACGGCGGGGGGAGCGGCGACCCAGCGTCCCGTACGGGCGGAGGACTGCGCGGCCAGTCCTTGGCGCTCCAGGCGGCGCAGGGCCCGTTCGGTGTCCGCCTCGGGCAGGGCGAGGCGGTGGGCCAGGTCCGAGACGTCCGCGGCACCGATGGCCACGAGCGCGCGGTACGCGGACTCCTGTCTCTCGTCGAGACCTATCGCTCCCAGCACCCTGCACCGTCCTCACCGCACACCGCCGTACCTCTTGGAGATCCATGGCGACCCATGGCGACCTCTGGAACCCCTGGGAGACCCTGGGAGACCCGAGAGATCAACCCCCGGGAGCGTCCTGTTTCCGCCGCGAACCGTGGCGGAAACCAGCCACGGCGTAAACCCGCCGCCCCCATCATCCCCTTTCGGCCGCGCGCTCTGCGAAGGTGGCGCCATCACAGCAGCAACAGACCCCGGTCATATGCCCCTTGGGTAGCCTGACCTGGATTTGCTCGGGGAGGGTGATGCCCCCGGTCTCCGCGCCGGCGCATCTGCCCCGCGCTGACACTGTGAACGTCTGCCGGGCGTCCTTCCCGTGGGGGGTGGGGCCGCCCGGCGGACTTAATTTTTCCGGTCGCCCCGTTTTCTCCTCCCTGTCGCGGTCGAAGATAGGGGCATGAGCGAGCAGGGGGAGCGGCCGGACGCCGACGACTGGTGGAACCGTCTGTACGACGAGTCCGCGCAGGACATGGGCACCGGGGACGCACTCGACGACCACTTCGCCTCGGCGGTGGACGCGGTGGCGTCCCCGGAGACGCAGCGACCACGGGCGTGGTGGGAACAACAACCCCCGCGATACGCCCCGACGGACGCCGCGCCCCTCCCACAACCCACCCCTCACCCGCACCGAACCAACACCTCAGCGTCCCCGGGAGCCCCCTGGCCGTCACCCCCGGAGGGCCCGACCGGAGCCGACCCAGCTCCCGCCGTTCCAGGGACCACACCCCCGAAGCGCCCGGACGCGGTTCCGGCAGATCCCGCGCAGTCCGGGACGGTGTCCCCGGACCGTCCGGACGCGATCCGGCCCGAGCCCGAACCTCCCGGGGCCCCGGCGCGGCCGGGGGAGCCCGGAAGGTCGTGGACCTCACCGGCGGTGCCGCCCGACGCGAGCCGTGCCGACTCCGATTCCCCTCCGGCCTCGGCCCGGCAGTGGTCGGACGCGATTCCGGAGGCGTCCGGGGCCCCTCGGGCGTCGGCCCCGGAGCCGCCCGGCCCGGTTCCGGCGGAGTCGGAACCTCCTGGGGCCTCGGCCCCGGTGCGCCCGGACGAGGTCCGGGCGTCCGCCCCGGTGCGGCCGGAACCGGGCGGACCTTCCTGGTCCCCGGCTTCGGTGCGGCCGGATGCGGTGCCCGCAGAGCCCGAGTCTCCCGGGGCCTCGGCCCGGAAGCGGTTGGACGCGGTCCCGGCGGAGCCCGGAACTCGTCGTACTCCGGCCTTGGAACGGCCGGACGGCGTACTGGCAGAGTCCGAACCGCCTCGGGCCTCGGCTCCAGGGCGGCCGGACACGGTGGGGGCGGAGCCCGAACCTTCCGGGGCCTCGGCCCCGGCGTGGCCGGGAGAGCCCGGCCTGGCTTGGGCCCCGCCCGCGGCGCGGAGCGATACGGGCCGGGCAGAGCCCGAACCCCCCGGGCTCTCGGCCCAGGAGCGGTCCGACGAGGTGCCGGCGGAGCCAGGGCCGCCTCGGGCCTCGGGTCCGAAACGTCCGGGCGCCGTTCGGGCGGAGCCCGGCGATCGTTGGGCCTCGTCCCCGGAGCGTTCGGACACCGTTCCGGTTGGGCCGGGGCCGTCCGGGGCCTCGGCCTGGGAGTGGTCGGACGCCGTTCCGGCGGAGTCCGGGTCGCCTGAGCCGTCCGGTTCGGCTCCTGCGGAGTCTGGACCTTCTGGGGGCTTGATTCCGGTTCAGCCGGAGGGACCCGGGCTTTCCCGGTCCTCGGCTTCCGTACGGCCGGATGTGGTTCCGGCTGAGCCCGAGTCGTCGCCGGCCTCGGCCGCCGACTCATCGGACGGGGCGCCGCCTTCCGTGCGGCCCGGGACTGGGGCAGAGTCGGGGGCGCCGACCTCCCCCGGGCCGGTCGGTGCGGATGCCGACGCGTCGGACGGTGCCGACCGGGCCGGGCAGGGCCCGGATGCGGGTGCGGGTGTGCGTGAGGGGGCTTGGGCGGCCGGTGGGCTGCCGTCCGGCAGGAACCCGCACGCCGCGCCGGGAGCCGCCTGGGGTCCGGCCGCTCCGGCCGGGGAGTCCTCCGGCGACGCCGAGGACGTGAGTCCGCCGCCGCGGCCCTCGGACCCGCCCGTGGTCGCTCCCAGGCCCCCGCGGCCCTCGGACCCGCCCGTGGTCGACCGCAGGCCCCAGGGGCCGCCAGCGCCGCCCGCGAGGCGACCCGCGCCCTCGGGGCCGCCCGCGCCACCGGTGGTTCACCCTGCGCCCTCGGGGCCGCCCGTGGCGCCCGTGGTCGGACCCGCGCCTCAGGGGCCGCTTGCGTCGTCTGGGACGCCCGCCGCGCAGTCGGATCACCCTGCGCCCTCGGGGCCGCCCGTGGCGCCCGTGGTCGGACCCGAGCCCCAGGGGCCGCCTGCGCCGCCGTCGGTCAACCCTGCGCCCCCTGCGCCCCCAGTGCCGTCCGCGCCGCCCGCGAGCCACCACCCCGCGCCCCCGGTGCCGCCCCCGCCGCCGACGACCGAATCCGCGCCCTCGGGGGCGCCCGTCCCACCCGCGATCGATGCCACGCTCCCTGGGCCGCCCGCCCCACCTCCGATCCGGCCCGCGCCCCCCGGCGCCCCCGCCAACGACCCCCGCCTCCCCGCCCTCGACGGGCCCGGGGCGCCCGTGCAGGCCGTGGGGTGGGGGGTCGGCGAGCCCCGGGCGGAGGACGGGCGGTCCGTGGTGGCTCTCGCCGCCGCCGGGCGGGACAGTGCCGAGGACTTCCCCGCCGGTGAGCGGCCCGGTGTCGGGTATCTCGGTGGGGGGCCGCCCACCTACGACCCCGAGCCCACCGCCCTGCCCCCCGCCCACGCCGACCGCCTCCGCGAGCTGGTCGCCGACACCGTGCTCGACGGCGCCCGCTACGGGACGTACACCCTGCGCGCCGCCTCCGTACGGGGCGACTCCGGGCGCTACCGGGGAGAGCCCCGCCGCGACACGCTGCTCACCGCGCGCTTCGGCGAGGGCGATGCCGCGCTCATCCTCGTGGCCGTCGCCACCGGCGTCCGCGCCACCGAGGGCGCCCACCTCGCCGCCGCCGACGCCTGTCACTGGATCGGCGGTGCCGTCGGCCGCAGTCACGGCCGGCTCTCCGACGACATAAGGGCCGGCCGCAGGGGTGACCTCAAGGCCGGACTGCAACGGCTCACCGATCGCGGCTACGGCAAGCTCCGCGCCCGCGCCGCCGAGCTGGGCCTCCCGCCCGACGCGTACACCGCGAGCCTGCGCTGCCTGCTGCTCTCCGCCGACCCCGACTGCCGTACCCGCGTCTTCTTCGGGGTCGGTGGCGGCGGCCTCTTCCGCCTCAGGGACGGCGCCTGGCAGGACCTGGAACCCGCCGTCCCCGACCCCGCCGCCCTCACCGGCGAAGCCGTCGTCGGCTTCGGCTCCCGGCCCGCCGAGACCCCCCGCCGTGACCGGCTGACCATGGACCTTGGCATCCCGACACCCCCTGCCCCGTACGTCGAGGAGCCGGTGCCCCCGCAGGCCGAACCGTTCCGCTTCCGGGCCTCCGTCGCCCTCCCGGGCGACACCCTCCTCCTGTGCAGCCCCGGCCTCGCCGAACCGCTGCGCGGCGTCCCGGCCCTCGCGGCCGAGCTGGCCGACCGCTGGGGTTCCGCCGAACCGCCAGGTTTGGCGTCCTATCTCGCGGACACCCAACTCAGGGTCAAGGGGTACGCGGACGACCGCACGGCCGTCGCGGTCTGGGAGGCGTAACCCCGCCCGGCGTGGGTTGATGGACCCAGGGCGGCGGCCGGAGACCGGCGACCGGAGACCAGAGAGGGCACCTTCCCATGGCCAAGCAGAACGTGGCGGAGCAGTTCGTCGACATCCTCGCCAGGGCAGGCGTCCAACGGCTGTACGGAGTTGTCGGCGACAGCCTCAACCCCGTCGTCGACGCCATCCGCCGCAACTCCGCCATCGAATGGGTGCAGGTCAGGCACGAGGAGACCGCCGCCTTCGCGGCCGGCGCCGAGGCCCAGATCACCGGCAAGCTCGCCGCCTGCGCCGGCTCCTGCGGCCCCGGCAACCTGCACCTCATCAACGGCCTGTACGACGCCCACCGCTCCATGGCCCCCGTCCTCGCCCTCGCCTCGCACATCCCCTCCAGCGAGATCGGCCTCGGCTACTTCCAGGAGACCCACCCCGACCAGCTGTTCCGGGAGTGCAGTCACTACAGCGAGATGATCTCCAACCCGAAGCAGATGCCCCGCCTCCTCCAGACCGCGATCCAGCACGCGATCGGCCAGGGCGGGGTCAGCGTCGTCACCCTCCCGGGTGACATCGCCGACGCGCCCGCCCCCGAACGGGCGGTCGAGCACGCGCTGGTCACCTCCATCCCCTCCGTACGCCCCGCCGACGCCGAGATCGACAAGCTCGCCCGCATGATCGACGAGGCGGGTCGCGTCACCCTCTTCTGCGGCAGCGGCACGGCCGGCGCCCACGCCGAGGTCATGGAGTTCGCCGAACGCGTCAAGTCCCCCGTCGGCCACGCCCTGCGCGGCAAGGAGTGGATCCAGTACGACAATCCGTACGACGTCGGGATGAGCGGGCTCCTCGGCTACGGCGCCGCCTACGAGGCCACCCACGAGTGCGACCTGCTGATCCTGCTCGGCACGGACTTCCCGTACAACGCCTTCCTCCCCGACGATGTCAAGATCGTCCAGGTCGACGTGCGGCCGGAACACCTCGGCCGCCGCTCCAAGCTGGACCTCGCGGTGTGGGGCGACGTACGCGAGACGCTGAGGTGCCTGACCCCCCGGGTGAAGGTCAAGACGGACCGCAAGTTCCTCGACAAGATGCTGAAGAAACACGCGGACGCCCTCGAAGGCGTGGTCAAGGCCTACACCCGCAACGTGCAGAAACACACTCCGATCCACCCCGAGTACGTCGCGTCCGTTCTGGACGAACTCGCCGATGACGACGCCGTCTTCACGGTCGACACCGGCATGAACAACGTCTGGGCCGCCCGCTACCTCACCCCCAACGGCCGCCGCCGTGTGATCGGTTCGTTCAGCCACGGCTCGATGGCCAACGCCCTGCCCCAGGCGATCGGCGCGCAGTTCACCGACCGGGGGCGCCAGGTCGTCGCGATGTCGGGCGACGGCGGATTCTCCATGCTGATGGGCGACTTCCTCACCCTCGTCCAGTACGACCTGCCGGTAAAGATCGTCCTGTTCAACAACTCGGCCCTCGGCATGGTGGAGTTGGAGATGATGGTGGCGGGACTGCCGTCGTACGGCACCACCAACCACAACCCCGACTTCTCGGCGATCGCGCGGGCGGCCGGTGCCTTCGGCGTACGGGTCGAGAAGCCCCGGCAGCTCGGCAGCGCGCTCAAGGAAGCCTTCAAGCACAAGGGGCCCGCGCTGGTCGACGTGGTGACCGACCCGAACGCGCTCTCCATCCCGCCCAAGATCAAGGCGGACATGGTCACGGGCTTCGCGCTCTCGGCGAGCAAGGTCGTCCTGGACGGCGGAGTGGGGCGCATGGTCCAGATGGCGCGCTCCAACCTCCGCAACGTGCCCCGTCCCTGATTCCGTGCGCCCCCGGGATGCGGATCTGAATGCGTGAGCGGTCCCGCGTCGGGCATGCATCTCCTGTAGATATCGAGACAGGAGTAGAAGCCGGTACGAGCGGGGGGACAGAAGGATGGCTGGATTGCGGCGCCGAATGGGAGGCGCCGATCTCGCGGCCGTCCCGGAGGTGCGTCACGCCTTACGGGAGTTGCTGAGACATTGGCAGGAGAGAGACTGCGCGGAGGTGGCGGAGCTGCTCATCAGTGAGCTGGTCACCAACGCGCTGGTGCACACGGAGCGGGGCGCGGTGGTCACGGCGACCGTCGCGGACTCACGACTGCGTGTGGAGGTACGGGACTTCGCCGCGCCGCCCGCCGGGCCGCCCCTGGCGCCCGTACGGGCCGCCGACGACGCCACGCACGGCAGGGGACTCGCGCTGGTGCGCAGTCTCGCGGACGACTGGGGGATACGGACGAGGCCACTGGGAAAGGTGGTCTGGTTCGAGATGAACGGTGAGGCCGCCGCCTGAGCCCGCGGGGGGCGCGGGCGCACCGAGCCGTACAGGGAGCGGAAGCGGTGGCCACACACGCCGGACCGGCATGACGGTTGTTCCGCCACACCGGTCCGATGGGTGCGAATCTCCCGCGCGAGCCGCGCGTGGTGAGCCGCGAGTCGCGCACACGGGGACCTCAGCCGAACTGCTGCTCCAGGTCCTTGAGCTTGCGCTCCAGGGAGTCGAGCCGTGGCAATGCCTGGGTGTCGTCCTCAGCGGTGAGGTCGACGGTACGGGGGGCTTCACTGCCCGTCGCGGGCTGAAGGGAGAGCCGGGAGCGATAGGGCAGTTGTCCCGGCTCGGGTATAGCAGGCTCCGCGGCGGCCTCGACGGCCGGCACGGACCCTCCTGGCGCGGTCACGGCGGGCAGCGGGATCTGACGGCCACCGCCGCGTCCCCGGCCCCAGGCGCGGTGCTGCCGGTTGAGCGCCTTGATCTGCGCCCGGTCCAGCTTCTGCTGCTCCCGCCTGCGGTGCCGGTTCTGCTCCTTCGTCCGCTTGTCCTCACGGACCTCCTCGACCGCCTCGTCCAGGGTGCGGACGCCTTCGAGCAGCATCAGCGACCAGGCGCCGAAGGTCTCGCGGGGCGCGCGCAGCCACCGTACGATCCGGATCTGCGGCAGCGGGCGGGGCACGAGGCCCTGCTCGCGCAGCGCCGCACGGCGGGTCTGCTTCAGCGCGCGGTCGAAGAGCACCGCGGCCGAGAGAGACATGCCGGCGAAGAACTGGGGCGCACCCGCGTGGCCGAGGCCCCGGGGCGCGTGGACCCAGTTGAACCACGCGGCGGCGCCGGCGAACAGCCACACCAGCAGCCGTGAACCGAGAGCCGCGTCACCGTGGCTGGCCTCGCGCACGGCCAGGACGGAGCAGAACATCGCCGCGCCGTCGAGTCCGAACGGGACGAGGTACTCCCATCCGCCGGTCAGGTTCAGGTTCTCCTGGCCGAAGCCGACCAGGCCGTGGAAGGAGAGCGCCGCGGCGACCGCGGCGCAGCAGAAGAGCAGGGCGTACGAGGCGGTTCCGTAGATCGCTTCCTTGCGCCTGCGGCGCTCCTCGGTGCGCTCCCAGGAGTCCTCGGTCGCGGTTTTCTCACCGGCGCGCTTGCCGCGCGCGAGGATCGCCACCGCCACCAGGATTCCGACGAGCAGCACGCCGCCGGGGAGCAGCCAGTCCAGCGATATGTCGGTCAGTCGCATGCGGTGTTCCTTGCATCGCAGTAGGGCGTATCGGGCGCCATATTGGCGGAAGTGCGGTGCCCCTCAGGGGGTTTTGGGCCAAGACAACGCCAACGAGGCGGAGAGGCGCACAAATAGGCACGCTCGGCTCGAACTGCCGTGCGCAAAGCGGCTGTCATGTCCGATTAATATCACCCCTGCGGGTGGCATGGAGCCGCCGGGTGACGGGCAGTCAGGCGCGGACGACCGGAGTGCGAGGTCAGAGCCGGATCAGACGTTCGCGGTCAATTTACCGAGACGGTCGGCGTCACACGTACGCGGGCAGGTCACACACGTGTCGTCGGGACGCAGTGTGTAGTGGAGGCAGCAGCTCGCCCGGTCGCGGGTCGCCAGGGCCGCGCCGTCCGGTCCTGCCAGCTCACGGAAGCCCGCGGCGCCCACGTAAGGACCCGTCGTGCCCGGCAGCAGCAGCTCCAGCTCGGCCATCGCCCGGCGCTCCTCGCCCAGCAGGTGGGCGACGTACCAGAGGCCCTCGACGATCTCGTCGGTCGCCATGCCCCACAGCGCCCGCCGGCCCCGGCGCATCCGGGGGGCGAAGCCCTCCAGCACCGGCCCGAGGTGCTCCGCGACGGCCGCGCGCACCTCGCCGCGCAGCGCCTCCTCGTCCGGCACGACCCGGGCGTCCGGGTGCCCGGCGGCGGGGTCGTCCGGCAGGCAGGCGAAGGACGTGGTCCGTACGGCCATCCTGCCCAGCACCCGCTGGAAGGCGACGTCCGCCACGGGCACGCGCGGTACCCGGCGGT
The DNA here is from genome assembly GCF_035961655.1 of Streptomyces sp. NBC_01317. NCBI lineage: Bacteria > Bacillati > Actinomycetota > Actinomycetes > Kitasatosporales > Streptomycetaceae > Streptomyces > Streptomyces sp. NBC_01317. The sequence goes on along the minus strand of NZ_CP108393.1, from coordinate 1,633,746 downwards.
GCAGGAACCACGGCAGGGTGACCAGAAGGCAGGCGGGCCAGGCGTAGCGGTGCAGCGCGAAGCTCGCCACCACGTCGGGGCGGGCAGGCCGCCCGTAGTCCCGCAGGATCTGCGCCTCGTCCCAGCCGAGGAACGTGTCGAGGGCGGGGCCCCCGGCGGCGAGGTCGGCCGCGCGCACCCAGCCACCGTCGTGCGGCAGTGTCCCGCCGGCCGCGATCTCGTCGACGCGCAGCGCGGGGAAGACCTCGGTCAGCCGGGCGTAGGCGTCCGTGACCGGCGAGGCCGGGAAGCGGGGCAGCAGGGCGGGAAGGGTCATGCAGGGGACCACCGAATCGCGATCGTTTGCAGGTAAGCCTTACCTTACCCGACACTTTCGCTCTTTGAACTGCGGCCCCGCCCGCCTATCGTTCAGGGAGGAGCGGAGGTGGAACCGGGTGGAGCGAAGCCTGGAACAGGACGGCGGGCGGGAGAGGACCGCGCCCCCGCCGTACGCCGCCGCGCGCCCCGACCGGGTGCCGAAGCAGTCGCGTACGTCACCGGAGCACCGGGAACACACGTACAGCGGCCCTGAACCGTCCGTCCCCCGGCCGGTACGGCGCCATTCCGTACGCGGCCAGATCCTCGACGCCCTGCGCTCCGCGCTCGTCAGCGGCGACCTGGTCCCCGGCGAGGTCTACTCGGCCCCCGCCCTCGGCGAGCGGTACGGCGTGTCCGCGACGCCCGTCCGCGAGGCGATGCAGCAGCTGGCGCGGGAGGGCGCGGTCGAGGTCGTCCTGAACCGCGGCTTCCGGGTCGCCGAGCGCGGCGCCGCCGAACTCGCCGAACTGGCCGAGGTACGGGCCCTGATCGAGGTGCCGGTCATGCTCCGGCTGGCCCGTACCGTACCGGCCGAGCGCTGGGCCGAACTGCGGCCCCTGGCCGAGGCGACGGGTGCGGCCGCCGCCGTCGGCGACCACGCCGCCTACGCGGACCGCGACCGCGCCTTCCACCGCGCGGTGCTCTCCCTCTCGGGGAACCAGCAGCTGGTGGCGGTCGCGGACGACCTGCACCGCCGCTCCCAGTGGCCCCTGGTCAGCGCCCCGGCGGTGCGCCGCGCCGACCTCGTCGCCGACGCGGCGGAACACACCGCGCTCCTCGACGCGCTGACCGCCGAGGACCTGACCGTGGTGCAGTCACTCGTACGGGAACACTTCAGGGGCGCGTAGCGGACGCACGTCTGCCGCCCCGTCTCAGCTCCGCCCCGCCCGCCCCGCTGCCACCGAGGCGGTCAGCAGTTCCGCGTCGAAAAGAGAGGCGTCCGCGAGGCGGCTGGCGGACGCGTACGCGTTCATCATGACCTTCGTCGTCCGCAGCGCCGCCGCGGACCTGCGCACCAGCGGCCTGGTCCACGCGCTGATGGCGTCCTCCAGCTCCTCCTCGGGAACGACCTTGTGGAGCAGGGACAGTTCGGCGGCCCTGGCGGCGTCGAAGTTCTCGCCGGTCATGATGAGTTCACGGATCCGGGCGGCGCCGGACTCCTGGATGAGCCGGGGCAGTGAGCCGCCCCACGCGGGGGGCATGCCGAGCGCCAGCTCGGGCAGCCGGAAACGGCAGTTGTCCGCGCCGGCCCGCAGATCGCAGTACACCGCGAGCGCCACCCCCGCGCCGATCACCCCGCCGTGCAGCCGGGCGACGGTGACCGCGTCGGAGGTCGCGAGGGCGTCACAGACCCGGCGGGCCTTGGTGCCGAGGGTGCGCATCGCCACCCCGCTGGGGTCCGTCCGGAGGAACTCGGCGAACTCCCGCCGGTCACCGCCCACGCAGAAGTCGTCCCCGGCACCCGAGAGGATGAGCACGCGGATGCCGGGGTCGTTGTGCACGCTGTCCAGAACGGCGAGAAGCTCGTCCAGCATCAGCCCGGAAACGGCGTTCCCGGTCTCCGGGCTGTTCAACTGGACCTTCAGCAGGGGCCCTTCGTGCCGTACACGCAGAACCTTGAAAGCATCCACCACGCTGTTCCTCGTTTGTCGTCCGCTGTCGCGCGGGCTCTGCTCGATAGCTGACGGAGTGTCGGACGCTGACGGTGTGTCAGCCCGCGACAACTCCGAGTGAGGCGATGCGCCGGAAACCCACCCGGGGCGCCCAGACCGGTGGCGAACTGATGCGCAGGGACGGCATCCGCCTGAGCAGCGTGCTCAGTACCGTCGTCGCCTCCAGCCGGGCCAGCGGAGCGCCCAGGCAGTAGTGGATTCCGCCACTGAAGCTCAGATGTGTCGCGCGACGGCGGATGTTGAAGACGTCCGGCTCGGAGTGCTGGGCCGGGTCGTGGTTGGCGGCGCCGATCATGAGGTGCACCATCTGGTCCTTGGACACCCGCACCCCGCCGAGTGTGGTGTCCTCACCGGCGACCCGGCTGATGATGTGGTTCGGGGAGTCGTACCGCAGGACCTCCTCGACCGCGTCGGGGAGGTGCTGGGGATGCGCGCGCAGCCACTCCAGCTGGAGGGGGTGCTCCAGGAGCAGCCACACCATGGTGGAGATCAGCGTCGACGTGGTCTCCGGCGCGGCCAGCACGACCAGGAGGGCGAGGAGGTAGACGGCCTCGTCGGCCTTGGCGGGGTCGGACTCGATCCCGTCCCAGGTCCTGAGCCACGTGGAGATCGGGTCGTCCCCGGGCTCCGCACGCCGCTTCGCCACCAGCTCGACGAAATACTCCTGGAGACGGAGGGTCGCGGTGTCGGACAACGCGAGCTGGCTCGGCGAGGGCAGCAATTCCTGCGCGAACACCTGGTGATGCGTCAGGTCCCTCATCAGCGCGTAGTCCTCGATCGGCAGACCGAGCCATTCGCAAATGGTGAGAGAGGGAAGTTCCTCACTGACCAGAGAGCTGAAATCGGCCTCGCCGTTCTCCCGCAATTCCTGGGCCAGCCGGTCGAAAAGCCGCTCCGTCGTCCTCTCGACCGAATCCTTGGTGGCTTCCAGGGAATTGCGGTCGAAAAGATTGCCGATCGACTGGCGCACCCGGGTGTGATGCGGCGGATTAAGTGCGGGAAGTGTCCTGCCCATTTCCCGCGAAGAAATGGAGTTCCACCGGGTCTTCTCGCCCTGGCGAAGGCGCCATGCGCTATCGGGTACCTGCCAGGCCCGATCTCTTAATACCTGATTGCAGAGTTCGAAGGAGTTCACCAGGTGGCCGCCCCAGGGGGCGGGCACGACGCTGCCCATGGACCTGAGATCCGCGTAGAAAGGCAGTGGATTCGACTGGCCGTTCGCCGTGCGCAGACGGGAGAAGAGTGAAACCACCGCGCGTCGGTCTATGAGTGGCGCTGCCAGGGACGGCTCCACGGAGACTCCTTTATTCAAGACATCACATAAGATTCGCCAACCCTGTCTACCCCGATGGTGGAACACTCATTCGACCGACAATGCCTCTGGCATGTTGCGAATGTCACACCTTCCACCAGGACAGGAATCCGCTCCAGAAGTTACCCTTCTGGGCTCGCTGCGGCTGATCCCGTACCGGAGTATTTCCGGCATTGCGGCCCGAGGTCGGCAGGGGAGCGGACTCGCGCCTCTCGTGCCGTACGGGCGTGAAGCGGGACGGCAGCGCGTTGAGCGCGCGGTGGAACGGTCCGGGACGCCAGGTCAGCGAGCCGGCCGGCACGCCCAGCTCGATGTCCGGCAGTGTGTTGAGAAGCTTCTCGACGGCCAGCACGGAGATCAGGAGCGCGGGGTCCTTCGCCGGGCACGCGTGCGGTCCCGCGCCCCAGGCCAGGTGCGCCCGCTTGCTGAGGGTCTGCCGGCTCGCGGAGAGGCCCGGGTCGCTGTTGGCCGCCGCGAAGCTGATGAGGACAGGGTTCCCCGCGTCCAGCCGGCTTCCCGAGAGGTCCACGTCGAACACGGGGTAGTGCACGGCGTAGTTGGCGATCGGAGGGCCGTTCCAGAGCACGTCGTTGATGGCGTCCTCGACCAGCATGCCGTCCCCGCGCTTGTCCTCGGACAGCAGGAGACGCAAGGTGCTGGAGATGATGTTCTGCGTCGGCTCCGTGCCCGCGCCGATCAGCAGCACGAGCTGATGGATCATCTCCTCGTCGTTCAGGCCGGCTTCGTGCTGCATCAGCCACGAGGTGACGTCGTCGCCGGGCTGGGCGCGCTTGAGCGCGACCAGTTCGAACAGGGACTCGCTGAGGACCTCGTTCGCCTTCTCCGCGTCGACGCCGTCGAAGATCCCGGAGAAGCCGAAGATGAGCCGGTCGCCGATCTCGGCCGGGCACCCGAACAGGTCGTTGAAGACGAGCAGGGGCAGCAACTGCGCGTAGTCGGCGACCAGATCGGCCCGGCCGCGCCCGCTGAACTGGTCGATGAGGTAGGAACCGACCCGGTCGACGTGCCGGCTCAGACGGTGTGTGTCGATGCGCGCCAGACTGGCCGTCACCGCCTGACGCAGCCTCAGATGATCGGCGCCGTCCGAGAACATCGGGTTCGGCCGGTACATCATCATCGGCAGGACGGGGCTGTCGTCCGGTATCCGGCCCTCGTTCAGGGCCCGCCAGCGCCGGGCGTCCCTGGCGAAGGTGTCGGGGTTCTGGAGCACGTGCAGGGCGGCCGCGTAGTCGGTGATGAGCGAGGCCTCGACCCCGGGCGTCAGCTCGACCGGGGCGGCCGGCCCGAACTGCCGCAGGTAGTTGTAGAAGCCGTTCGGGTCCGCGGCGAACTCCGGCCCGTGCAGCGGCACGCTCTTGCCGCTGTTGTGCGCGGGGCAGCCGGGCGGCGGAGCAAGGAATTCCGAATGAGATTGCATGCCTGGACTCCTAGTTGAGGCGCGACTGGAGATAACGGACCAGTACGATGAGGGAATTGGCGGACGACCGCTGGTCGCGCGCGTCGCAGGTGACGAGCGGGGTCTCGGGGAGCAGGTCGAGCGCTTCCCGGATCTCGTCGTCGGAGTGGCCCGGCGTGCCGTCGTCGAACCGGTTGACGGCGATGGCGTACGGAATTCCGTACCGCTCGACCAGGTCCATCACGGGGAAGGACTCTTCGAGCCGGTTCGGGTCGACCAGGACCAGGGCGCCGAGGGCGCCGCGCGACATGTCCTCCCAGACCTGGACGAACCGCTGCTGTCCGGGGGTGCCGAACAGGTACAGCACCAGCTTCTCGCTGAGCGTGAGCCTGCCGAAGTCCATGGCCACGGTCGTCGTGGTCTTGCCCGGCGTGCCCTTGAGGTCGTCGATCCCCTCGCCCGCCTGCGTCATGACCTCTTCGGTCCGCAGCGGCGGAATCTCGGACATGGTCCCGATGAAGGTCGTCTTTCCCACCGCGAAATGACCGACCACCAGGATCTTGGCGGCGGTCTGCACCGAATCGCGCAGGTAGACGCCGTCATCCAAAGCGAGCTTGGAGCCCATTCAGCACCTCCTCGAGGATTTGCCTGTCGACGCGTTTTGCCGGAGGTATGGGCGCACGGGTGTAGAGATAGCCGTCCGCCGTGAGATCGTGCAGGAGGATTTTGACGACACCCACGGGCAGGTGGGTGTGCCCGGCTATCTCGGCGACCGAGAGGAAACCGCCGGAACACAGCTCCATGAGACGCCGCTTTTCGGGATCGAGAAACCCGTTCTGCGGGGCGTTCTCGGACACCGTGATCAGAGTGATCAGCGAGAAATCGTTGTCGTCGAGCAGCTCGCGACCGTTTGTGATCACATACGGTCGCACTAATGGAGTGATTTCTTGTTCCAGCTCGGGCTCGTCCGGTGTTGTCATGCTTTCACATCCTCCCGAGGGGGACTGGTGAGGGCCTTGCCGAGCTGGCCGACCAGCTGCTGCATGCGGAAGGTGATCTCAGCCATGTCGACTTCGGGCGAGGCGGAGACGGCGAGATAGGCGCCCTCTCCGGCCGATATCAGAAACACCCAGCCGTGGTCGAACTCGACGAGAGTCTGACGCCACTGGGGCCGCTGATCGGGGCCGCCGCAAAAATCGGCGACCGTACGGCTGAGCGACTGCATTCCGCTCATCGCGGCGGCGACGGTGTCGGCGTGGTCCTTTCCGACATCCTTGGAACGGGCCATGAGAAGGCCGTCCGCGGAAACCAGAATGGCATGGCGTGCTTCGGGCACTTCCAGAGCACTGTCAAGCATCCACGAGAGATCGTAGTTCACTGCGCCTCATGCCCTTCACTGCTTGTGTTGGTGGAACGACGGCCCGATTGCGTGCCCCGCTGGAACGCGCCCATGACGGACGCGGCCTTCTCGCTGTCGCGCGCCGGCGCCTCCGCCGTCTCGCCCGCCGTCGGCACGATGGAGATCGCGCCGCGCCTGCGGCGCTTGGGCAGGCCGCCGAACGTGGTGGCGGGAGCGGGGGCGGCCGCGGGGGAGCTCACGCCGCCCGTCGCGTCCTCGTCGGACGGCAGCGGGGAGGAGGTGGCCACGGCTGGAATCTCCTCGGGCTCTGGCATGGACGTGAGCAGTTCGTCGGGCAGCAGCACCACCGCGCGCACCCCGCCGTACGGGGACGTGGAGTCGACGGAGACACTGAAGCCGTACCGGGCGGCGAGCACACCGATCACCGTGAAGCCGAACTGCGGCGGGTTGCCGAGACCGGAGACACCGGGCGCGCGGTCGCTCGACAGGAGCTTGGCGGCCCTCGCCTTCTCTTCCTCGTTCATGCCGACACCGGCGTCGTCGACGACGATGCAGACACCCTTGGGAACGGGCCGGATATTGATCTCGATCATCGTTTCCGGCGCCGAGTAACTGGTCGCGTTGTCCAGCAGTTCGGCCAGGGTGAGCGCGACCGGTTCGACGGCGCGGCTGACGATGGCGAAATTACTCTGGGCCCGGATTTCCACCCGGGTGAAGTGGCGGATGCGCCCCTTCGCGCTGCGGACCACGTCGTACAGGGAGGCCGCGGCGCGCTGCCGGCCGAGCCATCCGTCGCAGAGCACGGCGATCGACTGGGCACGCCGGGCGAACTGCGAATTCATGTGGTCGATGTCGAGGAGATCCTGAAGAATCTGGAGCTCGCCGTACTTGTCCTGAATCTTCGTGATCGCGAGCTGCTGCTCGCTCGCCAGGCCCTGAAGGGTCCGCATGGCAGACTTGAGAGCCGTTTTGGTGGCTTCCTCTGCGCGGTCCTTGGCCTCTTCCACGGCCTCTGCGTAGTGCTCCTCCAGATTCGTGTAGTGCCGCTTGAGTTCTTCCTTCTCTTTCCGCAGCTCAACGACTGACTTGCGTCCACGAATGATCGCGGTCGCGGCCACGGGGGTTCCAGCGATAAGTCCCCAAAGCGCTGGATCCTGAAAGTATTGCGTCATAGGGCTCTCTTCGGGCGAATGGGCAACCAGGTGCGGACATGAATGCACGGTCGGCCGCGCGTGCTCGCCTGCCGGACAGCCGTGAAAGGCCCGGCTAATGGCATAGGTCTCCCCCGGATGTGGCGGATTTCTGGGCCGATGCGCGGAATATTCTTTATGCCTTAGCAGGTTTTCCTACCGCTTGGCAAGCGTGGCGATCTTAGCACCACGTCAGGGCAGGTCGTCCATGGCGTTCTGTGCCCCCTTTTACCCATCTGACGGATTTTCAGCAACGCTCCGCATTTGCGGTCATTGGGTGCCTGGCCACGTACGGCACGCTCTGGATGCTGTGCCTGGCCCTGTCGCCGTACCTTCTCTCCCGCGCCGTCGGCGACGGGTGGCGGGCGGGCGACCGGACCGCGCTCGCCGACTGGACCGGCGCGCTGTTCGCCCTGGGCGCGGTCCTCGCGTACGTCACCGTCGCCGGGCTCCTCCTCGCCGTCTCCCCGCTCCCCGCCCTCGTCGCCCTGCTCGGGGTGCCGCTGCTCGCGGTCGCCGTGGGACCGCTGCGGCGCGACTCCGGCCGGCTGCGGGAGGAGGGCTACCGGGTCGGCGCGGTCACCAGCTGGATCGACGCCCTCGGCCCCGGCCTGCCGGACCTCTTCCTCGCCGCCGTGACCTGGCTCGCGGCGAGGATGGCCGCACAAGGGACCATCTCCGTCGCGGAGTTGGTGGCGGTGTACGGGTATGTCGCCGTCCTGGCCGTGCCCCGGGTGGCGGTGCTGGACGACGGCCGGCTGACCGGGCTGGGCACGCACGACGAGCTGGTGGCGCGCGGCGGGGCGTACGCGAGCCTCTGGCGCTCCTGGCACGGCGGCGAACCGCCGACGCGGGTGCCGTATCCGCGTCTCCCCGGCGACCAGGCGGATTCGATCACTCTGTGATCACGAAGTCCGGGGCCGTCTTGTGCCGGGCGTCGGCGGCCGTGTACGAAGATCATCAACGATGATCGTCTTCGAGTCGGAGAGAAGCACCGCTCCGGAATGTCCGCAGCGCCACCGCAGCCTCCCGCCCGCCCGGCCGCTCACACCGGCGCAGGTGGCGTCAACTGGTCGGCCAGCCACGTCGGTACGCCGCCCAGCAGACGGAAGAGACGCCCGGCCTCGGCGCGCAGCCTGGTCGCCTCCGGTTCCGGCTCCGCGTCGGCGAGCGCGGCGAGGGCCGGGGCCGTACCGACGAGATAGCCCAACTCCTCACGGATCCGCAGCGATTCGCCGAAGCCGTGTCTCGCCTCGGCCAGCTCGCCCTCGCGCAGGGCGAGTCCGGCGAGGTGGCGCCAGGTGAAGGAGAGCAGCAGGGTCTCCTCGTGCGCGGTGGCGGCGGCGTGGGCCCTGCGGTACGCGGCGCGGGCCGACTGGGGGGAGTCGGCGACGTGTTCGGCGAACAGCCCGCGGCGGAAGTCGAGCAGGGCGCGGC